>CALFEY010000138.1 GCA_937958295.1 uncultured Pseudomonadota bacterium
CAATGATGAATCGCATTCGCAATTATGAATAGAGGGCCCGGGCGGGATCCATCCGTTCCGCAGGCTCCGCCAAACGGAGGAATCGTGATGCTGCCTTCTTACTCCCCCGTGGTGGTGGTCGGTGGGGGCAACGCGGCGCTCTGCGCCGCGCTGTCGTGCGCCGACCACGGCCAGCAGGTGCTCGTGCTCGAGCGCGCCCCGCAGGAAGAGTCCGGCGGCAACACGCGGTTCACCGCCGGGGCCATCAAGTGCGTGTACGACGGCGTGGACGATCTACGCGCGCTGGTGCCCGATCTCACCGAGAACGAGATCGCCATGACGGACTTCGGCACCCATCCCGAGGGCAAGTACTACGACGACATGGCGCGTGAGACGCAGCATCGCGCGGACCCCGATCTCGTCGAGCTGCTCGTTACCCGCAGCCGCGACACCATTCGCTGGATGCGCGGCAAGGGTGTGCGCTTCGCCCCCATGTACGGCCGGCAGGCGTTCAAGCACAACGGGCGCTTTCGCTTCTGGGGCGGCCTTACGGTGGAGGCGGTCGGCGGCGGCCCGGGCCTCGTGGCGGCGTTACAGGCCGCCGTGGCCAAGGCGGGCATCACCATCGCCTACGAATCGCGCGCGTTGGCGCTGCTCACGGACGACACCGGCGTGATCGGAGTGCGCGTGCGCCACGAGGGCAGAACGGTAGATGTGCGCGCGAGCAGCGTGGTGCTCGCGGCGGGCGGGTTCCAGGCGAACAGCGAGATGCGTACGCGCTACCTGGGCCCTGGCTGGGAGCTCGCCAAGGTGCGCGGAACGCGCTTCAACACGGGCGACGGCATTCGCATGGCGCTCGATGCCGGCGCCATGCCGACCGGCAACTGGTCTGGTTGCCACAGCGTGGGCTGGGATCGCAATGCGAGCGAGTTCGGCGACCTCGACGTGGGCGACAACTTCCAGAAGCACTCGTACCCCTTCGGCATCATGCTGAATGCCAACGGGGAACGCTTCGTCGACGAAGGCGCCGACGTATTCAGCTACACCTATTCGAAATACGGCCGCGTGATCCTTGCGCAGCCCGGGCAGTTCGCCTGGCAGGTGTTCGACCGCAGGGCCCAACCTTACCTGCGCGACGAATATCGCTTCCGCCGCGTGACGCGGGTGCGCGCCGATACGCTCGAGGAGCTCGTTGCCAAGCTCGAGGACGTCGATCCAGGGCGAGCGCTTGCCACCATCCGCGAATTCAACGCGGCCACGCGTCCCGATCCGGCGTTCGATCCGAACGTGAAGGACGGCCGCAAGACCGTGGGCCTGCCGATCCCGAAGTCGAACTGGGCCAATCCCATCGACGAACCGCCCTTCGAGGCCTATGCCGTGACCTGCGGCATCACGTTCACCTTCGGCGGCGTGAAGGTGGACACGAGTGCGCAAGTGATAGACGTCGACGGCAAGGCCATCCCCGGCCTGTACGCCGCCGGCGAGATGGTCGGCGGCCTCTATTACTTCGGCTATCCGAGTGGCAGCGGGCTCATGTCCGGTGCGGTCTTCGGCCGCACGGCGGGCCGCTCTGCGGCGCAGCACGCGGCCGCGTCGGTGGCACACGCGTAAGTCTTCATCCGTCTTCGCGCGGCAGGCACGCCGCAATCCAAGAACCGACCAAGGAGCTTCTCATGCACATCCGCTCGTGGCTGCTGCTCGCCGCCGTCGCCGTCGCCGGGACGGCCGTCGCCCAGGACTATCCCACCAAGCCCGTGAAGGTGATCGTTCCATGGTCGGCAGGCGGAGGCGCGGATACGGTTGCGCGCCTCATCTCCGCCAAGCTCTCCGAGTCACTCGGCCAGACCTTCTTCGTGGAGAACCGCGGCGGGGCGACCGGCACCATCGGCACCGACATGGTGGCCAAGGCCGCGCCCGACGGCTACACACTTCTCCTCGGCACCAACTCCACCTACGTGCTCGCAGTGGGCCTGTACAAGAAGCTGCCCTACGATACCGACAAGGACCTGACGCCCATCTCGCGTGTGGCCGAGGTGCCGCACATCTTGTCCGTCAATCCCAACGTCCCGGTGAAGAATGCGGAGGAGCTGATCGCCCTGCTCAAGGCCAACCCGGGCAAGTACTCGTTCGGGTCCTCCGGCACCGCGAGCACGCCGCAAGTAGCCGGGCAGGTGTTCATGAACCGCACGGGGACGAAGCTGCTGCACGTGCCGTACAAGGGGTCTGGCCAATCGGTGGCCGATACGGTTTCCGGCACGCTCCAGGTGTCCTTCGATACACTTCCTGCCGTGCTCCCCTTCATCAAGAGCGGACGCCTCAAGGCGCTCGCAGTCCTAGGCCCCACGCGCGTGTCCGCGCTGCCCGACCTGCCCACCACGGCTGAGCTCGGCCTCGCGGGGGCCGAGGGACAGACCTGGTTCGGCTTGTACGGGCCGGCCAACCTTCCTGCGCCCGTCGTCAAGAAGCTGCACGACGAGGTCGCGAAAATCGTGAAGCAGCCCGACGTCAAGGCCAAGTTCGAGAGCTTCGGTGCGGTCGAGACCGCCGACGTACCTTCCCTGGAGTTCGCGGCGACCGTGCGCACCGACATTCCCAAGTATGCCAAAGTCCTCGAGGCGGCGGGAATCGAGAAGGAATGACGCCGGAGGACGAATGTAGACGGCCCGGCGGCCGGCGGCGTCGCGCGACGCTCGCCCGGCCCAGGGCCTTTCGCTTTGACGCGGGGACTGCGCGCTGCCGGATGCGGCAGCGATGATGTGGATCCCCATCACCATCTTCGCGGCGCTCGCGCAGACGGGTCGCAACGCAGCGCAGCGCAACCTGGTGGCCGAGCTCGGCACGCTCGGGGCCACGCTGGTGCGCTTCCTCTACGGCCTGCCGTTCGCGGTGGCCTGGTTGCTCGTGGTGATGGGCTTTACGGCGCTGCCGGTGCCCGCGATGGGGGGGGAGTTCTACGCCTGGGCATTCGTGGGCGGGGTCAGCCAGATCGGCGGCACCGCGCTCCTGCTGCGGACGATGGCCGAGCGCAACTTCGCGGTGGGCGTGGCGTACTCCAAGACCGAGGTGGTGCAGGTGGCGCTGTTCTCTGTCGTGCTGCTCGGCGACACGCTGAACCTCCAGGGCGCGCTGGCCGTGGGCTGCGGCACGCTCGGGGTGCTGTTGCTGGCGCCCGCCAACCGCGAGCGCCCGTTTCGGTCGCTCATCGAAGGCTTCACCTCGCGGTCGGCCCTGCTCGGGGTGGGCTGCGGCGCGTGCATGGCGCTCGGCAGCGTTGCCTTCCGGGGAGCTACGCACGCGGTGCAGTCGCCGTCGTTCCTCCTCAATGCCGCCGCGACGCTGGTGGTATCGCAGTCGCTCCAGACATTCCTGCTGGGCGGCTGGCTGTGGATGCGCGACCGTCCTGTCGTGTTGCGCACCTTCGCCGCCTGGCGGCCTTCGCTGTTCGCGGGACTTATGGGCGCCGCGGCATCGGTGGGGTGGTTCACCGCCTTCGCGCTCAAGCCGGTGACCTACGTGCGTACGCTCGGCCTCATCGAGATGGTGTTCAGCTACGTCGTGTCGCGGCGCTTCTTCCGCGAGCAGCTCTCGCGCCGCGAGATCATGGCCATCGTGCTGCTCGCCCTGGGGGTGGTGCTGATCACCACCGCCGGCTGAGGACGTTCACCACCACCGGTTGCGGACGCCGGCTCACGCGGCGATGGCGCCCAGGTGCACCTGGTGCGCATCGTCTTCCCATGTTTCCACGCGCACGGGAAAGCCCCACAGGCGCCGCAGGTGCACGACCACTTCCTGCGCGGCCTCGTCGAGCGAGCGGCCGCGACGCTGCGCGTAGCGAAGCGTAAGGGAGCGGTCGCCGTCGCGGTCGTAGCGCAACACCTGGATATCGGGGACGCGCTCCTCGTTGGCGTGCTGCAGCGCGAGGAGCTTGCGCACGCGACGGTAGCCTTGGTCGTCGTGGATCGCATCCACCTTGAGGGCATCCTCGCCGCGATGGTCGGCGATGGCGAACAGGCGCATCTCGCGGATGAGCCGCGGCGACAGGTACTGGGCGATGAAGGACTCGTCCTTGAAGTTGCGCATCGCAAAGTCGAGGACCTTCTGCCAGTCGCCGCCGGCGATCTGCGGAAACCACGCGCGGTCCTCGGCGGTGGGCACCTCGCACATGCGGCGCAGGTCCGAGAAGATGGCGAAGCCGAGCGCGTACGGATTGAGGCCGCCGTAGAACTTGGAGTCGAACGGCGGCTGGTACACGACGTTGGTGTGGCTTTTCAGGAACTCGAACATGAAGCCATCGTCGACCTGGCCCGTCTCGTGCAGGCGATGGGTGATCGTGTAATGCCAGAACGTGGCCCAACCCTCGTTCATCACCTTGGTCTGCGCCTGCGGATAGAAGTACTGGGCGAGCTTGCGCACGATGCGTACGAGCTCGCGCTCCCAGGGCTCCAGGCGGGGCGAGAACTTCTCGACGAAATACAGCACGTTCTCCTGCGGCTCGCGCGGGAACGACGGCGGCGCCTTGGTGCGATCGTGGGCGGCCGTCGTGGGCACCGTGCGCCACAGGTCGTTGAACTGCCGCTCGCGATAGGCCTCGCGCTCCGCGAGGCGCGCCGCCTCGGCTTTCAGCGACAACGGGGCGGGCCGCCGGTAGCGATCCACGCCGTGGTGCATGAGCGCATGGCAGGCATCGATGATTTCCTCCACGGCCGGACTGCCGTGGCGCTCCTCGCATTGCATCACGTAGCGGCGCGCGAAGACCAGGTAGTCGATGATGGCATCGGCGGCCGTCCACTGCCGGAAGAGAGCGTTGCCCTTGAAGAAGGAGTTGTGACCGTAGCAGGCATGCGCGATCACCAGCGCCTGCGTGGTGACGGTGTTCTCCTCCATGAGGTAGGCGATGCACGGATCGGAGTTGATCACGATCTCGTAGGCGAGGCCTTGCATGCCGCGCCGGTACGCTTGCTCGTTGCGGATGAACTCCTTGCCGTACGACCAGTGCGGGTAGCCCACCGGCAGGCCGCTCGCGGCGTAGGCATCGAGCATCTGCTCGGAGGTGATCACTTCGATCTGGTTGGCGTAGGTGTCGAGATGGAACTCGCCGTGAGCGATCGTGGCGATGGCGGCGTCGTAACGCTCGAGGAGATCGAAGTCCCAGTCGGCGCCGGTGGAGATCACGCCCATGGCAGGGCCTTGTGGCGCGATGTGCGCAGGGTGCGCTCGAAGGGGGTCATGCGCTCGCCTCCTTGCGGAATAGGTCGCGGAACACGGGGTAGATCTCCTCGCGGGCGCTGGCCCGGCGCATGGCGAAGCGGCCGTTCTCCACCTCCACCAGCCGCTCGTACTCCGCCCACAGGCTCGACGGCCGTGCGTCGCTGTGGCCCGGCGTGAGCTCGAGGTAGGTGTAATAGCGCAGCGAGGGCAGGAGCTTCTCGCGGAGGAAGCGCGCGCTGCGCGCCGGATCGGCCCCGAACGCATCGCCGTCGGAGGCCTGGGCGGCGTAGACGTTCCAGCCGCTCGAGTAGCGCGCCGTGCGAATCTTCTCGGCGAGCTCGAGCGCGGTGAACACCACCGTGCCGCCCGAGCGCGGATCGTGGAAGAAGGTGTCCTCGTCGACTTCCTCGGCGTCGTCGGTATGCCGGATGAAGACGAGATCGACCGTGCCGTACTTGCGCGTGAGGAAGAGGTAGAGCAACGAGAAGAAGCGCTTGGCGAGGTCCTTCTTCTCCTCGTCCATGGAGGCCGACACGTCCATGAGGCAGAACATCACGGCGCGGGCGACGGGCTCCGGACGGCTCACGCGATTGCGGAAGCGCATGTCGGGGTCGTCGAGGAAGGCGATGCTGTAACGGCGCCGCTCGACTCGCTGCATCTCGTCGTACAGGCGCGCGGCCGCCTCCGCGTGCCCCACCGCCGTGGCGACCGCGAAGGCTTCCTGGAGGCCGAGCATCTCGCGCGCCAGCGCGCCGGTGAGGGCGATGCGCCGCGCGAGCGCCTGGCGCATGGTGCGCACCACGGCGAGGTTGGCCGGCACGCCGGTACGCGCGAAGCCCGAGCGGATGCTCTTCGTGCTCTGCGCCTGCCCGAACTCCGTGCGGGCGAGGCGGGGGAGGGCCAGGTCGTCGAAGAAGATCTGCATGAACTCCTCCCGCGAGAGGGAGAACACGAAGTCGTCCTGGCCGTTGCCCTCGCCGCCCTGCGAGCCGTTGCCCCCGCCGCCGTCGCCGTCGCCACGCGGGATGCGATCGCCGGTGGTGTACTCCTTGTTGCCCGGGAACACGCGTTCGCGATCGCCGCCGTGGTTGAAGTTGAAGGAGGGCTCGGACACGTCCTTGCGGGGGACGCGGACCTCGCCGCCTTGTTCGAGGTCGGAGAGCTTGCGCTCCCCGATCATCTTCTTCACTGCCTCCTGCACGTGCGTCTTGTAACGGCGGAGGAACCGTTCCCGGTTCACCGCGCTCTTGCCCCGGTCGTTCAAGCGCCGGTCGATCAGATGGGCCAAGTGCGAGCTCCCCAGAAGTTGCCCCTCGCGCGCCGCGGCTCGGTCACGACGACTTGTGAACGCGCAGATACCATTCGGCGAGCAGGCGCACCTGCTTTTCCGTGTAGCCCTTCTCGACCATGCGGGCGACGAAGTTCTGGTGCTTCTGCTTGTCGTCGGCGGACGCCTTGGCGTTGAAGGAGATCACGGGCAGCAGGTCCTCGGTGTTGCTGAACATCTTCTTTTCGATCACTTCGCGCAGCTTCTCGTAGCTGTTCCACGCGGGGTTGCGGCCACCGTTGTGGGCACGGGCCCGCAGCACGAAGTTCACGATCTCGTTGCGGAAGTCCTTGGGATTGGCGATGCCCACGGGCTTCTCGATCTTCTCGAGCTCGGCATTGAGTGCAGCGCGGTCGAAGCTCTCGCCCGTCTCGGGGTCGCGGTAATCCTCCTCCTGGATCCAGCAATCGGCGAAGGTCACATAGCGGTCGAAGATGTTCTGCCCGTACTCCGCGTACGACTCGAGGTACGCGGTCTGGATCTCCTTGCCGATGAACTCGGCGTAGCGCGGCCCGAGGTAGCCCTTGAGGTGCTCGAGGTAGCGGCGACGGATCTCGTCGGGAAGGTCGTCGCGCGCGAGCCGCTGCTCGAGGACGTACATGAGGTGCACGGGGTTGGCCGCGATCTCCGTCTGGTCGTGGTTGAACACGGCCGACAGCACCTTGTAGGCGAAGCGGGTGGAAAGGCCCGTCATGCCTTCGTCGGCGCCGGCGTAGTCGCGATACTCCTGCAACGTCTTGGCCTTGGGATCGACGTCCTTCAGCGTTTCGCCGTCGTACACGCGCATCTTGGAATACATGCTCGAGTTCTCGGGCTCCTTCAGGCGCGACAGGACCGAGAACTGCGCCATCATGTCCAGCGTGCCCGGGGCGCAGGGCGCCTTGGCCAGCGAGGAGCCGGCCAGCAGCTTCTCGTAGATCTTCACTTCGTCGGACACCCGCAGGCAGTACGGCACCTTGACGATGTAGATCCGGTCGAGGAACGCCTCGTTGTTCTTGTTGTTGCGGAAGCTGTGCCACTCCGACTCGTTGGAGTGGGCCACGATCACGCCGTTGAACGGAATCGCGGAAAAGCCCTCCGTGCCCTTGAAGTTGCCTTCCTGCGTGGCCGTCAGCAGGGGGTGCAGCATCTTGATGGGCGCCTTGAACATCTCCACGAACTCGAGCAGGCCCTGGTTGGCGAGGCACAGGCCGCCGGAGTAGCTGTAGGCGTCGGGATCGTTCTGCGAGTAGTGCTCGAGCTTGCGGATGTCGATCTTGCCGACGAGCGAGCTGATGTCCTGGTTGTTCTCGTCGCCGGGTTCCGTTTTGGTGATGGCCACCTGGCGCAGCACCGACGGCATGATGCGCACGACGCGGAACTGCGTGATGTCGCCGCCGAACTCCTCGAGGCGCTTGAGCGCCCACGGGGACATGATGCCCGACAGGTAGCGGCGGGGGATGCCGTATTCCTCCTGCAGCATCTCGCCGTAGCGCTCGGCCGGGAAGAGACCGAGCGGGGACTCGTTGACGGGCGAGCCCTTGAGCGCAAAGATGGGATGAGCCTCCATCACCGTCTTCAAGCGCTCGGAGATCGAGGACTTGCCGCCGCCCACCGGGCCCAGGAGATAGAGGATCTGCTTTTTCTCCTCGAGCCCCTGTGCGGCATGCTTGAAGAAGGCCACGATCTGCTCGATCGCGTCTTCCATGCCGTAGAACTCGCGGAAGGCCGGGTACCGGCGGATCACCCGGTTGCCGAACAGGCGCGAGAGGCGCTGGTCGTTCCGCGTGTCGACGAATTCTGCTTCGCCGATGCCCGCGAGCATGCGCTCCGCGGCTGTGGCATACACCGATGGATCCGTCTTGCAAAGATCCAGATACTCGTCCAGCGACAGCTCTTCTTCGCGCGTCGCCGAATAGTTGGTGCGGAACGTCTCCAACAACTTGCCCATCGCATCTCCTTCGCGAGAGGGCGTAACGCTTCGGGCAACTATTGTCTTTGTAGGGCCTTCAACGCTCGCATGGCTCGCGGCTTGGTCCTAGAAACCACTATATGTCGCTTTCGTGTAACCGCAAGGCGCGTGCCAGCATTCCGCTAGCACTTCCACGCGAGGAGTGCCGGTTGCATCCCGCGGAAAGACGCGTGCGACGCGGCGCATGCGTGGCGGCCTACAGCGGCTTCGCTCGCGCGAAATAGCCTTCTCCTACAACGTGCGAACCGCGTTTGCGTGGGATCGGAAGGCATCGCCGCGCGTGCGGCGAGCGTGCTGGCGCGGGTCCTGCACATGACGCGGCGTCGGGCGGGCACGACAACGCTGACGCTTTGCGCGCGCTCCGCTTGTTCCGTGCTGGGGCAGGGCATCACCAATATCGCGCATCGACGGTTCACGTTGCCCTCAACGCGGGACGGGGCAAACGGTTTACCGGGGCTTATCGCGTGCGCAGGCGCGGCGAGTGCGCCGTGGCGCCGCCGAAAGACCGGCGTGGGCCTCGGCGAAAGCAGTACTGGGGGAGGGGTGAAGCGAAGGAAACGAGAACGGAAAGGTCAGTGGTAGGCGCGATTGGACTCGAACCAACTCGCCC
>CALFEY010000139.1 GCA_937958295.1 uncultured Pseudomonadota bacterium
TGTTCTCCGAGAAGGTCGCGAACGCCGACTACGAGCGCGTGATGCGCGAGTACGCCGAGAAGGGCAACACGTTCATCGTGGGCGAGTCGTTCGCGGTCGAGGCCGCGGCGCGCAAGGTCGCCAAGGACTATCCGAAGGTGTCGTTCCTCATGGGTTCGTCGGGCAAGCCGCAGGCGCCCAACTTCTCGGTGTTCGATAACTACATCCAGGAATCGGCCTACCTCACAGGCATGGTGGCCGGCGGCATGACCAAGACCGGCAAGATCGGCATGGTCGGCGGCTATCCGATCCCCGAGGTCAATCGCCTGATGCACGCCTTCATGGCGGGGGCGAAGGAGACCAATCCCAAGGTGGTCTTCTACGTCACCTTCATCGGCTCGTGGTTCGATCCGCCGAAGGCGAAGGAAGCGGCGTTCGCGATGATCGAGAAGGGCGCCGACGTGATGTACGCCGAGCGCTTCGGGGTGTCGGATGCCGCCAAGGAAAAGGGCAAGCTTGCCATCGGCAACGTGATCGACACGCAGGCGCAGTATCCGGACACGGTCGTGGTGTCCGCGCTGTGGGCGATGGAGCCCACGATCGATGCCGCGCTCAAGAGCGTCAAGGCGGGCAAGTTCAAGGCCGAGGACTACGGCCAGTACTCGCTCATGAAGTTCAAGGGCAACGAGATGTCGAAATACGGCACGTTCGACGCCAAGGTCCCCGCCGACATCAAGGCCAAGGTGGCGGCCAAGGAAAAGGACATCCGCGACGGTAAGTTCAAGGTCGCCGTGGTCGAGACGGAACCCAAGTCCACGGCCAAGTAGCGGCGCCTCGGGGCGAGCCGGCTTTCGCCTCGCCCCGCCTCGCTGTATGTCGCGCCAAGCGCCCATGCACGCTGCCCGCCCGGCTTCAGGCGACGGTCCCGTCCTGCGGCTGACGGGCATCACCAAGCGCTTCGGCCCGCTTGTGGCCAACGACAACATCTCGCTCGGGCTCGACCGCGGCGAGGTGCTCGCGCTGCTCGGCGAGAACGGCGCCGGCAAGTCCACGCTGGTGTCGATCCTGTTCGGCCACTACGTCCCCGACGAGGGCACGGTGGAGGCCTTCGGCGCACCCCTGCCGCCGGGGGATCCGGCCGCCGCGCTCGCGGCCGGCATCGGCATGGTCCACCAGCGCTTCACCCTGGCGGACAACCTGTCCGTGCTCGACAACGTGATGCTCGGCACCGAGCCCCTGTGGCGGCTGCGCTCGCGGCGTGGCGCGGCGCGCGCGCGGCTCGTCGCCACGGCGAAGCGCTTCGGCCTCGAGGTCAATCCCGCCGCGCGCGTGGGTACGCTCTCGGTGGGCCAGCGCCAGCGGGTGGAGATCCTGAAGGCGCTGTACCGCGAGGCTCGCGTGCTCATCCTCGACGAGCCCACGGCCGTGCTCACGCCGCAGGAGTCGGAGTCGCTCTTCGCCACGCTGCGGGAGCTCGTCGCGGAGGGGCTCTCGCTGATCTTCATCAGCCACAAGCTGCCCGAGGTGTTGCGCGTGTCCGATCGCATCGCCGTGCTGCGCGGCGGCAAGCTCGTGGCCACCCTCGCGGCCCGCGGGGTCGATCAGGCGCAGCTCGCGCTGCTCATGGTGGGGCGCGAGGTGCCGCCTCCGGTGGCGAGGCCGCATGCCGCGGGCGGCGACGTGTGCGTGGTGCAGCGCGCGGGCGTGCGTGGGGCCTTGCACGACGTCTCGCTCACGGTACGGGCTGGGGAGATCACGGCGATCGCGGGTGTCTCCGGCAACGGCCAGCAGGTGCTCGCCGACGTGCTGTGCGGCATGCGCGGCGTGGACGGCGGCAGCGTCACGGTGCAGGGCCGGGCGGTCGCGGCCAATCCCCGCGCATGGATCGCCGCGGGCGTGGCGCGGATTCCGGAGGACCGGCATGCCGTGGGCACCATCGGCGACCTCCCGCTGTGGGAGAACGCCCTGGCCGAGCACTACCGCACGCGCTTTGCCACGGCCGGCGTGATCCGGCGCGGCGCGGCGCGACGGTTCGCCCGCGACATCGTGCAGCGCTTCGACGTGCGCGCCGGCGGCGGCATCGACACGCCCGCGCGCTCGCTGTCCGGCGGCAACATGCAGAAGCTGATCCTCGGCCGCGCGCTCGCCGGGGAGGCCGTGGGGGCGGATGGTCCGGTGCTCATCGTGGCGAGCCAGCCCACGTGGGGCCTCGATATCGGGGCCGTGGCCTTCGTGCACCAGCAGCTCCTCGATGCATGCGCGCGCGGCGCTGCCGTGCTGCTCGTCTCCGATGACCTCGACGAGATATTCGCGCTGGCGGATCGCGTGGCGGTGATGCACGCGGGACGCCTCTCGACCGCGCGCCCGGTGGCCGAGTGGGACATGGCCACCATCGGCCTTGCGATGGCCGGCACGCACGCGGCAGACGCTCATGCGGCTTGAGGCGCGCCGCGAGATGTCGCGCGGCATCGCCCTGGTCGCGCCGTTCGCGGCCATCGCCTTCACGCTGCTCGTGTCGTCGCTGTTCGTGGCGTGGGCGGGCGCCCCGCTCGGTCGCACCTACGGCCTTATCTTCGAGGGCGGCTTCGGCTCGCGCTTCGCGTTGAGCGAGACGCTCACGCGGGCCACGCCGCTGATCCTCACCGGCCTCGCCGCGGCCATGGCCTTCCGTGCCCGGTTCTACAACATCGGAGCGGAAGGACAACTGTATGTGGGCGCGCTCGCCGCCGTGGCGGTGGGCACGTACGCCACCGACCTCGAGCTCGCGCCGTTGCTCGCCTTTCCTGCGATGCTCGCCGCGGCGATGCTCGCCGGCGCGATGCTGCTGCTCGTTCCCGCGCTTTTGCGCACGCGCCTCGGGGTGGACGAGGTGGTGACCACGCTCCTCCTCAATTTCGTGGCGCTGCTCTTCGTATCGATGCTCCTCGACGGCGCGATGAAGGACCCCACGGCCATGGGCTGGCCGCAGAGCGCGGCGCTCGCCGACGACCTGCAGTTGAGCAAGCTCGTGGAGCGCACGCGCGTGCATACCGGACTGCTCATCGCGCTCGGTCTTGCCGTCGCGCTATGGGCGGTGTTCAGGTATTCGACCTTCGGCTTCGCGGTGCGCGCGGTGGGCGCCAACGCGCGCGGGGCCGCGTTCGTGGGCGTGCCGGTGACGCGCACGATGGTGGCGGTGGCGCTCGTCTCCGGCGCGCTCGCCTGGGGCACCTACCTCGAATCCTCCCAGAGCAG
>CALFEY010000140.1 GCA_937958295.1 uncultured Pseudomonadota bacterium
AGGTGCAGGCGGCCGTGGCCGACCCCGCGGGCTGGTGCGCAGTGCTGATCCTCGACCCGAACATCCACGCCTGCCGGCCCACGGCCCACACGGTGGAGGTGTCGCTGGGCGAGAGCGCCACGGCCGTCACGTTCGAGTTCACCCGGCCCATCCGCGGCAGTGCGTATGCGCAATCGCGGCTGAACGCGCCCGACGGTCCCCTGGGCACCCGCGACTACGCGATCGGCCTCGAGGCCACGCCGCTCACCCCGGGGCGCACGCTCGTGCAGATCACCTTTTCGCAGCGCTTCGGCTGGGCCGCGCGCATGGCGATGGCGGCGTACTTCACCACGGCGGGCCGCAAGAAGGTGGGCTTCACCGTGGTGGACCGCGACGCCGAGGGACGCCCCGTGTACGTGGGCGACCTCCGCGGCGGCATCGAGCGCAACCTCGCGCGCTACTTCCTGGCGGTCGAAGCCCATGCGGCGTCGCGCGCGGTGCCGCCGGCCCAACAGCCAGAGGCGCGCGTGCGGACGTGGCTCGCCGGGACCGAGCGCTTCCCCACGCAGTTGCGCGAGCCGCCGGGGTACCTCGAGCGGAAGGTGCCGGAGGTGAGGCGGCAGATGACGGGGGAGTAGGGGGCATCGGATGTGAACCGCGACCGGGCGGCCGGCCCGGGCGCCCATGACGTGCCCCCTCACGGTGCAGGCGCGGGGTACACGCCGGACCATAAGTTTCGTTGTGTTTGAAGCAACGCCGATCTGCTGGCGCCGAGCAGCGTGGGCCGCAAGAATGGGCCTTCGATTCGCGCTCCCACGTCATGCCCTTTCTGCAGATTCGGGGCCACAGGCTCCATTACCTCGAGGCAGGCGCCGGTCGGCCGATCCTCTGCTTTCACTCCACGCCGGCCAGCGCCGCCTTCTATGGGCCGCAGCTCGAGCATCACGCCTCGCGCTACCGGGTGATCGCGATCGACCTGCGCGGCCACGGCGACTCCGACAAGCCGCACGGCGAATACCGCATCGCCGAGTTCCTGGAAGACTACGAGGCCATCGTCCGCGAGCTCGCGCTGGATGACTTCGTCCTAGTGGGCTGCTCGGTGGGCGGCATCGTGGCCCAGCTCTATGCCATGGCGCACCCCACCGCTTTGCGCGGCCTCGTGCTCATCGGTGCGCCGTGCTCGCGGAGGGGGCGCGACGTGGCGGGCTTTCACCGCGCCGTGCGCGAGAAGGGCTGGGAGACGGTGGTGCGCGGCCTGGTCGCCAAGCAGCTTCATCCGTCGATGCCCGAGCACGTCAAGGCGTGGGCCGTGCGCGAGTACCTGAAGACCCCGTTGCACGTGCGCGAGGCCGAGGAAGAAGCCCTGCTCGCCGACGTGCATCACACCCATCGTCTGCACGAGATCACCGTCCCCACGTTGCTGGTGGCCGGCGAGGCCGAGGAGCGCGAGATCTTCGAGCAGATGGCGCTGATGGCCACGCGGATTCCGCGGGCCACCCATCACGTGATTCCAGGCGCAGCGCACATGCCCAATTTCGAGCGGCCGGATCTCTTCGATCCGCTCCTGGACCGCTTCCTTCAAGACCTGCGCTACTGACGACACGCCCCTTCCCACGGCTCCCGGAGACTTGCCATGAAACGACTTCGCAACACGCTGGCCGCCATTGCCTGCACGCTTGCCTGCGCCACGGCGGTGGCGCAGGGCTATCCGTCCAAGCCGATCCGCCTCGTCGTTCCGTTCCCGCCGGGCGGCACGGTCGATATCGCCGCGCGCGCGCTGGGCCCCGCGCTCTCGGACATTCTCGGGCAGCCCATCGTGGTGGACAACAAGGGAGGCGCCGGCGGCATCATCGGCGCCGACCAGGTCGCCAAGTCCAAGCCCGATGGCTACACGCTCCTGATGGGCTCGAACAGCTCGCTGACCGTGGCCGCCGCGCTGAACCCGGCCACGCCGTTCGATCCGTCCAAGGACTTCGCGCCCGTGAGCCTGGTGAGCAGCACGCCTTTCGTGCTCGTGGTCCATCCCTCCGTCCCCGCGCACAGCGTGCAGGAGCTCGTGGCCCTGGGCAAGGCCAAGCCAGGCCAGTTGACGATGGCCTCGGGCGGGGTGGGTCACCTCGTGGGCGAGCTCTTCCAGTCCAACACCGGCGCCAAGTTCCTGCACGTGCCCTTCCAGGGCGTGGGGCCCGCCACCGTGGCGCTCATGGGCGGTCAGGTCGACCTGATGTTCGAGCAGCTCGCCACCTCTGCCGGGCCGGCCAAGAGCGGCAAGACACGTGCGCTGGCGGTGACCTCGGCCACCCGCAATCCGCAATTGCCCGACGTGCCCACGGCAGCGGAGGCGGGCGTGTCGAACTACGTCGTCGAGAGCATCACGGGCATCCTTGCACCGGCAGGCACGCCGCCCGACATCATCGAGCGCCTGAACAAGGCCATCGTGCAGGCGCTGGCCATGCCCGCCACGCGCGAGCGCTTTGCCGCCGTATCGCTCACCGCCACGCCAAGTACACCCGCGCAGTTCGGCGATTACATCCGCAACGACCTCGAGCGCTGGAAGAAGGTCGTCAAGGACGCCAACATCAAGCCCTGACCTCGCTTGCGCAAGGACCCATCGGACGCCAGACTTGGGCCGATGGATGTCCAGTTCCTGGCGAGCTTCGTCGTGGTGGTGGAAAGCGGATCGCTGGCCGAGGCGGCGCGTCGCCTCGACCTCACCGCGGCGGCGGTGGCCTCACGCATCCATGCCCTCGAGGCTGAGCTCGGCACGCCCCTGGTACGGCGCTCCGGGCGCGTGGTGCAGCCCACGGAAGCGGGGCTGAAGATCCTCGACCTCGCGCGGGGCACCCTGCGCAGCGTTCGCGATCTGCAGGCCGCGGCCCGCGGCGGCGACCTGCGCGGCGAGCTTCGCTTGGGCGCCTTCGTGTCGGCCCTCACCAGCGTGCTGCCCCCCTTGCTGGCGCCGTTGTACGCCGCGCAGCCCGCGCTGCACATCCACATCACGCCTGGCAACTCGGCGGACCTCTGCAGGCGCGTCGCCGCCGGCGAGCTCGACGCCGCGCTCGTGGTGGAGCCGCCCTTCACGCTCGCCAAGAACTGCGAATGGCGCGAGACGGCGCGCGACCCCATCGTGGCGCTCGTGCCCGCCGCCTTCGCCTCGCGGGATGCGCTGGACCTGCTCCGCGGCGAGCCCTTCATCCGCTACGACCGCGGCACGCCCATCGGCCAGATGGTGGATCGCTGCCTGCGCGCGCATCGCGTGTGGCCCCGCGAGCGCATCGAGGTCGACGGCGTGACCGCCATCGCGGCACTGGTCGAGCAGGGCTTGGGCGTGGCGCTCGTGCCGGATATGCTCTCGCGCCAGACCCTGGGCGATTCGCTGGCGCGCATCAGCCTGCCGGAGCCGACCTTCGTGCGGCGCATCGGCTGGGTATGGGCGCCGCAGGGGCCGCACGCGGCGATGGCCGCCATGCTGATGAACGGCTGAGCGGCACGGATATCAAGGAGCAGGGTTGCGCATCGTCATCAAGCCCGCCTGGGTGCTGTCCTCCGACGCCGGCGACCACTTCGAGCCACAGCTCTTTCGCCTGCTGCGCGCGATCCACGATCACGGCAAGCTCACCGCGGCGGCCAAGGCCGTGGGGCTCTCCTATCGCCATGCCTGGGATCTCCTCGGCCGGTGGAACGGCATCTTCGGCAGCGAGCTCGTGGTGCTCGAGCGCGGACGCGGCGCGCGGTTGTCGGCCTTGGGCGAAAAGCTGCTGTGGGCCGAGCAGCGCACGGAAGCCGGCCTGTTCCCGCAACTGGAAAACGTGGCTAACGAGCTCAACGTGGCCATCCGCAAGGCGCGCGAGCGCGCCACGCAGGTGCTGCGCATCCACGCAAGCCACGGCTACGCAATCGAGAAGCTGCCCGACCTCGTGCGCGACTACGGGAGCGTGGAGCTCGACCTCAAGTACATGAGCAGCGTGGAAGCCATCGCCTCGCTCTCGCGCGGCGACTGCGACCTCGCCGGCTTTCACGTGCCCGAGGGCGAGCTCGGGCCGGTGCTGTGGGAGCAGTACGCGCGCTACTTCAAGCCGCGCCAGCAGAAGATCATCCGCATGGTGTGGCGCACGCAGGGGCTTATCGTGGCGAAGGGCAATCCGCGGAAGATTCGTGGCTTGCGCGATGTCGCGCGGCCGGGCGTGCGCTTCGTGAATCGTCAGCCGGGGTCGGGGACGCGGGTGCTGCTCGATGCGTTGTTAGCTGCGCAGCATGTCGACCCTGCGCGGATCGTTGGCTATGACACGGGGGAATTCACGCACGCTGCCGTGGCTGCGTTTGTTGCGAGTGATATGGCCGATGTGGGAATGGCGATCGAGCCTGCGGCCGCGCAGTTCGGGTTGGACTTTGTGCCGATCGTGCGCGAGCGGTACATGTTGACCGGGCGGAATGCGACGCTGGTGGGGCCGGCGGTGGAGGAGTTGTGTTTGTTGTTGAAGGGGAAGGAGTTCGAGCGGTTGATGCGGCCGGTGGCGGGGTATGAGGCGGATGAGCCGGGTCACATTGTGCGGGCGGGGGAGCTGTTTGGGTGGGTTGGGAAGTGAGGGTGGGGCGTGTCGGGTTTCGACCCCTTGGCGATATTCAGTTCCGCGTCGTCAACGGCAGCAATGGAGCGGACGCAGCCGTTGAGCGCTGGCGCGCGTATCCACGCTGACCTTCTGCCGGCGGAGGGCTCACGCGGCGCCCGTCAGCTTCAACCGTTCGCCCTCGCCATCAAAGTGCAATGGTCGCGCGGTGCGCCGCTTGCCGACGGCATCGAGGTTCACGACCTCGCCGGAGTTCGACAAGCGCAGTAGCGAGTCCTGGAGTTCCTTGGGCAACCAATTGGTCGATTCGAGGATGTCCGCGAAGGCGGCCTGGTTGATCCGCTTTTCGCCGCCGGCAAGGTAGTCGCGCCAGAACCGATCAACATCCTTGGGAGCGCTGCGCGCCTCATCGACTTCGGCGATCGCATGCTCCACGAACATGTCCGTTGTTCCATCCCGGTTCGATTGCTTCTCTAGGCGTGACGCGAGACGAACTCTCGCTTGGATGATGTTGACGGCCTGGGAGATGTTCATGAACTCGACGATGCCCTTCGGATGGCAGGACAGGTACACGAGGTGGTATTTGGTCCGCCGCTTTTCGGGGTGCATCACGGTGACATAGGCCGTGCGTGCGGTGAAAGGGGCGCGTGCCACGGGCACGCAGGTCTTCAGCGCCTCGCGGTAGGCACCGACGAGCGCCGATTCGCGCTCTTCCGGTGTCTTCCCGGAAAGCTCGACTTCCTTGCCCAGCAACTGACGCATCGCTTCCCGAAACTGCGTCATGGAAGCAGCCCGGTTGATGAACTCGTAGATGAAGTTGATCAGGAACTCCGACCTCGGTCGCAGCAGCAGCGGCCGAAGCACTTCAATTGCGATCGGGGTCCATCCCTTGGGATCGATGAAGAAAAAGCCGAAGGCCTCTTTACCAGCCCGTCGCAAGATGTCGCCGCGAAGGTCGACGAAGTCGCCCTTCATGCAGGTCGCCTCGACCGCCTTCGGCGCATCGTTTGCCAAGTACGCAGACAAGCGTTGGAATGCATCCTCGTCCCGTTCGATGAACAGCGCTCGCATCCGCGCATCGACGCCAAGCGAAGCGAGCTTCTCCTTGCACGCCGCAAGCGTCTTGAGGGAGAGCGAGATCGACGTGCCGGTCAGCTTCGCGTCGGCTGAGCCCCACGGGCCAGCGAAGCAATCGACGTAGCAAATCTCTGCGCTTCCCTTGGCGCGTCCGTTCATTCCAATGATGAGGACAAGCTTCTCCAAATAGCTCTTCAGCAGCTCGTGCTTGACCATGGCCGGGATGCGGCCCTCATACACATCGGGGACATGCGTGGACAAGGCGCAACTCCTCCGTCAATCAGCAATCTCTGGAAGCCGAATCGGGCGTGCTATGGGCTCGCGGGCCGAGAACGGTTCACCGGCGAAACCACGGCCCGACCTCGTCTTGCTGACGTAGGGCTCGCAGCAGTAGTTGAGCGCATCGCCTGGCGTCTGCACGCCCAACATCAAGCACAGATCCATGAAATGCGTTTTTAACCCGGCCCGCTCGCTGAGTGCGTAAGTTGGTCCGCCCGCGCCCCCATTTGTTGATGAGTTCTTCTGCAGTCATGTTGTTGTTTTCTAGACGAACTGGATGGTTCGTTGGCGAGGAGCGATCAGCTGGTCGGTGGCTTTTATTTGCGCTGCCGATCGGCGGCTTCCGCCGTCAGCTGGCACGGCTTCAATAATGCACTCGGCGATGAGTTGTCCAATCGACTCGCGGTAGATTCGCGCGGAGGCCGGCGAGCTGTTGCACGTAGTCGCGAACAGCTCGCCAAAGCTGATGCCGGTGTCGTCGGCGTACACGCGGCGGGGGATGTGCTCGTTCAACGCGGCGATGCTCGCGCGTTTGGCGAGGTCGTCGAATTGGAAGCCGAGGGTAGACTGCTGGAGGTATTGCGCGTCGTGCGCCGGGTCGTACCCGACCATCTGGAACATGTCCAGACCTGCGCCGCCGTAGTGGATGAAGTAGTTGTTGTTGGCCCAGTGCACCTCCGTCATCACGTCCCGAGCGCGATGGTGCTGCGACATGTGAATGAGCCAGTAGTCGCCGTGGCCGCCGCGATTGCGAATGAAGAACGGAGTGAAGTGCCGGGCGCCACAGTTCTCGACGAGACGGCGGTACACGGTGCTCTGAAGTAAGAGACGCCAGTCGCGGTCGGACTTCTTTATTTCGTCGACTGGCCGCCCGCCAAAGATGTCTGGGATGCCGAGACTCCCCAGCAGGTCCTTCAACTGCTCGCCATCATTGGCGAAATTCATGAGGGAGTCGACGGCGAACGTTAGGATGATCTCCGCACTCGGTAGCGCCTCGAAAATCTTGCGCATCAACAGGGTGGGAACATCCTTGTAGCCGTACTGATCGAGAGCGAAGATCGAGCGACCGTTCTTCGGGCTCTTCTTCTTGATGAACGCGATGATCGCGTCGGCCTTGTCCTGGAACCGAACGTGATCTATGTAGATGCCGTTGCCTATGCGGTCGCCGTAGCCTGCTTCACGTAGCACCTTGTCGAGGTGCATGTAGGCATGCCGGTCGGCCTCAGTGAAAAAGTAATCGACCTGAAGCTGGATGGGCTTGCGTCGATCCTTGTTAATCAGGAAGTCGGCTTCTCGCGTGGCTTCCAGGAAGATAAACGGCGAGCCCTTGACCGTCTCTCGCGTGTCGTTGTGGACGTACAGGCCACCGCCGGCAAACCCGTCGACGAGGGTCAACCGGAGCACATCTTGATTCGGGGAGCTGACGAGGGTGCGGAAGTAGGCAGCGAGGTAGGCCTGAAGGATTCGGTGCTTGGCGACGCTGTGCTGTTGGATGAAGTCCGGACCATCCTTCCAGTTGTATTGCTTCAGCGTCATGCGTTCATTCAGGCGTGGGCAGACAGCGCGGGCATGTCGTCCCAGGTGCGCCCCTGAAGCAGTCGGCCGTTTGCCTTCTTAGAGCGGCGCTTTCCATCGGCACCCCAGCCACCCCACTGCTTGAAGAAGAACTGCGCCCCCTGGTCCTCACATTGTTGGCGGACATTCTCCACCCATTTGAGGTGCATCGGACGAGCCTTTGGTCCCGATTCTCCTCCGACGATTACCCAATGAATGCCGGTTAGGTCCAAGGCTCCAACGTCGGCTAGCAACGGCTCGACCGACAAGAAACGGATGCGAGCATCGACCTGACGCAATGCGGCGATGCGCGGAACGCCATAGCGGCGATCTTCCACGGACACACCGAGCCAGGCGTTGTCCGGCACCTCGCGGTTTCGGAAGAACGACGCCATACGATCTGCTCGTTTGGTCAGCACTTGGAAGGTGTGTTTCGGGCAACGACGGATCACGTCGAAGACCTGAGCGATATAGCCGTCATCCACCCCTTTGTGAAACAAATCCGACATCGAGTTGACGAAGTACACCGTCGGCTTCTTGCGCGCGAGCGGTTCGGCCAGGCGCTCAGGAAGGATCGTCAGTTTGAAGCCGTTCTCGTAGCCCGGCGTGCCCATGGCCTGCAGGCGCTTGGCCATGGTCTCCGCGTAGCAGTGCTTGCAGCCCGGCGAAATCTTAGTGCAGCCTACCGTCGGATTCCAAGTCGCCTCGGTCCATTCGATTCGGCTTGCTTGAGACATGCGATCCTCCTGTTTCTTTAAAGTCAGTGTAGGCGTCTATACGGCATGCAGGACGCGCGTCACGACGCCCCAGATGCTTAGTTCGCTCTTGTCGCCGACCGGGATGTCGGCGAAGTCGGGATTCGCGGCCTGGAGCAGCCAGCCGGTGGCCGTGCGCTTCAGGCGCTTGACGGTCAGGTCGCCGTCGATGTCGGCGACGACGATGCGGCCGTCGCCAGCGGCCACGCCGCGATCGACAACCAGTTCATCGCCATCAGCGATGCCGGCGTCGCGCATGGACCAGCCGGCTACCTTCATGACGAACGTGCTGCTCGGGTCCCGCACCAGGTGCTTGCCGAGATCGACTGCGTCCTCCTGGTAGTCGTCGCCCGAACTGGGTTTGCCGGCACGGACGCGGCGACCGAGCGCGGGCACTGAGGTCGCGGCGCGCACCGCGAAAACCGGTCTCAAGGTGGAGGCCTCCCCCGGCCGGTGCGGCGAACGCTTCAGCTCGTCCAGGTATCCGACCACTACGGGAACGAGGCTCTGCGGCACCCGGACCGTCTTGGTGGGCTCTCCGTAGGCGGCTTTGCGCCCGGCACCCAGTCGAGTGCCGCCATGGCGGGGCTTGGTGGGTTCCGGCTGCATGATTTCGTGACAAAATCAAGCGTAGCACGCGCGCGCCAACGCAGCTAGCAGGTCTGGCCAGTAGTAACCGCTTTGCTGCGAAGGCCAACGCTCCGGAGGTGGCGGCTAGAGGAGCGGCCCGCCGCGCGTCTCCCCCTCAAGACCCGTCACAGGTAGCCCGGACGCTGACGGGCGGCTTGCAGTTTGAAGCCGACAACCTGTCGGCATCGGCGAATGTCAGCTTCTGGCCGAATCCCGAAGTCTTCATCCTCCAGTCACTCCTGAGAGACGAGTTGCTCCCGGAAGCACAAGCCAACCGTCGTACATGCTGCCTTCTCGCGCGGTCACGCACGACTCGCAAGCGCACGTTCCTATCGGTTGCCTTCGACGAAATCGCGCGCCACCTGAGTAAAGGCACGGAAGGCCGCCGACGGGTTCTTCCTGCCGGCGTAGTACAGCGCAAGGGGAGCCAAGGCCGGGGTCCAATCGCCGAGGACGCGCACCAGTCGACCGGCAGCGAGATCCTCGCGCACATCCGCTTCCATGATGTAGCCGAGTCCGATCCCGCTTTGCGCGGCAATGCGGACAAGGCTCTGCTCATCGAGCGTGATGGAGCCCTGGACGTCGATCTGGACGGCGTTCCCATCCTTCTCGAACCGCCAACGAAACAACGCATTGTTGGGCAGTCGCACTCGGATGCAGCGAAATCGGTACAGGTCGGTTGGAACGATTGGCGTCCCATGCACGCGTAGAAAGTCAGGTGAGGCCACGACGGCATTGCTGCGATGCAGGCCAAGTGACAAGGAAACCATGTCGCTGGGCACAAGATCCGCCGGCCTCAAACCCATGTCGAAGCCGGCTGCAACGATGTCGACGAGCCGGCCTTCCGTGACCAGATCGACATGGACCTGGGGATAGCGCTGTAGGAACGTGAGGATGATCGGCGCCATCACCTCCCGGGCCGCCGATGCAAACGCGTTGATGCGCAACGTGCCGGTCGGAGTCTCCTGAAGCGACTGGGCCGCGAGCATGGCGTCGTGGATGTCGGTCACGGCCGGTCCCACCCGCTCGACGAACGCCTTTCCTGCATCGGTGAGCGCGACGCTCCGCGTCGTGCGGTTGAAGAGGCGAATGCCCAGGCGCTGCTCCAGCTTGGCCACGGCATTGCTCAGGGCCGTTGTGGACACGCCGAGTTCTTGTGCCGCGGCTCGAAAGGAGCCGCGGCGGGCAACGCTGAGAACCGCGTCCAGGTCTGCCAGTGCCGATCGAGTCATTGTCCCGGTTTTCGAAATGTCTCATCCTACGTTGTCCCGATTGTCGCGGCAATTGTTCACGCCTACATTCCTCCCACGGACTCACGAAGGACCACCGCCGAGTCCACGAGGCTGTTTCTGTTTCACACATGGAGAGCTGAATGACCGTCACATTGCCGAAGACCATCGAAGCCTATTTCGCGGCGGACCGCGACGGCGGCCCCGATGCTGTCGCCGCCGCTTTTAGTGAGAACGGCGTCGTGAAGGATGAAGGCAAGACGCATGAGGGCCGCGATGCCATTCGCAGATGGAAGGCCGGGACCACGCAGAAGTACACCTACACGACGGAGCCATTTTTCATCGCCACCGAGAACGGCAAGACCCAGGTGACGTGTCACGTCGTCGGCGACTTTCCTGGCAGCCCGGTCGACCTGCGCTTTTTCTTCGTTCTGGAGAACGACAAGATCGCTCAACTGGAGGTCACCGTATGACGCCGTTTCTCACACTGCGGGGGCGGCGGGCGCTGATCACGGGGGGCACGTTGGGTGCCGGGGCTGCAACTGTCGCGCTCTTCCAGGAGTTGGGCGCGCGTGTGCTGACAACGGCGCGCACCAAGCCGACGGGTTTCAACGGTGACGCATTCGTCGAAGCCGACCTGACCACGGGAGAGGGAACTCGAGCCGTCGTCGACGCCGTGCATCGGACGCTCGGCGGGCTCGACATTCTTGTGAACGTCCTGGGCGGCTCATCGGCGCCATCGGGCGGGTTTGCCGCGCTCGACGACGCTGAATGGGACAAGGAGTTCGCCCTGAATCTCTTTCCGGCGGTGAGGCTCGATCGTGCCTTGATCCCCGGCATGGTCGCCCAGGGCAGCGGCGTCGTCATCCACGTCACTTCAATCCAGAACCGCTTGCCGCTTCCGGAGGCGACCACGGCCTACGCTTCGGCCAAGGCGGCTCTCAACACCTACAGCAAAAGCATATCCAAGGAAGTGTCTCCGAAGGGCGTGCGCGTGGTGCGGGTGTCACCCGGCTGGATCGCCAGTCCGAATTCCAACGGTCTGGCCCTGCGCATCGCGGAGGAAGCCGGCATTGGCTACGACGATGCGGTGCAAGTGATCATGAAGTCGCTCGGCGGCATACCGCTGGGGCGGCCCGCCGACCCGAAAGAGGTTGCCGATCTGATCGCTTTCCTGGCCTCGGATCGAGCAACGTCCATCACCGGGTCGGAGCACGTGATCGACGGTGGAACGGTTCCCACCGTCTAGACCCCGATCTTCGTTATCCAGGCGCATCCCGCGCACGCTTTCACGTCGGCGAATGCTGACACTACTTACAAGGAGTTCTCCAATGAAACCGATGTTCACGCTATCGCCTCTCGTTGCCGCGTTGGCCCTCACTGCGCTCGGCGTGGCGCCTGTCGCGCAGGCCGCGGCACCCGCCGAGGCGGCCACTGTGGTGTTTGTTCACGGCGCCTTTGCTGATGGATCGAGCTGGGACGACATCATTCCCACCTTGCACGCACGCGGTCTAAAGGTGGTATCCGTGCAGAACCCGCTAAGCTCGCTGGCCGAGGATGTCGCCGCCACGCGACGGGCACTGGATGCGCAGACCGGTCCCGTGGTGCTGGTGGGCCACTCCTGGGGCGGCATGGTGATCACCGAGGTCGGTCACCATCCGCGCGTGCGATCACTCGTCTACGTGGCCGCGTTTGCGCCGTCCGTGGGCCAGTCGGTCAACGATTTGGCCAGGGACTATCCCAAGCCGACCGGCATCGACCATCTGATCGTCGACAAGGAAGGCTTTGCCACGCTTTCGTTCGAGGGGATCTCCAAGCACTTCGCGCAGGACGTCCCGATCGCCAAGCACCGGCTGATGGCCGCCACGCAAGGCCCCATCCGTGCCGCCGCCTTCGACGAGAAGGTGAGCGTGACCGCCTGGTCGACCAAGCCTTCCTGGTTCATCGTCTCCGAGCAGGATCGGATGATCCAGCCGGCACTGCAGTTGGACAGCGCGAAGAAGCTCTCGGCCACGACCATCCGCGTGTCTGCAGGTCACGTGCCGCAACTGTCCAAGCCCACGGTCGTGACCCAGGCCATACTGGACGCCGCTGCGTTCATCAAGTGAGCGATGTGTGGCTGCTCAGCCGGGGGGTCTGGGCAACCCGACCGGGGGGGGGGCGCGCTCCTCCCGGTGAGCTGCAACGTCATACTCATGTCCGCTTCTGGCCGGCGGCCAATATCTCCTGGGCCCCCTTCCGCCGTGTCCGAAATCCCGCCTCGTTCGGCCGACGCTACTCCACCTTCACCCCAGCGTCCTTCACCAGCTTGCGATAGCGTTCGATCTCCGTCTGCAGGTGCGTCGCAAAGGCTTCGGGCGTGCTCGCCACGGGCTCGGCGCCGAGCGAGGCAAGCTGCTCGCGCACGTCCGGCGCGCGCAAGATGCGCGAGATCTCCTGCTGCAGCCGTTCGGTGATGGCCTTGGGCATTCCCGCCGGCCCGAGCACGCCGAACCACGGATCGAGCTCGTAGCCCGGAACGGTCTCGGCGATGGCGGGAATCGACGGCGCCGCGGAGGCGCGCTGCTTGCCCGTGACGCCGATCGCGCGTAGCTTGCCGGACGCGATCTGCGGCATCGCCACCGGCAAGCCGATGAACTGCGCCTGCGTGCGATTGCCGATGAGATCGGTGAGCGCGGGCGCGCCGCCCTTGTACGGGATGTGCACGAGGTCGATGCCCGCCATCGACTTGAGCAGCTCCATCGACAAGTGCGGCGACGTGCCGCTGCCGGTGGACGCGTAGCTCATCTTGCCGGGATTGGCCTTGGCGTGCGCGATGAAGTCCTTCATCGACTGCACCGGCAACTCTGTGTTGATCACCAGCACGTTCGGCAGCGTGACCGCCAGCGTGATCGGCGTGAAGCTCTTGATCGGATCGAAGGGCAAGCTCGGGTACAGGCTCGGCACCACGACGAACGTCAGCGTGGTCAGCAGGATCGTATAGCCGTCGGGCGGCGCCTTGGCCACAAGCTCGGTGGCGGGCAGCGTGTTGCCGCCGGGCCGATTGTCCACGATCACCGACTGGCCGAGCGCACTCGATAGGCGTTGGGCGATGAGTCGCGCGAGCACATCGGTATTGCCGCCCGCGGCGTAGGGCACCACCATGCGGATGGGCTTGGTGGGCCATTCGTCCGCGGCGGCGGCCGGCGGTACCGCCGCGAGAGCGGTCGCCGCGAAGGCGATGAGACGGATCCATCGTTGCATGTGATTCCTCCTGTTGTTTTGGACGGCTACGGCGGCACGCCTCGTTCTTCAAGCCACCGCGGGATGTCCTCCAGCGCGTGCGCCACGCTCACGCCCGCGTCGCGCAGGCGTTGCCGCTTGAGGCTCGCGCTGCCGTTGCCATCGCCGATGATGGCGGCGGCGTGGCCGAAGCTTTGGCCCGCCGAATACCGCTCCTGGAACTGGCCCGCGATCAATGCGACCACGGGCTTGGTCACGATCCCCGTGCGCACGAGCTCGGCGACCTCTTCTTCGTTACTCGTGCCGGGCTCACCGAACAGCACGATCGCGTGCGTATCCGGATCGTCCTGGAAGAGCCGCACGTAGTCGGCCATGCGCATCCCGGTGACGACATCGCCACCCATGGCCACGGAGGTCGAGACGCCGTAGCCGGCTGCCTTCAGCGCGAGGCCAATCTCCGCCATCATGCCGCCGGAGCGCGAGCAGATGCCGATCCCTCCGATCGGGTAGAGGTCGTCCGGCCGCATGCCGCCGACGCCGCCGAGCTTCGATCGACCCGGCGAGATGAGGCCGTTGGTGTTGCAGCCCACGAGGCGCACGCCGCGCTGGCGCGCGAGCGCCGCGACAAACGCCGCATCGTGCACCGGTACATGCTCGGCCGTGACCACCACGAGGCGCACGCCCGCGGCGATCGCTTCCAGCACGGCGTCCTTCACGCGCGCGGCCGACACGTAGAGGATGGATGCATCGACCTCATGCGCCGCGCAGGCGCGCGCCATGGTGTCGTAGACAGGAAGTCCATGCACCATCGACCCGCCCTTGCCGGGCGAAACGCCCCCGACGATGCGGCTGCCGTATTCGAGGCACCATTGCGTGTCGAACCGGGCCTGGGCGCCGGTGATGCCCTGCACCATGGCGGTCGTGCTGGCGTCGATGAGGATGCTCATGCCGCGCTGGCCTGTGGCGCTGCCGCGGTCAGTCGCACGATGAGCGCCGCGGCGTCGGCGAGGGTGGTGCCGCGGGGGACGTAATGCACGTTGGGCAGGCCCGAGGTGAGGGCGCGCGACGTCTCCTCGCCCGCGCCGAACAGCCGGATCACCACGGGCACGCGGCTCGTGTCCACGCCGAGCTCGTCGATCACCTCGACGAGCGCGCGCACGCGGATGTCGGTGCGTGCCATCTGCGCGAAATTGAAGCCGATCAGCACGCCGCGCACTCTGGGATTGCCGAAGATGGCGCGGAGCACGGCCTTGAGCTTGGCATCGTCCGCGGAGGTGGGGGGGGTTACGCAATGGTTGGCCGGGCGGCCGCCTAGCTCGAGCACGAGATCGTGGATGTACAGGCCCGCGCCGCCGCCGCCCACGAGGAGTCCGATGTCGCCGTCGAGCTCGACATAGCGCGCCTCGCCGCCTGCCCGGGTGGCGTTGGCGATCTCGACGGCGCGCTCTCGCGGATTTGGAGAGAGCCCCGCGGTGCTCGACGGCCACTCGGGATGGCGATAGGCCGCCGCATCGTCGATGGCCATCATCGCGCCCACGATCCGCACGTCGCCGTTGCGATCCACGACGAGCGGATTGATCTCGAGGGTGAGCGCGTCGCATGTCCGAAATGCGTCGTACAGGCGGCTCGTGACGGCAGCCACGGCGGGCAGGGCGGGGCCGCTCAAGCCGGCGCGCAGCCAGATCTCCATGGCGTCCCAGGGGGCAAGTCCCGCGACGACGTCCAGCGGGGCGGTAACGCAGGCGTCCGGATTCGCGCGGACGACCTCCTCGATGTCGATGCCGCCTTGCGTACTTGCGAGCACCTCCGGCCGGTCTCCGCGAAAGGTGAAGCAGAGGAAATACTCCGCCGCGATGTCGACCTTGGCTTCGAGATACACGGCGCTCACGCTGTGGCCCCGCACGTCGCTCCCCAACAGGCTCGCCGTTGCGTCGGCTCGGGCGTCGGCATCCTGGGCGATGCGAATCGCCCCGGCCTTGCCGCGCCCGCCGATCGGCACCAGTGCCTTGACCACCACATCGCCCGCGAGCGCCGTCACCGAGCCGCGGGCGTCTTGCACCGATCGCGCGACGATGCCCGGCGGCACCGGCAGGCCGCGCGCCGCGAGCTGCGCCTTGGTCACATCCTCGGTGAGGGCGCTCACGCGATCCGCGCGTCCCGTGCGGCGACAACGCACCGCGCCGTGCCGATCATGACCTGTTCGCCGCTGGCGTTCTCGCACCACACGGCAAGCTCGGCCGTGGTGCGCCCCTCGCGGTCGGAGAATCCCTCCAGCCTCGCCGCGGCGCGGATGACGTCACCGATGCGCACGCTGCGCGGGATCTTGATGTCCACCGTGCCGCCGTCGAACCAGCCGGGGCCGCAGAGCTCGACGAGTAGACCGACGAGATAGCCTTCCCATTGCGTGCCGGAGACCACGATCTGGGAAAGTCCGGCTTCCTCCGCGGCAGCCGCACTCGTGTGCAGGTTGCGATCCGGCCACGACGGACTGTCCCAGGGACCACCGGAGAGCGCGAGGGCGCGCGCCAGGCTGAGCGTGCGCGGATGGCTCCACGCGACCTCGCCCACCGCCATGCCGTCGATGCGGGACGTCACGATGCGGCCGCCTTTGGAAATGTCTTGACCTTGCCGAGGCTGAAGAACGTCGACGAGAGCTCGCGGCGCAGCACGAGCCCGCCGTCCGCGTCGAAGACCGCGGCCACGTAGTCCTGGTAGATCTTGTCGCGCTGCTCGTATGTCTGCGAGACCTCCCACGTGACCTCGAAGGTCGTGCCTTGGTAGGCGGGTCGCAGGTAGACGCTCCGATCGCGCGCGAACGCCGAGCCCATCCCCGCGGCTTGCCGGTAGGACGGGCTGCGCGTGCGTGGCGTCATGTGCATCAGAAGCACGGGATGCACGAGCGGCGGGCGCCCGTCCACGCCGCGCAGGTAGATGGCGTTGTAGTCCTCGACCGCGAAAAGAAACTGCTGATTCAGGTCGGCGGTGACCGTGAAGCGTAGCGGCGCGTAGCGCTCGCCGGCCTGCATCTCGTGGGCGTACTTGGTTTCCATGATCGTCCGCGTGTCGCGAGCAATCATAGGGCGCGGCGAGTATGAGAAAAAGCTAAATGAAATTGCGCGTAAGATAACTATTATTTACGTAACGCTCCCGCATACCCTTGTCGATCCGAAGATTCCGCACATTGCTCGCTGTGGCTCGCTATGGAAGCTTCGTTGCTGCAGCGCGGGAGATCGGCCTCACCCAGGCTGCCGTGAGCGTGCAGATGAGCGCCCTTGAAGGCGAGTTGGGATTGCAGCTGTTCGACCGTAGTGCGCGCACCGTCGTCCTCAACTCGAACGGACGCGCGCTCGTGCCCCGCGCGACGGAGCTGCTGCGGCTCTACGATGCGATGCCATTTGGCGTCGACAAGGACGAGATTGGCGGCGCGCTCGCACTGGGTGCCATTCCGCCAACGTTCGAACGCCTGTTGCCCGATGCGTTGCTGCGGATGCGTCAGCGCAATCCGAGGGTCGCGGTGCGCGTGGCCACGGGCGTGTCGAGCGATCTCGTGAGACGGGTGGAGCGAGGCGAGCTCGATGCCGCCATCGTGGCGGAGCCGCCCTTCAAGCTCGCGCGCGGGCTGGTCTGGCATCCCATCGTGGCAGAGCCACTGGTCCTTCTCGTGTCGTCGCGAACGCAGGTCACGACACTGGCCGACGTGCTGCAACGGTCAACGTTCATCGGCATAAGCCGGCAGTCGTGGACGGGCCAGCTCGTGCATGCGATGTTACGGCGGCATCGTCTTGCCGTGCAGGAGACGATGGAGCTCGATTCGCTCGAAACCATCTGCGCCATGGTGGCTCGCGGCTTCGGCGTTTCGATCATGCCGCTCGCGCCGTCCCAGTGGGGACGGAACCGGCGCCTGCGAGTCTATCGCCTGGTTAACCCCGCGGTGGAGCGCCAGATCGGCCTCGTCCATCGATTCCGTTCGGGCCTGGAGGCGCTGGAGGGCGTCCTCTTGCAGAGCTTGCTGCAGGTGCCGGACGGCCGAATGCGTCAATCGACCGAGCTCAGCATTCGCCCGCTTGTGGCGCCGCGCAAGATCAAGGCTCGGACGACACCGCACCGTTCTACGGCGCATCAAGGGTAGAAATCCGGATATCCCACCCCGCTGCAATTCCTCCCGGCCGGGCTCTGGCCCTGCAACTGGGCCACGAGACAATGGGCGCGCATGGCCAGATACTCCGTGCGCGTGGGTCCAAGCAACTGCGCATGGGCCTCCACGCGCTGCAGGAACAACGTCGCGAGATGCGTGGGCGTGGTGGCCGATACCGAGCCCGACGCGCCCGGGGTGGCCGCAAGATTCGCGCGCGCGACGAGTCCGGCGGCTTCGCGCAAGGGGGAGCCTAGTTCGATCTGCATGGCCGGCGTCGTCGACAAGGCTTCGGCTTCCGCCTTGAGGCTGCCGATCTCGCGCAGGATGCCGTTGGCCTCAGACGCCGGGACGCGCCGACCGTTGTGCTGTGCCACCGAGAGCCACTGGCCCGTCGAGGTTTGCTGCGTGAGCTTGCCGGTGGTCGAGCCGTCGCCGTCGCACCCTGTGTTGGACCATGCGTAGCCATACTTGATGTTGTTGTACGCGAGCCGCGGGTCGGCCGACTGAAGGTATCCGCTCGTTCCGGATAGTCCCCACTGCGGCAGGTCCCAGCCGAGATCGCCTCCTAGCATGGCCATGTACCAGATCGCGTTGAGATTGTTCGTCCCCGCGCTGAGCGGTCCGGTGAGGCGGCCGAGCAGCGTCCAGTTCACGTCGACGGTCTCGCCCGCGTAGATGTAGGCGTTCGAGGTCCAGCCGGGGATGGGCGGGGGCGTGACGCCGTTGTACTGGCAGTTGAACTTGTCGGGCGTGTAGTCGCTGCCGCACTCGGCCATGCCGCCGAATCCGTTCTCCCAGCACCAGTACACCTGCCACTTGGACGGAAGGAGTGTCCGGTAGAAGTTGACGAGCATCCCGTTGCGCGCGGCATCTGCCACGTTTTGCACCTGCAATATCGTGGCCTTGGCCCAATCGAATCCGCCGCCGGCGGTGTTCTCGCCGATTCGCTTGAGCTTGGCGTAGTCCGTGAGATAGCGCGTCTCGGATGTGGCGATGGCCAGGGGATAGTTGGTGACCTGGTCGTTCAGCTGCGTCTGGAGCTTGGATACCTGCTCCGAGACGTCCCCGGACGAGTTCGCGAGGTCTCCGTAGATGTCGTCGAGGATCTCGATGATGAGTCCGATTTCCTGACCCGGCTCACCTTCGTCGTCGAAGACGTAGGCAATCGCCGACGTGATGTCGCCGCCGTACTCGAGCCAGCGCGCCAGCACGCTCGTGCTCGTGGAGAGGCTCACGTCATCCACCGCCTGGTTCAGCAGACCGGAGGCATCGTTGTACTGCTGCGTCATCATCGCGAGGTAGTTGCCGAACCACGCCTTGACCGTGGCGGCGTAGGTCAGCTCCTGCACCATTTCCTTCTGCACGGTTTCGAACGCCGCCTGGTTGGCCGGGCCGATGGGGTTGGCCATGATGCTGACCGTGCGGATGAAGGCCGCGAACGTGTCGTAGGTGAATTTTTCCTGCGTGTATTGCGCGCGGATGTCGTTCACGCCCGGAACGAGCGTGTTACTGATGGCCTGGTAGGCGAGGCACGGTGCGCTGCCGTCCGTGGGCGTGGCGCAGTACGCGGGAAAGGTGGGATCGACGGCGGTTTGCCACTGGCCGTCGAACTTGTACACCTCCAGTCCCTTGCCGCCGCGTCCGAGGAGCAGCCTGCGCGAGGCCGTGGCGCCCGAGCCGCTTGCCACTTGGGCGGTCATCGTTTGCACCGTGTCGTATTGCTCCTGCAGGTTCCAACCCTGCGCGTCACGAAAGATCGGAGCGTCGAGTTGCAGCGCCGCGCCCGTGGATGAATACGCGTGCATGCCGAAATCGCCGCGCACCACGAACTCCGGCGCGGCGTCTCCCGTGAAGTCCGCGGCGATCAGCGTGGATGCCTGGCTCGCGCGGTCCCAACCGAGTTCGGGCAGCACGATGCTTTGCGCGGGCTCCCAGTGATCGCTCTGCCAACGGCTCACCTGGATCGTCCCGGAGCCGGGACCGCGACCGCCGGCCGCGAGGCCATACAGCCACGCCGCGCCCGTGGTGTCGACGTACACACCCATCGACGCATGGCGGCGGCCACTCACGAACCCCGCGTCGTCGGCGAACGGTCCGCTTGCGCCCATGCGCTGCCACGTGTTGCTCTGCCACCGATACGTGCGCACGCCGTTGGCTGCGCGCACCACGAGCTCCGCTGCATGGTCGCCATCGAGGTCGGCAAGCTGGATCGTGCCGTAGTAGGCCTCGACATCGAACCCCTGCGCGTCGGAGAGTTCGCCGCTCATGGCGAGCGGCGTCCACTGTTCGATGGCGGGCTGCCATTGCCACACTTGAAGGCCGTCGCGGCCACGTCCCACGAGCTCGGCCGCGCCATCACCCGTGATGTCGGCCAACTGTATCGTGGCGTAGTGCTTGGCCTGATACCACAGCGTGCCCGTGGGATCGTTGTCGGCGAAGGGTCGTGTGGGCGCGTTGGCGCCGAGCTCCCGCCACGCTCGCGTGGCGGAGTCGTAGCGGTAGACGTGAATGCCGTCGTCCTTGCGCGCCACGACATCGGCGCGACCCGCCTTGGGATCGAGCACCGCGGCACGGATCGTGGAGTACCACGAGGGATCGTAGAAGCCCGCGTTGTCACTGAGGGCGCCGAGGCGCGAGTGACGGACGAACGTTCCCCGGTCGAAGCGATAGACCGTGAGGCCATTGATCCAGCGGCCGAGCACTTCGTCCTGGCCATCGCCGTCGATGTCGGCCGCCTGGATCGTGGAGAAGTACATGGGCTGCTTCCAGCCCAGGCGGTCGGAGAGTTCGCTGATGGCCACCTTGGCAGCCAGCGGCGAGGGCGCGGGCGCGACCGGCTGGGCAGACGCCAGGGCAGGCACGAGTATCAGTGCGCAGAGGTAACGCGCAGTCCGCCGCCATCCCGATGCACGCGCGATGGGTCGCGCCTCAAAGGCGGCGGTCTCCGTGTTCGGGGTCGGGCATCCATGTTGCGTTGCAAACGAGCTTGCTGCCGGCATTGCGGAGGTTCCTTCGGCGCCAACGGTTGGGTGCTGGACAACGAGGACGAGCCAATGCCGGAGGCGGAGAGCGAGCCTTCCCGGACGTACCTGACCTGCCTCGAGGCGTGACGACGGAAGATCGTCGACCGTCTATGCTACAGGCTAGCCTCGAGCATTGCTTCGTAATCGGTCTCGGATGCAACGCGCGGATTGCTGCGGTGGCTGTGGTCCTTTAGGGCGCCCCGGATGATGTCGGGGAACATCGCGCGCGTCACGCCCAGTTGGGCCAAGCCCGTCGGCAAGCCGAGCCGCTCGGTCATGGCGCGCACGGATGGCCCCACCTCGGCTCCGCCGGCCAGGCCCATCACCTTGGCCATGCGGTCGAGCTTGTCCTCGTCGCGCACCGACGCGGCCGCCTCGTTGAATGCGATCACGGCCGGCAGGAAGATTGCGTTCAGCGTGCCGTGATGCAGCCGTGGATCGATGCCGCCGAGCGAGTGGCTCAGGCTGTGCACGCACCCAAGCCCCTTCTGGAATGCGAGCGCGCCCTGCATCGACGCGCTCATCATGTTAAGCCGTGCGCCGCGGTCACCGGGCTCGCGCGTCGCGCGCTCGATGTGGCGCCAACCGCGCCACAGCCCATCGAGCGCGATGCCGTCCGCGGGCGGATTGAAGGCGGGCGACAGGAAGGTCTCGATGCAATGCGCGATGGCATCCATCCCCGTGGCGGCCGTTAGCGCCGGCGGCAGGCCCAGGGTGAGCGCGGGGTCACAGATCGCGACCTTGGGCACGACGAAGGGCGAGATCACGCCGACTTTCCGGCCATCGTCGAGGATGAGGATCGCGCCCCGGCCCACTTCGCTGCCAGTGCCGGCGGTCGTCGGGACGGCGATGACGGGGGCCGTGCGGGAGGTGATGCGATCGGCCCCGCCTTCGATCATGGCAAAGCTTGAGAGCGGGCCGTCGTGGGTCGCGCAGACGGCGACGCCTTTGGCGAGATCGATGGACGAGCCGCCGCCCACGGCGACGATGCCATCGCAATCGCCCTGCTTGTACGCGCGCACCGCTTCGCGCACCGTAGCCTCGTTCGGGTTCGGCGGAGTGCCGTCATAGATGGCAACGGTGCCCGCATGTGCGAGCGCGCCCAGGACGGTGTCGACGATGCCGGCCGCCTTCACGCCCCGATCCGTCACGATCAGCGGACGGCGGATGCCGACCCGTTCGCACTGCTGCCCGAGCAGGCTGATGGCGCCGAACTCGAACTGGATCTGGGTGATGTAGTTGATAAGGGCCATGGCAATGAGCGTTGGTTGTATCTGCGCGGCGGGACCGAGAGCGCAGCAGCTCGGTCCCGCGCGGCAACCCGGATCAGGGCTTGAACACGAAGCCCGGTTTGATCGCCACGTCCGCAGGGATGGGCTGCAGGTCGGCAAACAGCGCGGGATAGGTTTGCATCACGTTGAGGATGTACTTGGGCTCGATGTGCTTGTTCACATCGAACGTGGTCTTGATCACGCCCAGCCGCTGCAGCGTGTCCTGCGCCTTCCACAGCGCACGATAGTTGTGAGCGGAAATGCGGCGGTCCACCTGCTGGATGTTGTACTGCATCGCGGTTTCCGCGACGTCCAGCTTCAGTCCGGGAATCCAGCGCGTGCCGATTGCGGCGGCCTGCTTGGGATTCTTGCGCATCCACTGGTCGGCCTCCGACACGGCCGCCAGGAACTTCTCGATCGTTGCGCCATTCTTCTCCACCCAGGGCCGCAGGGCGATGTTGAAGCCGAGGTAGGAAATCACGTCTCCGCCGCGGATCACCTCGATCGCCCCCGGCACGTCCTTCATGCCGATGACCGGCGCCGGGTCCCACGCCACGAACGCATCCACCCCCTTGGCAAGCAACGCCACGGTCATCTCCGGCGGCGGCGTGTTCACGAGCGTGACGTCGGCGGGCGTGAGGCCGGCCTTCTCCAGCAGGCCGAGGATGTAGAGGTGGTTGATCGTGCCGAAGGAGGTCGCGATCCTCTTGCCCTTGAGGCTCTTGAGGTCACCCTTGGTGATGCCGGCACCGCCGTTCGCGATGAGGGCGAGCGTGGCATCGGAGCCGAGCTTGGTGGCGTTGCCGCTGAAGTTGCCGAAAAACACCAGGTCCATGCCGCGCAGGATGGCGCCGATGGCCGGGACGCCGGCCTGGACCATGTCGGTTTCGCCCGCCTGCAGCGCGTTGAGCGCATCCACGCCGGTGGCGTAGGGGCGCGCGATGGTCACGTCGAGTCCGTATTTCTCGAAGAAGCCCCGCTCGACTGCGATCGGCAATGCAAGCATGTCGACAGCAGCCACCATGCCGACCTTGAGTTTCACGGGATTGGCGGCCTGCGCCAGCGCCAGTGACGGCAGCAGCAGGGTAAACAGCAGCACTGCGGCAAAGCGTTTCATCTCGGTCATCCTCCTGGTTGTAGCGGCTCAATACGCCTCACCCAATAGGGACGGGCAACGGTCGTCAGGTCCGCTCGTTTTACGCCGCGAACTTCGACGGCGTTCTCCTGCGTACCGGATACCCTGCCGTAGGTCTGGAACCGCTGAACGTGAAAGCGTTCCGGCGGAAACGGCAGCGTGACCAGTATGTTCACTTTCTCCGACTCGCCCGCGAGGCCCGCGATCTTCTGCGGCGCAGCGATCGTCAGCCAAACCTGCCACGCGACATAGCCAACCGCGACCGCCAGCAGGATGTAGAACTTGCGCGACTTGAGGACGTCACCCAGCATGGCTTCACGCCGACCGCACGAGTTGAAGAACGCGCCCGCTCAAGGCCTTGAAGCGGTCGTCCTCGTTCAAGTCGTCCCACACCCGCGGCCGCGGCAGGTCGACGGCGATCTCCTCCAGCACCCGCCCTTTGGACAGGGCCACGACCCGATTGCCCAGGAAGACAGCTTCCGGGACATCGTGGGTAATGAAGATGACCGTGGGCCGCTTCTGCTCCCATATCCGGGTGAGTTCCTCCTGCAAGGTCATGCGCGTCTGCGCATCCACGCTGGCGAAGGGTTCGTCCATCAGCAGCACGTCCGGATCGTTCGCCAGCGCACGGACCACGCCAACGCGCTGCTGCATGCCGCCGGAAAGCTCGTTGGGATAGCGCCCTGCCGCTGCCGACAGCTTGGCGAGCGCCAGGTATTCGTGCGCGATCTTCTCGCGTTCGGCCCGGCCAACGCCGCGCATCTTGGGACCGAACGCAACGTTGTCGAGGACGGTGCGCCAGGGAAAGAGCGCGAACGATTGGAACACCACGCCGCGGTCGGGGCCCGGCCCCTTCACCGGATGGCCGCCGACGAGAATTTCTCCGCCGGTGTGGGGGATGAAGCCCGCGATCATGTTGAGCAGCGTGGTCTTGCCGCATCCCGACGGGCCGACGATGGACACGAACTCCCCCGCCGGCACCTCCAGCGACAAATCGCGCACCGCGGTCACGTTCGCGCCGGCATGCACATCGAAATAGGTCTTCGACAGATTGCGGATGGTCAGGCTCTTCACTTCGTCACCAATCCCCAGCGCTGTCCGGTGGCCCGCTCGATCGGCGCCAGGATCCAGCTGTCAACGATGTACCAAAGACTTCCGAGAATGATCATGCCGAGCAGGATCTCGACGACCGAGCCAGCCCGGCGTGCATCGAACATGAGGAAGCCGATACCGCTTGTACCGACGATGATCTCGGTCGCGATGAGCGCGCGCCAGCCATAGCCGAGCCCGTTGCGCAGGCCGGTCATGATGTTGGGAAGCGCGCCCGGCAGCACCACCTCCCAGAGCATGCGGGTGCGCGAGGCGCCGAGGCTTTGTGCAGCGCGATGCATGTTGACGGGGATCGAGCGCACACCCAGCACGGTGTTAAGGACGACCGGGAAGATGACCGTGTAGACGATGATGACCGTCATGGTCGTGAGCCCATAGCCGAACCAGATCACCAGGATCGGCAGCCAGGCAATGTCGCCGATGGCCTGGAAGAACAGCAGCACCGGCCACAGCGCCTTGTGCGCGGGCTGGCTCAAGCCCACGAGGATTCCAAGGGGCACGCCCAGCGCGATGCCCCAGAAGGACCCGATGGCGAGGCGCACGAGGCTGTCCTGCAGGTACTCCGGCAGGACGCCCGTATAGACGAGCGATCCGAACGAGCGCACGACTTCCGCCGGTCCGGGCAGGAATGCCGGCGGAAATGCCCGCATCTCGGTGACGATCCACCAGGCCACGATCAACGGAATGAACGGGACGATGGTGCCGATCGACGGCCACTGCGTCGTCAGGCGCAGGTAGCGGCTCCAGGCCCTGAGGAGAAGCGGCGTCATACCCGTTGCACCATGCCCCAGCGCTCGCTGGTGGCGCGCTCGATCGGCGCCAGCAGCAACCGATCAAGCAGCAGCCACAGCACGCCGATGACGATCATGCCGAGCACGATCACTTCGGTCTTGTAGAAGTCGCGCGCCACGAACAGCATGTAGCCGAGGCCCACGTTCGTGGCGATCATCTCGGCGGCGATCAAGCCCCGCCAGGCGAAGCCCAGTCCCGTGCGGATGCCGGTGACGATATTGGGAAGCGCACCTGGCAACAGGACCTCGGTCAGCATCGCCCATCGACCCGCGCCCAGCGATGCAGCCGCGTTGCGTACATGCAGCGGAATGGTCGAGACGCCGAGCAGCGTGTTGTACGTCACGATGAAGAACACGGCATTGAAGATCACGAAGGTGATGGCGCCGAACCCGTAGCCGAACCACAGCGATGCGAGCGGGATCCACGCGATGCCCGCCAGCACCGAGAAAAACCTGAATGGAGGCGTGAGAAAACTGGAGACCGTGGGGCTCACGCCCATGGCGATGCCCAGGGGAATGGCAAGAAGCAGGGCGAGCACCGTGCCGACGGTGACGCGCAGGAGGCTCGCACCGACGTGCCGAACCAAGGTGCCGTCCTTGATTCCCTCCAGACCGGCCTGCGCCACCGAATCGAGATGCGGAAACAAGCGGGGATTGACGTCGAAGTGCGGGACCAGGATCGCCCACAGGGCGAGCAGGACTGCGAAAGGAGCGCAGAACCAGAGCAAAGACGAGAGCCGATGCCGCATCACGTCTTCCCCGCAGTGCGGGAACCGCCTGGCCGCCCGCCGTGGCTGCCGGCGCCGGCCTTGCGGCGAGACAGCCTGGAGTGGGTCAGGCCAAGGACCTGCTCCATCGCATGACGGGCTTTCTCGGCGTCGCCTTCTTCGATGGCGCGGGCGACGGCGGCATGGTTGGCGATGTTGTCCTCGAACCAGCCCTCGACGCTATCGACGGCGACCACGAAGACCGCACTCAGAATCGTGTCGATCGCGCCGCGAAAGCCCTGCAGCACCGGGTTGCGCGTGGCAGCCAGGATGGCAAGGTGAAACGCCTTGTCCGCGGCCGTCTGGGAGGCCTGGTCGTGCGAGGCTTCCATCGCCGCCAGGGCCGCATGGATGCGCTGCCGCTCTTTGCCGGTAGCCCGGGCCGCGGCGAGCGCGGCGGCGGCCGGCTCGATGATCAGGCGGACTTCCTGTACGGCCAGCAACAACTTGCGGTCCGGCTTGTCTTCCCCGACCAGCCAGTTCAGCACGTCGCGATCGAGCAGGCTCCAGTCGCGCCGCGGCAGCACGCGGGTGCCGTGGCGCGGCCCGACGCTGACAAGCCCTTTTCCGGAGAGCGTCTTGATCGCCTCGCGAACGACGCCGCGGCCCACGCCGAAAAGGCTTGCAAGTTCGTGTTCGGGTGGCAGCACGGCACCGGCAGGGATGACTTCCCGGGCGATGTCGCGGCCGAGTGCTCCCAACACCGCCTGGATGCGGCCCGGCTTCGAACGCTTTTCAGCAGATTTTGCGTGTCCTGTACGCAAGAGCACGGTCCTCCAGACTTGCCGGCTCTTGGGCCAGCTGGAACAGACCGTACACCGATTCGGCGACCGAAGCAATCATCCGATGTTAAACATCCGATGAGTGACCGGAGGCGTAATGGCCCCGGCCTGCGGCCCTACTCTGGGGGGGGGCGAGCCATCGAACTCGGCGACGTGGCGGCGGGGTTTCGCCGTTCTGGCCTCCGGCAGGAAACGGATCCGGAGTCCCTCGTCGCGTCGAGGTGGCTGAACTGTCCAGGTTGGCTAGGTGGCGTAGGACGGCGCTTCACGCCAAGGAGTGGGCCATGCCGTCGTCGGTCATCAGAATCCGTAACCGCCAGGGAGAGCTCGTCGAGCCCGCGCAGATTTCCTCGACCGTATGCAGGAGTCCGGCGAGCGCGATGCGATGGAATGTGCCTTCAACATGACGCCTGCCGAGCTGGGCCAGGTGGCGCGAGTGGGCGAAGGCGATCGCGGCGGCCGCCCTCGACCTTCATCTGAGGCGTCGCTGACCACAGGATGGCGCGAAGGCGCGCGGTTCTAGAACGTCAGCCCGAAATTCATCCCGATCACCACGACGTCCTTGTTCGCGCTCACGCCGCCGGGCCGGGCGATGTACTGCACCACCGGCGCCAGCGACAGCCACCGCGTCACGTTGATCGTATAGAAGAGCTCGACGGGGTACTCGGCGTTGGGCACCGGCATCGCGGGGCCGCCACCAACCGAGTTCTGCAAAGACACACCATCCGCCGCGCGCGGGTTGTACTGCGTGTACCCCACCGCCACACCCAGCACATCCTGCGGACGCGCGTCGAACGGCCCCGTGTACAGCGCGCCCGCGCTCACGATCTGGCTGATCGTGGCCGTGTCGCGATCGGCGTGCACGTAGTTGAGAAAGAGGCTCAAGCCGCGCGCCGGGTCGCCGTTCACGGTCGTGACCTGCTGCTGCAGGCTCACGTAGAAGCCGCTCTCGCCGTTGCGTATCAAGGGCGGCACGCCTGGGCTCACAACCTGTGGCTGCTGATTGGCGGCGAGGAACACGTCGGGCTGACTCGATGTGTCGTACCACGCGCCGACGCGATAGGTGCCCGGCAGGCGCTCGGCGCCGAGCTTGGGCGTCCACTCGACCTCCACGGGAATGAGGGCGCCGATAGTGCCGGCCGGGCTGCCCAGGGCAAGCCCATTCTCATTCTCGAGATAGGCGGGATTGATCTGGAAGACACCCACCTTGAGCTGCCACTCATCGCCGTGGTTGACGTTGACGCGCGCGCCCCACTGGCTGACGGGCCAGTTGTACCAGGTCGATACGACATTGCCGGGCAACGAGCCGCAGAAGCTCAGGTTCATGAAGAGGCACGACCAGGGAAAGAAGTCGTCGCCCACACCCATGCGGCCGACCTTGAGATCGAGGGCGCCGTCGAGGAGCGTCTGCTGGTACGAGAGCTCGGTCAGCCGCACGATGCTGCCGCGGCCGTACACCTGCTGCACCTGCATCAGTGTGTCGAGACCTGCGTCGGCGCTCAGGTTCTTGCCGTTGCGATTGGTCAGCGTGGCTTGGAGCCTGGCCTTGGGCCATCCCCACAGCTTGTCGAGGTCGAGCGTGGTGCCCGCCACGAATTGATCCGCACTGCGCAGCAAGTGCGCGCTGCCACCGCGCGCGTTGTACGCGGGTTCGGCGAAATAGCTCAGCTGGAAGTCGATGCCCTCGCGATAGAGGCGCGTGCGCGCGCCTCCCCAGTCGCCCAGCATGCCCTGGTTGGGACTGACGTCGTCCGCGGCTGCCCCCGCGGCAGCGCACGCGACCACGAGCGCTGCGATCCACTTGCGCACCGAATGTCCCCCGTCCCGGCAGGGTCGCCTCGCTGCGCTGCGACCGCCTGGCTGTCTCGTTGTAGTGGCCGTGAGGTTACCGACGATGGACCGGGCCAGCAAGGACGCCGCGCGTCGTTACGCGCGGGATCTTGTCGCCGGGGGGGGGGACGGCATCCTCGGAGCGGGCTCGTGGTGCCCGCGCGATCGCCACGTCCCGCGCGCCGAGTGGACTACTCGTTGATCAATGCCAGTGCTTCCTGCAACAGATTGATGATGACGACCTGGTCGCTGATGCGCTCCCATCGCTCCGCGTCCGTAAGATCGTCGTCATCCATCGCCGCCGCTGCCCGCTGCCACATCTCGAACAGGAACTCCTGCTGGGCGTCGCGCAGTTCGTCCTCGTCCGGCGCATCGCCCTCATCGTTGACGTAGCGCGCGGCCGCGGCGAGTAGGTCCCTGTGAATCACGAGGCGAGGGTTGACTTCGGGCATGAGGTTGTTCCTGGAATTGACCTTCACATTGTGCACGGGGCCGCGTTCGGCGGACTCGAGCGTCGCAACCAGGTGTCGCCTCGCGACCCGGGGAACGGCTGGGCAAGGGGCACCGACGGTCGCTCGCGCACACAACGGCGAACCCACAGGGCCAGCAGCTCGCTCATGCGATGTTGCTTTATATTGGCAAGTGGCAGACCCATCCAAGAGGACCGCATGTCGATCAAATCCCTTCTGAAGTCCACCGTGGCGGCACTGGCGATCGCGACCAGTGGGTCGCTGTTCGCCCAGGGCACGCCCATCAATGCAGCCGCGTTTGACGCGCTGGTGGCGCAGGGCCCCGTCGCCGATGCGGCGACCATCGCCTCGAGCACCTGGGCCAGCAAGATCAAGCAGGCCGGCACGCTGCGCCTCGGCGGCACCCAAACCTCGAACCTGTTCTCGTTGCTCAACGAGAAAGACGGCAAGATGCGCGGCTTCGACGCAGGCTTGGCGCAGCTCATCACGCGCTACATCCTGGGCGATGGCGCCAAGTTCAAGTTCACGCAAGTGACCTCGTCCACGCGCGAGCAGGTGCTCATCAACGATCAGGTGGACATGGTGCTGGCCACGTACTCCATCACGCCCGCCCGCGCCGAGAAAATCGCATTCGCCGGCCCTTACTACGCCTCGCAGGCGGCTGTGCTGGTCAAAGCGGGCAACAAGACAATCCAGTCGTACAACGATCTGGCCGGCAAGAAGGTCGCCACTCAGGCCGGCTCCACGGGGCCTGCGATCCTGGCGCAGTACGCGCCCAAGGCGGTCGTGCAGGAGTTCCAGACGCACCAGGAAGCGCTCGACGCGCTGCGCCAGGGACGCGTGGACGCCTACGTGACCGACTACACGCTGCTGCTCAACGCCTTGAGCCTCGGAACCGGTGACACGCAGTTGGCGGGCGCGCCCTTTGGTGCGCAAGACCCCTACGGCATCGGGCTGCCCAAGGGCTCGGACGGCGTGGCCTTCATCAATGCCTTCCTGAAAAGGGTGCAAGCCGATGGCACCTGGGCCAAGCTCTGGACGATTTCCATCGGACAACGCACGGGCAGCACCGCTGTTCCAACGCCGCCCGCCATCCCGTAACGGATGGGCGAGGTTTCGCGGCTCCTGGCTGACTACGGGCCTGCCTTCGGGCAGGCCCTCTTTCTGACCTGGAAGCTCACTGTACTGTCGTTCGTGCCGGGCTTCGTGCTGGGCATGGTCGTGGCAGTGCTTCGACTCCTTCCGCTGCCGCCGCTGCGCTTCGTCTTGACGGGCTACGTCGAGGTCTTTCGGAATATTCCCAGCGTAGCGTTACTCATCTTCATCGTCTTTGCGCTGCCGGATCTCAACGTCGTGATCGACTATGAGCCCAGCGTGATCCTGACGTTGGCGCTGGTCTGCTCCGCGTTCACCGCGGATTACGTGCGCACGGGCATCAACACCATCCCCGGCGGCCAGATCGAGGCCGCACTCAGCCTGGGCATGCGGCCGATGCGCATCGTCTCCGCGGTAGTGTTGCCGCAGGCGCTACGAGCGGTGGTGCAACCGATGACCTCGCTGCTCATTGCGTTGATGTTGTCGACCTCGTTGGCGTCGCAGGTGCCGTTTCCCGGCCGCGAGCTCACGGCCCTCGTGTCCAAGATTGCCACCGACTCCGCAGCCGGCATGGCGGCCTTCGCGGTGGCGGCCACGTTGTACGTGGCGACCGGATTGCTGATCGCCTGGGGGGGCGCCGCGTTGGAGAAGAAGGTGCGGATCCTGCGATGAGCCGCTCATTGGAAGCCATTCTGTTCGGTGCTCCCAGCCCCCAGGCTCAGGTCGCCATCCGGGTGGGAAGCGCGATTGCAGCGGTCGCGTTGCTCCTGCTGGCCGTCGGTATCGTGTTCCGGTTCGAAGCCGCGGGGCAGCTCAAGGCCAAGTTCTGGGAGTTCTTCGCCTGGCCGACGACCTGGGTCTTCCTGGGCAAAGGCCTGCTGGGCACGCTGGCCTCGGCGGCCATGGCCGCGGTCATCGCGCTTGCCCTGGGCCTGGTGCTGTTGATGGGACGCCTGGCGCGGCTGCGGCTCGTGCGGTGGCCGAGCATCGCGGCCATCGAGTTCCTGCGCGGGACGCCGACGTTGCTGCTCATCTATGTGTGCTTTCTGGTGCTTCCGTCGGTGGGCATCAAGCTCGGCACCTACTGGATGTTGACGTTGCCCATCGGCCTTAGCACCGCCGCCGTGGTGGCCGAGGTCTATCGCGCGGGCGTGCTCGCGGTTCCCCGCGGCCAGACCGATGCTGCGCGCAGCCTGGGACTGACCGAACGCCAGGTCTTCTTCCTCATCGTCTTCCCGCAGGCCCTTCGCTACATCGTCCCGGCACTGGTCGCGCAGCTCGTGATCGTGGTCAAGGACACCACCTTCGGCTACGTCGTCACCTACGGTGAGCTCATGCAGAACGCCAAGGTGCTCGTCGCCAACTACCACGCGCTGGTGCCCGTGTATCTCGTGGTGGCGGCGCTTTACTGCCTCGTGAACTACGCGATATCCCAGGCGAGCAAGCGACTCAGGGGACCGATGCATTGACCGTTCGTGCGTGCCGGTGACGCGGCACTGCGGCAAGGGAAGGGCGGTGCAGGTCGGGTGTGCAGGTCTGGTGGTGGCCGGTGCCGGCCTGGCAGCGGCCTGGTAGCGGCCTGGTAGCGGCCTGGTAGCGGCCGCCGCGACGTCCGCTCCTGGCCCGTTAGCCCGCCGTCCCCATCGGGGTTCCCGCAACGGGTTTGAACGTCGACCGTTCAATACCTCGCCACCTATTTCAGTGTGAGAAACATAGTGATTCCCCTGGGATTGACCGCCCATCATCGCAGTTCACGCGCCTTACACTCACCGGCGGTCGGAGACTGGAAGAAGCGGGACGCAACCGCAAGCCCCGGGCCGCGGCTCACCCCATCCCACAGTCGAAACTCCCAAGGAGGAACCTCGGCATGAAAGGATTTGCTGCAGCGCTTTCCAATGCTGTCCTCGCGCTCGTGTGCGCCGTGCTGTTGCCAGCCACGACGGCCGAGGCCGCCTGGCCAGACAGGACCATCAAGTTCGTCGTGCCCTTTCCGCCCGGTGGCTCCACCGATATCTCCGCACGCGTGCTCGCCGAGCGCCTGGCGAAGCGGCTGGGCACCACGATCATCATCGAGAACCAGCCCGGGGCCAGCGGACTGATCGGCGCCTCCACCGTGGTACGGGCGAAGCCGGACGGCTATACGCTCCTCGTGACCAGCAACGGCCTGCACTCGGCGGCCGCCACCGGCAAGGCCAACTTCCAGCTGAAGTCGGACCTCGTCCCGGTGAGCGAGATGGTCGGTGGCGCCCTCATCATCGTCGCCAGCAAGAACGCACCGTTCACCGACATCAAGGGATTCGTCGAGCACGCCAAGAAGAATCCCAAGAAGGTGGACGTGGCCATCACCGCGGCACTGGGCGCCGCGCACATCACGTTCGAGAATTTCCGGCGCGCCGCAGGCATCCAGTACGAGGCCGTCTACTACAACGGGGAATCTCCAGCGCTGCTTGCCTTGGTGTCCGGCGTTGTCCCCGCCACGATCGTCGCGGCGCCCGTCGCCCGTCCCTTCATCGAGGATGGCAGGCTGGTGGGGCTGGCGGTGACCACGGGGCAGCGCTTCAGCCTGCTGCCCAACGTGCCGACGCTCGCGGAGACCGTCGTCCCCGGTTTCGCGGATGGCTACTCGTCGGTGATGTTCGCGCCCAAGGACACGCCCGACGAGATCATCCAGCGCCTCTCGCGTGAGATCGCCGAGGTGCTCAAGGAGCCGGAGACCGTCTTGAAGCTGCGCGAGCTCGGCATGGTGCCGATCGCCAGCACGCCGGCGCAGTACGCGAGCAAGGTGTCCACCGATTTCGACCGGAACACGCAAGTCATCAAGGACCTGCGCGAATCCGGCCAGGTCAAGGACTAGCCTCCGAGCAAGGACCCACGTGTCGACGATTTCACCCACGCGCTTCCAGGCCGCGGACTGCCTCAAGTTCTACGAGCTCCCTCCGTCCGCGGAGGGACCTCTCTTCACCACCTGGCATGGGCGCGGCCAGAACTTCATCGTCGCCTACACGACCGCCCGCGACGGTGCAGTGCTCGAACGTCTCGAGCAGGGCGACGAATACATGCTGATCCTGCCGCAGCCGTCGACCGCGGTGACGGTATCGGCCGGCGACGAGAATCTGGACGTCGAAGGTCACTCGCTCGTCATCGTGCCGCCCGGCAAGAGCACGGTCACGGTGCGCCGCGGCGGGATGATCGTGCGGGTCTTCACCTCGCGCGCCACCGACCTCGCCGCGCTTTGCGTCAATCGGAGCTCCTATGTCGAGCCCGATCCGCACGTCGCCCCCTACCGGCCGTGGCCCGCGCCGGCGGATGCAGGCCGCATTCGCCGCTACGGTCTCGACGTGCCCGAGAAGCCCGGGCGTTTCGGCCGGATCTTTCGCTCGTCCAACCTGATGGTGAACGTCTTCTATCCCCAGGGTCCGCGCGACGTCGCCAAGATGACGCCCCATCATCACGACGACTTCCAGCAGGCAATGCTCCTGCTCGACGGGGAGTGCATCCACCACCTGCGCTGGCCGTGGGGGGCGGACCTGCGGTTGTGGCAGGAGGACGAGCACCTGCGCTGTGGCGCACCGTCGTTGTCCATCGTTCCTCCGCCGGCCATCCACACCTCGCAGTTCATCGGCGCCAACAACCTCTGCGTCGACGTGTTCTCCCCACCCCGCGAGGACTTCTGCGCCAACGGCTGGGTGCTGAACAACGACGACTATCCAATGCCGGCGAGGGCGAGCGCACCTTCCCGGTCGTGACCCGTGCGCCATGGCGGGACACGCGCGCGGACGCTAGCCAGGATCGCGTACCACGGGGCCCCCACGCCGCACGCCCACCACGCCCAGCGCCACCGCGAGCACACCGGCGGCCGCCAGGAACGTCCAGCGCATGCCGCTGGCGATGGCCGTCGCACTGGCCGACGCCACGTCCGGGTCCCCCACCGCGAGGGAGAAGAGCGCGCCCAGGCCAGAAGCGCCGGTGACAAGTCCCACGTTGCGAGAAAGCGCGAGCAGGCCCGACACGGTGCCGCGCCGCGCGCGCGTCACGTCGAGCATCGCGGTGGTGTTGTTGGCCGCCTGGGTGAGCTGGTAGCCGGGTGTGAGCACTATCAGCGCGAGGACGTAGCCCGCCACGCCGTGCGCCTGGGGCGCAAACGCGAGGAGGGCCGCGCCGGCCGCCATCATGATGAGCCCGAGCCTACGCGCGAGCCCGGCTCCCCAGGCATCGACGAGGCGGCCTGCGGGGGCGCCGCTGAAGATGGCGAGCGCAGGCCCCACCGCCATGACCAGTCCCACGTGCGCCGCACTCAAGGCGAGGCCCAGGCTTAGGTAGAACGGCCCTACCACGAGGGTGCTCATCATCACGGCGGCGATGACGAGATTGACGAGGAGCGTGAGAGCGAGCGACGAGTCGAACGCCGACCACGGGCGGCCCGCCGCGTCGGGCGCGGCCGGCACCGCGCGCGGCAAGGCGATCACCGCGAGCGCCAGCGCCACCGCGGCGAGCGGCACCTGCACGAGAAAGAGCGCATGCCAGCCGGCCACCGGAAGGAGCGCGCCGCCGAGCGCCGGTCCGAGGGCCGTGCCCACCGCGGACACGGTGCCCAACAAGCCCATGCCGCGTCCGACACCCTTGTCACCGGCGACCTCGCGCATGAGGGTCATGGCCAGCGTCATGAGCGCCGCGGCGCCGGCGCCCTGCACGGTCCGCGCAGCGACGAGCCACGTGAGGTTCGGCGCCACGCCGGCCAGCAGGGACGCGGCGGCGAACACGGCGAGACTCGCCACCAGCACGTGGCGGTGGCCGAGGACGTCGGCGAGCCGGCCCACGAGCACGGTCGCGACGGTCATCGCCGCCAGGTACGCGGTGGCCACCCACTGCACGGCGGAGAAGGGGACCGCGAACGCCTCCGCCAGGGTGGGCAGCGCGACGTTGGCGATGCTCGTGCCGAGCGAGGCCAAGAGAAGCGGCAACGCGAGGGCCGTGACGACGAGGGCGGAAGGGCCGCCCGGAACGACAGGGGCTTGGGGCTTCATATCCTGCTCCTTTGCAAAAGGACACGCGAAAGGGCAGCATAGGAGTTCAAGTCGACTTGAGGTCAAGCATGGAGTTCATCGACATCGGCGAGGTGGCCAAGCGCAGCGGCGTCAAGCCGTCGGCGCTGCGCTACTACGAGGAGGTGGGGC
>CALFEY010000141.1 GCA_937958295.1 uncultured Pseudomonadota bacterium
AGGCCCACGCACGCAAGCAGGAGTACGACGCTCGCGATCGACCACAGGACATTCTCGCTGCTCGGCTGATTGCCCACGAGCGGCTCGTGCGGCCAGTTGTTGGTGTACGTCACGCTCTTGCCGGGACGCTCCGTCGCGGCCGCCCACGCCGTCCAGAAGAAGAAGCGGCCAAGCTGCGTGCGCCGCGCCTCGCTCGGCAGCGTGTTCTCCTTCATCGCGAAGTGCTCGCGGCTTTTCTGCAAGGCAGGCGCATCCGAGAAGAGCTGGTCGTAGTACGCCGCGGTCCGGGCGATCGCGGTCGCGCGGCGCACCGACAGGGTGAGCACGCCGGCGGCGTCTGCCCGGTTGCCGCGATACTCAGCACGCAGCGTCTCGCGGAGCGTGGCCTGCGTCACCGAATCGAGCGCCGCATAGGACCTGCCGTGGAGCTCCTGCGCCGCGAGGTCGAGCCACGCGGTCAGCTCGCGGTGCAGCCAGTCGGCGGTCCAGTCGGGCGCCTGGTAGGCCCCGTGGCCCCAGATCGAGCCGAGCTGCATGCCGCCCACGGATTGCCAGGCCGTCTGGCCATCGTGGATGTCGTCCTGCGTGAAGAGTACGGCGCCATCGGCCGTGCGGACCTGCGCCGGAATCGGCGGCGCGTGGCGGTAGACCTCGCTGCCGTAATAGCCGAGCAGCGAGAACGTGACGATCAGCACGCCGATCAGCGTGAACCAGAGCTTCCGGTACGGACCCATGAGTGTCTCCCGTTTTCAATGCATCGCTGCCGCCGCGCTAGCGCGCGAACAGGATGTCGTTCTCGAGGCGGATGTGGCGACAGAGGTCGTCGCGTAACACCTGCAGCGCGGCGTAGAGCGCGCGCCACGTCGAGCACGCGCCGGAAGGCGGTGTGAGGTCGCACGTCATCCGCGCCAGCGTGCGAAGGGCAGCGCCGTGATCCTCGTGCTCCGCGCGCATCACGGCGATCGGCGTCCGGGCAAGCACACGCTGCCCGCGCAGGAGCAGTGGGAAGAGCACGCGCTCTTCCTTGCGCATGTGGCTGTCGATCTCCTGCGCCATGGCGGCCACGTGATCGGCGAGCCCCGCCGGATAGGCCGCACCCCCGCCGTGCACCTGCTCCACCTTGCGGGCGAGCCGCACGAGCTCGGGAAACTGCTCCCGGTGCACCGCGTGATAGCGGGCGAGCACGTGCTCCACCACAACGGCCACGGGAGCCTCCGCGAGCCCGTGCTCGTCGAGCTCGAGGGCGTTCACTGCAACGCTCCTACGCGATACACCTCGGGGACCGGCTTGCCGGTGACCTCGAGCAGGCCCACCGCCCCCTTGCCGGCTCGCGACAGCGCGTGATCCACGAGCACGTAGGTGCCGGGATACTGCACGCTGAACTCGACGATCGCCGCCCCGCCGGGCGCCACGAGCGTGGTTTGCACATCGCTCTTCTGCCCCGTGAGCGAGGCCTCGCTGTAGACCTTGTCGAAGATCTCGCCGATCACGTGGAACGACGAGATCTTGTTGGGCCCGCCCACGCCGAAGTAGATGCGCACGTTTTCGCCGACCTTTGCCTGCAGCTTGCGTGTCTTCGAGAGCGCGCCGACTTCACCGTTGAAGACGTAGTAATCGGGAAGCTCATTGCCCATCTTGTCGAGGTCGGGCTCCTGGTGGCCCTTGGCGCCGTTCGGACGGCCCGTGTAGATCTCGCCCTGCATCACGTAATACTCGCGATCGACCTTGGGCAGTCCGCCCTCGGGCTCCACAAGGATCATCCCGTACATGCCGGCCGCGATGTGCTGTGGCACGAGCGGCGTCGCGCAGTGATAGACGTACAGGCCCGGGTTGAGCGCCTTGAACGTGATCGTCTTCTCCTGGCCGGGCGCCACCTGCGTGTGCTCGCCGCCGCCGTGGCCGCCAGTGACCGCGTGCAGGTCGATCGAGTGGATCATCTTGCTGTCGCGCGCGTTGGCGAGCGTGAGCTGGATCGTGTCGCCCACGCGCGCACGCAGCATGGGACCGGGCACCTGCCGATCGAAGGTCCAGTAGGTGAACGTGGTGCCGTCGTCGAGCTTGCCAGGCAGCTCCACGGTCTCCATGCGGTACTTGAGCGTCTGCGCGCCGCGTGCGCCCACGGCCGCCGGAACCGCGGCGGGATCGGCCGCCACGCTCACTGCATGGTGATCCGCGGCACGTTGCGGCACCGACGCGGGGGTGTAGAGCGCGAGCGCGGTGCGGCTCGACTGGCTGGCCGGCGCGGTGCTGTGCGCGAGCGCATCGCCTATGACCTCGATCTTCCCTTCCATACCGATCTGCCGGTGGCCGGGGATCGAGCAGAAGTAGGCGAACGTGCCGGGCTTGCCGACCTTCACCCGCAGGACCACCTTGCCGCTCGAGCCGGAGAAACGCGGCGAGGCCGCATCGAGCTCGGTGATCACGAGATCGTGCTCGGCCCCTTCGCCGCTTTCGAGCACGATCTCCAGCGTGTCACCGACCCGCGCCTTGAGGGTGGGATTGACCTGTGCGTTTTCATCGATGAAGACCATCTTCCCGTCGACGATATTGGTGTGCAGCTCGTAGCG
>CALFEY010000142.1 GCA_937958295.1 uncultured Pseudomonadota bacterium
GCAGATCCACGCCGGCGGCCGCGGCAAGGGCGGCGGCGTCAAGGTCGCCAAGTCGATGGATGAAGTGCGGCAGCGGGCGAGCGAGATCCTCGGCATGCAGCTCGTTACCCACCAGACCGGCGCCGGCGGACAGAAGGTGCGGCGGCTCCTCATCGAAGAGGGCGCCGACATCAAGAAGGAGCTCTACGTTGGCATGGTGGTGGACCGCGGCACGCAGCGCGTCGCGCTGATGGCGAGCTCCGAGGGAGGCATGGACATCGAGCACGTGGCCGCCACCACGCCCGAGAAGATCCACAAGGTGTTCGTCGATCCGGCCAAGGGCCTGACCGATGCCGAGGCCGACGACGTGTCGCGCAAGATCGGCGTGCCCGAAGGCAGCCTCCCGCAGGCGCGCAAGCTGCTGCAAGGGCTGTACAAGACGTTCGTGGACACCGATGCGTCGCTGGCCGAGATCAATCCGCTGGTGATCACCGGCGACGGCAAGGTCATCGCGCTCGACGCCAAGCTCAACTTCGACAGCAACGCGCTCTTCCGCCATCCCGAGATCACCGAGATGCGCGACCTCGACGAGGAAGACCCCGCCGAGATCGAGGCGTCCAAGTTCGATCTCTCCTACATCTCGCTCGACGGCAACATCGGCTGCCTCGTGAACGGCGCGGGCCTCGCCATGGCCACCATGGACACCATCAAGCTCTACGGCGGGGAGCCCGCCAACTTTCTCGACGTGGGCGGCGGCGCCACCGCCGAGAAGGTCACCGAGGCCTTCAAGATCATGCTGAAGAATCCGGGCCTCAAGGCGATCCTCGTGAACATCTTCGGCGGCATCATGAAGTGCGACACCATCGCCGAAGGCGTGATCGCCGCCTCCAAGGCCGTGGGCCTCAAGGTGCCGCTCGTGGTGCGCATGAAGGGCACCAACGAAGAGCTCGGCCGCGAGATCCTCGCCAAGTCGGGCCTGCCGATCATCTCGGCCAACAACATGGCGGAGGCGGCCGAGAAAGTCGTGGCTGCCGCCAACGGCCGCCAGGCATAAGCGGGGAGAGAAGCCATGTCCATCCTGGTCGACAAGAACACCAAGGTCATCACTCAGGGCATCACCGGCAAGACAGGCCAGTTTCACACGCGCATGTGCCGCGACTATGCCAATGGCAAGAACTGCTTCGTGGCCGGCGTGAACCCCAAGAAGCCCGGCGAGGATTTCGAGGGCATTCCCATCTACGGCACAGTGAAGGAAGCCAAGGAAGCCACCGGCGCCACCGTGAGCGTGATCTACGTCCCGCCGCCGTTCGCGGCCGCCGCGATCGACGAGGCCGTCGATGCCGGTCTCGACCTCGTGGTGTGCATCACCGAGGGCATCCCGGTGCGCGACATGATCGCCACCCGCTACAAGATGCAGGGCAAGAAGACGCTTCTCCTCGGTCCCAACTGTCCGGGCGTGATCACGCCCGACGAGATCAAGATCGGCATCATGCCCGGCCACATCCACAAGAAGGGCCGCATCGGCGTGGTGTCACGGTCGGGCACGCTCACGTACGAAGCCGTGGGTCAGCTGACCGAACTCGGCCTCGGCCAGTCCACGGCCGTGGGCATCGGCGGCGACCCGGTGAACGGGCTGAAGCACATCGACATCCTGCGCATGTTCAACGATGACCCCGACACCGACGCCGTAATCATGATCGGCGAGATCGGCGGCGGCGATGAGGAGACCGCGGCGCTCTGGGCCAAGGACCACATGAAGAAGCCGGTGGTGGGCTTCATCGCCGGGGTCACCGCGCCGGAAGGCAAGCGCATGGGCCACGCCGGCGCCATCATCTCCGGCGGCAAAGGCACGGCGCAGGAGAAGCTCGAGGTGATGGAAGCCTCCGGCATCAAGGTCACCAAGAACCCGGCGGAGATGGGGAAGCTCTTGAAGTCGGTGTTGTAGGACGGGAATGTCGAGAAGGCATGGTTTCTCTTGCCTGGGTGGAACGCTCAGCAAGAGGAATCATGGTTTCTATTGCGCCTCCCGAACGCTCGACCGCTTGGGTGAGTAGCGTCCGTGCTGAGGTCATCTGTTTCTCCCGTGCGTCTTGCTGTGATCATGCTGCGCAAGCCTGCGAGCGGGAGTGCGTTTTGATCTTGCTGCCGGTGCACGGGATGTTACAACGCACAATCACGAGCCGTGCGCCGTGAGCTGGCTCCGGCGTGTCCTTGGGTCCGGCTACAAGCAAACCGCGCCGTCGGGAGGCGTGTCGATCGAGGGACGCTTCGCTGATCTTCTTGCCGCGAGGCGCTTCAGGGAGACCCACGATCTGCTCGCGCAGTTAGCCTGCGAGCGGCCACTCGACCTGACGGAGCGCCTCGCCCAAGCCTGGGCCGAGATCAACCTGGGACATGCGGCCACCGCCATGGTCATGTTCGAAAGTGTCCTTGCGGACAGCCCCGCATCGATCGAGGCACTGCGAGGTGTGGCCGAAGCGAAGCTTGCTCAGGGAGCGCTGGTCGAGGCTGTCTCTTTGTTCGAGGCCGCTGTACGGGCAACTCCAGATGACGTTTCGGTGCATCGTTCCATCGGTGACGCACTGATTAGGGCGGGCGAACCGGCTCGGGCCGTCAGTGCTCTACGCAGAGCAGTTGCCCTGGATTCCAGCAATGCACGAGCTCACGATCTCCTCGGCATGGCGCTCTTGCGGACGGAAGGTCCTGCTGCGGCTCTCGAGGCATTCGCGCGTGCCTTCCAACTGGAGAAGGAATCCAATGCGGACGGCAGCGGCTTCTACAATTTCGCCATCACGCTCGCGGAGGTTGGGCGCCTCGAGGATTCACTGGACGTGTTCGAGCATGGACTCGCCGAGAATCCGAATCCCTTCGCGTTCTTCACCTGTTCGATGGCGATGCTACGTGTTGGTGATTTCGTGCAGGGTTGGGAACGTCATGAGTTCCGTTGGCTGACTCCGGAATTCGTGCCGATACGCCCGACGTTCGCTTTTCCAGAGTGGACAGGCCAGGACCTGGCCGGAAAGCGGATACTGCTCCTGGCAGAGCAGGGCTTCGGCGACACCCTGCAGTTCGTTCGGTATGCGAAACGTGTTCATGATCTAGGGGCACACGTCTCGGTGATTGCGCCGACGGATCTTGCGAGTCTCCTGCGAACCGTGCCAGGCGTTGACGCGGTGCCTGCGGATGCCACCGCGCTGGGGCCGCCAGATTTTTTCATCCACCTGATGAGCCTGCCGCACGTGTTTGGGAGCACGTTGCAAGAGATACCTCGAGACATCCCATACGTCAGCCCAAGAGAGGAGGTGCGCGAGCGCTGGCGGCTCCTACCCGGGACTGCCGGCTTGAGGGCCGGCGTTGTCTGGGCTGGCAGTGCGACGCACGCACGTGACCGCCACCGATCGATGCCCCTGGGCGCGCTCGCGCCATTGTTCCAGGTTCATGGTGTTCGCTGGTTCTCACTGCAGAAGGCGCACGCAACGCCAACGGATAAGCACCTTCTGGAACGGTGGCACATCGAAGATTTGTCAACGAACTTGATAAACTTCGAGGAGACCGCCGCGGCGATCGAGCAACTCGACGTGCTCGTTACGGTAGATACCTCCGTGGCGCATCTTGCCGGTGCATTGGGCAAGGCGGTGTGGCTGCTCCTGCCCGTGTTTCCAGACTTTCGCTGGATGGAAGAGCGCGCAGATAGCCCGTGGTACCCGACGATGCGGATCTTTCGTCAGGACCGGCCGGGGGACTGGACCGCCGTCGTTCAGGATGTCGCGAGCGCCCTGGCTCGGGGCCTGGAAACGAGCCTGCCGCAGGCTCCGGCATCGCCTCCGCAGTTACTAGGGCGGCGCCCTTTGCAGCGGATGTCCGTGGTCAACACCGAGTGGGGGATGCTCGAGTATCTCGTCGATGACAGCGAAGAGAGCGCGTCGCTGGCCCGCTACGCCGAGTGGCTGCCCCTTCATCTGGAACTGCTTCGTTCGCTCGTTCCCTCCGATGCCTTCATCTTGGAGGTGGGCCCCGGAGCGGGGGCCCATTCGCTCCCCATGGAAGCTGCTTTGTCCGCCCAAGGGCACCTGATGCTTCTGGAGCAAAGGCGAATACACCGCCGGATGCTGCGCCACAATCTTGCCGGCAACCGGCTGACAAATCATACGATTTTGGAGGAAGGTCTCCTTGGCCAGACAATCGACGAGTTCGATCCGGCGCGCTTGACGGTGTTGAAGCTTGGAGCTTCGGAGGCGCACACGAGCATTCTGGATGGCGCCCGAAACAGTCTATGGCGCCACAGACCCCGCGTGGTCGTGGCCGCGTTGGCGTCTATCGAGGCCCGAGCAGTCCTGACGGATTGCAGCTACCGGCTCTTTAGGTTCGATGCGTCCGCTTACCGGGCGGCCAACTTCGCTCGACGATCCATACACCGCGAGTGGATCGCGACGTGGACGGTTGCCATCCCGGAGGAGGGTACGGACTTCGAACCCGCACTGACCGGCTGGTCCCCGCTGCCTTGACGGTTAGCGGATCCCCGGCATCCCGAAATCGCCGTTGTACCGCTAAACTCCACGGTTTCGTCCCCATTCGCCCCTCTCCATGCCCGATCCGGTTGCCCTCGACGTCGCGAGCCTTTCCCACCCGGGGATGGTTCGCTCGCATAACGAGGACGCCGTCTTCGTCGACGGCCAGGCCGGCATCGCCGTGCTCGCCGACGGCATGGGGGGGTACAACGCCGGCGAGGTGGCGAGCGGCATCGCGGTCAACGTGGTGAGCAACGGCATGATGCCGGAGCTGCAGTCGGGCCGCGAGCTGTCCAAGATCGACATCCAGAGCGGACTCACCCACGCCGCGCTGCTGCTTCAGCAGCAGATCGCCCAGGCCAACAAGGGCATCTACGAAGCCGCCCAGTCGCGCCCCGAATGCGCGGGCATGGGCACCACGATCGTCTCCGCTGTCTTCTGCGGCAACCGCGTGTCCATCGGCCACATCGGCGACTCCCGCTGCTACCGCCTGCGGGGCGAGAAGTTCGAGCAACTCACCCGCGACCACTCCCTGCTGCAGGAGCAGATCGACAGCGGCGTTCTCACTCCCGAGCAGGCGCGCTTCTCGCTGAACAAGAACCTCGTCACGCGCGCGCTCGGCATCGAGGCCATCGTGCCCACCGACATCGCCGAGTACCGCATCGAGGCCAACGACATCTACCTGCTGTGCTCCGACGGCCTCACCGACATGGTCGACCCCGAGGTGATCCACTCGATCGTCGACGAGAAGCGCACCGATCTCGCGCTCGCCGCCGCCGACCTCATCGATCTCGCCAACCAGAACGGCGGTCGCGACAATATTTCGATCATCCTCGTGCGGGTGCCGCCCGAGTTCCTGCCCACCACCGGCTGGGCGCAGCGGTGGCTGGCCAAGAAGAAGGGCTAGCGACGCCATGGGCAAGCTCGTCATCTACCTCGCCGACGGGTCGACGATGGACGTGCTCCTCAACAAGGAGCGCATCACGATCGGCCGCCGCCCGGACAACGACGTGTGCCTGCCCTTTCCCGCGGTGTCCGGGGAGCATGCGCAGGTGGTCACGATCCTTACCGACTCGTTTCTCGAGGACCTCGGCAGCACCAACGGCACGATCGTCAACGGCAAGCCGGTGGCGAAGCACTTTCTGAACGACCACGACCAGATCGATATCGGGCGGCAGCGGCTGACGTACCTGTCGGACGTGAGCGCTACGCTGGCGGCGCTGCCTCCGGACATCGTCTCGCGCCAGTTGCGCGGCCTGAGCGAACGCGTGGATGGGCCTCGTCCGGTGCCCAAGGCGATTCTGGCCGGCGATGTGCGGCCGCAGGCGGGATCCGTGGCGATGGCGGATATGGATCGGGCTATCGACGAAGCGGACAGCGCGTTGCCACCGATCGTGGCCGCACCGGTCAGTCCCGTGCCGGCCGTGCTCCGCGTGACAGATCGTGGGCGTGGGACGGCGCCTGCGCCGGTGGCCGAGCGGGTCGAGGAGGCCGCGGTGACCGGCGGTCAGGCGTCGGCTGCCGTGCTTGCGCCCCCGAAGGCGCCGGCCGCCGCGATCGTTAGCGGCCCGGCCGTGCGGGTCTTGTCCGGTGCCAGCCAAGGGCGCACGGTGGCCTTCCTCGGTCCGGAGCTCTCGGTGGGGCGAGTGGGGGTGCAGGTGGCGGTGGTGCGCAAGGTCGAGGCGGGCGGATATCTGCTCATCCCTCTCGAAGGGCGGGAGCCGCCGCGCATCAATGGCGCGCCCGTGGCCCCGGAGGGCTCGCCGTTGCACCCCGGAGATACCTTCGAGGTCGCCGGCGTGCGGCTGGAGTTGTCTGTTCACTCGTGACGACAAAGTGCCGCGGAGCGTCACCTTGGATAACGCGCAGCGGCGGTGGCATTGGGGATGCAATGCGGCAGTGCAGCATTGGCATGTCCCCCTATGCCGTCCGTCGGCGGCCCTGGTGCTGTTTGCCAATATAAAACAATGCGTTGCGAGGTGCTTGTCTGTAAGGCTTCCCACGCGTGACCCCTGGCACATGCCTTGCTCGAATAGCTCGAGCATCGCTGGGTGCCGTAGTTCGGGTGGTCAACCAAATTTTTAGGAGACAGGAAATGAAGCAGATTCAACAAGG
>CALFEY010000143.1 GCA_937958295.1 uncultured Pseudomonadota bacterium
GCTTCGACGCCGCCGTGCGCATCGGCGGCTCGGCCGCGAGCAATCTCGTGGGGCGCCGCATCGGCACCACGGCGCTCGTGTGCTGCGCGGCGCCGTCGTATCTCGCCGCGCACGGCGAGCCGCGCACCCCCGAGGAGCTGGTACGCCATCCCTGCCTTCTCTACCAGTACGCCGCGCAGCGCGACGTGTGGACGTTCACCGGGCCCGGCGGCACCGCGCATCGCATCCGCGTGAGCGGGCCCGTCTTCGCCAACAGCGGGAGCTTCCTCGCCGCCATGGCGCGGGAGGGGGCGGGCATCACTTACGAGCCCGACTTCGCGGTGGGGCCCGACGTGCGCACCGGTCTGCTCGTTCCCATCCTGCGCGACTACCCGCCGCCCACGGCACCGATCCACGTGATGTACCCAAGCCGCCGCCACCTGTCGGCCAAGGTGCGCGTGTTCGCCCAGTTTCTGGCCGAGCGCTTCGCGGTACCTGAGTGGGCGCTCGGACCCGTGGGTCGCGCGGCGGGGCCGCGCAAGTCGCGATGACGTCACGGCCACGCGCTACTATCCGGTTACGACCTTCACCCGACGCCACCATGCCCCGAAACGCTCGCAAGGCCCCCGCGAAGCCCGCGGCGGCATCCCCCCGCACCGCCGCGAAGCCGTCCGCCGACTTTCGCGCGATCGATGCCTACTGGCGCGCCGCCAACTACCTCTCGGTCGGACAGATCTACCTCTTCGCCAATGCGCTCCTGCGCAAGCCGCTCAAGCGCGAGCACATCAAGCCACGCCTGCTGGGGCACTGGGGCACCACGCCCGGCCTCAATTTCATCTACGTGCACCTGAACCGGGTGATCGTCGAGCAGGACCTCGACGTGATCTACCTCGCCGGGCCGGGCCATGGCGGACCGGCGCTCGTGGCCAATGCGTATCTGGAAGGGACGTATACCGAGCGCTATCACGCGGTCACGCAGGACGAGGAGGGGATGCAGCACCTCTTCAAGCAGTTCAGCTTCCCCGGAGGCATCCCGAGCCACGTCGCGCCGGAGACGCCCGGCTCGATCCACGAGGGCGGGGAGCTTGGCTATGTGCTCGCGCACGCCTACGGTGCGGCGTTCGACAACCCCGACCTCATCGTCACCGCCGTGGTGGGCGACGGCGAGGCCGAGACCGGCGCGCTCTCCGCGGGTTGGCACGGCAACAAGTTCCTCAATCCCGTGCGCGACGGCGCCGTGCTGCCGATCCTGCATCTGAACGGCTACAAGATCGCCAATCCCTGCTACCTCGCGCGCATCCCGCACGAGGAGCTCGCGAAGTACCTGGAAGGCATGGGCTACGAGCCACACTTCGTGGAGGGGGACGATCCTGCGAAGATGCATCCGCTCATGGCGGCCACCCTCGACACGGTCGTGGCGAGGATCAAGGCCATCCAGCACGAGGCCCGCGCCAAGGGCTTCCAGGGACGTCCGCGGTGGCCGATGATCGTGCTGCGCTCGCCCAAGGGCTGGACCTGCCCCAAGTTCATCGACGGCAAGAAGTGCGAGGACTACTGGCGCGCGCACCAGGTGCCGATGTCGGACATGGACAAGGCATCCCACGTGCGCATTCTCGAGCACTGGATGAAGAGCTATCGCCCCGAGGAGCTCTTCGATGCCGAGGGCCGGCTCCTGCCCGAGCTCAGTCGCCTTCCGCCCAAGGGCACGCGGCGGATGAGCGACAACCCGCACGCCAACGGCGGCATGCTGCTGCGCGACCTGCGCATGCCGGACTTTCGCAACTACGCGGTGGCGACCTCTGCACGCGGCGCGACGATCGCCGAGGCCACGAAGGCGATGGGCACGTTCCTGCGCGACGTGATGAAGGCCAACCTCGACGCCGGCAACTTCCGCCTCTTCAGCCCCGACGAGAACAACTCCAACCGCTGGCAGGACGTGCTCGAAGTCACCAACCGCTGCTACGTGGCCGACATCTGGGACACCGACGACCATCTGGCCGCCGACGGCCGCGTGATGGAGGTGCTCTCCGAGCACCAGTGCCAGGGCTGGCTCGAAGGCTACCTCCTCACCGGGCGGCACGGTTTCTTCAGCTGCTATGAAGCATTCGTGCACATCGTCGACTCGATGTTCAACCAGCACGCGAAGTGGCTTAAGGTGTGCAATCACATCCCCTGGCGGGCGCCGGTCGCATCGCTCAATTACCTCCTGAGCTCGCACGTGTGGCGGCAGGACCACAACGGCTTCTCGCATCAGGACCCGGGCTTCCTCGACCACGTCGTCAACAAGAAGTCCGAGGTCATCCGCATCTACTTGCCTCCGGATGCCAACACGTTGCTATCGGTCACGGATCATTGCCTGCGCAGTCGCAACTACGTGAACGTGGTCGTGGCCGGCAAGCAGCCGGCACCCGTCTGGCTCACGATGGACGAGGCCACGCGACACTGCGCGGCGGGGGTGTCGATCTGGGAGTGGGCGAGCAACGATCGCGGCTCGGAGCCCGACGTGGTGCTGGGCTGCTGCGGCGACGTGCCTACGCTCGAGACGCTCGCGGCCGTCGACTTCATGCGCCGCGCGCTGCCGGACGTGAAGGTGCGCGTGGTCAACGTGGTCGACCTCATGAAGCTGCAATCGCCGCGGGATCACCCGCACGGCCTGCCCGATGCCGATTTCGACGCGATCTTCACGCCCGATCGGCCGGTGCTCTTCACGTTCCACGGCTATCCCACGCTCATCCACAAGCTTACCTACAAGCGACACAATCACGACAACTGGCACGTGCGCGGCTATCGCGAGGAGGGCACCACCACCACGCCCTTCGACATGTGCGTGCTGAACGAGATCGATCGGTTCCATCTCGTGAGCGCGGTGATCGATGCCCTGCCCGGGTTCGGCGCGCGCGCGGGATACGTGAAGCAGGCCCTGCGCGACAAGCTGCATGCCCACCACGGCTACATCCGCGAGCACGGCGACGACATGCCCGAGGTCCGCGACTGGGCGTGGGGCATGTACGCGGCAGGTGACGTGGCGCGTGGCAAGGGCGGCGGCAAGGCCGCGCAGAGGAAGGGGCGCGCCACGCTCGACACGTCCGCCGACTCGGTGTGAGCATGCGCCGGCCCTTCATGGTGGCAGTGGGCGCCGTCGCGGCGGTGGCCGTGGCCGCGGGCGTCTATGCGCGCACGGAGCTTGGCACGCTGTCGGCGCAAACGCCCGCGCAGTTGCGCTTCGTGCCGGATCCCGCGCACGCGGGCTACGAGACGGCCGTTACGGTCGGCGATCCCGCCCGGCCTGGCGTGTACGCGGTGCAGACGCGCCTGCCCGCCAACATCACCATCGTGCCGCACACGCACGGGGAGAAGTGGCGCATCGGCACGGTGCTCTCGGGCACGCTCTACTACGCGCAGGGCACCACCTTCGACGAATCGAAGCTGCAGGCGCTGCCGCCGGGGAGCGTCATCGTCGAGCCGCAGGGTGTGGCGCATTTCGCGCGTACCAAGGGCGAGCCGGTGCTGCTCAACATCGTGGGCGAGGGACCGGCCTCCACGGTGGCATGGCCCGCCGCCAAGCCATGAAGGCCTGGCCCTTGCGCCTTTCCCCGGGCGCCGACCTCAAGCGATCCCTGGAAGCGCTCGACGGCGCGGCTGGCTTCGTGGTGGCCGCCATCGGCAGCCTCGATCCGGTCGTGCTGCGCTACGCCGGTGCCGCGCAGGCCACGCGCCTTGCCGGCGCCTTCGAGCTCCTCACGCTGTCGGGATCGCTCACGCGCGACGGTGCGCACCTGCACATGAGCGTGGCCGACGCCGAAGGCCGCGTACGCGGCGGGCACGTGGTCTACGGCTGCATCGTGCGGACCACGGCCGAGGTGCTCGTGGCCGACCTGCCGGGCTTCTCGCTCTCGCGCGAGTCCGACGCCGCCACCGGCTTCCGCGAGCTCGTCGTACGTCCCGCGGGGGCAGCCGCATGAATGCGCCGCTGCCCGTCGATGTCGAGGCCACCCTCGCGCTGCTCGCCGCGCAAGACTACGTTGCCGAGCGGCGGCTGGCCACCGCGGTGTTCCTCGCGCTGAAGCTCGGCCGTCCGCTGTTCCTGGAAGGCGAGGCCGGGGTGGGCAAGACCGAGGTCGCCAAGGTGCTCGCCCAAGGGCTCGCCCGTCCGCTCATCCGCCTGCAATGCTACGAAGGCCTCGACGCGGCGGCAGCCGTGTACGAGTGGAACTACCCGCGGCAGATGATCGAGATCCGCCTCGCCGAAGCCGCCGGCGGCGCCACGCGCGAGGCGATGGCGCAGGACATCTTCGCGCCGCGCTTCCTGTTAAAGCGCCCGCTGCTCGAGGCCATCGATCCCGCCGGGGGTGTCGCACCCGTGCTGTTGATCGACGAGCTCGACCGCACCGACGAACCCTTCGAGGCCTACCTCCTCGAGGTGCTCTCCGACTTCCAGGTGTCGATTCCCGAGCTCGGCGTGGTGCGCGCGAAGACGCCGCCGATCGTGGTGATCACGTCCAACCGCACGCGCGAGATCCACGACGCCATCAAGCGCCGCTGCCTCTACCACTGGGTGGACTATCCGGACGCGGCGCGCGAGCTCGCGATCGTGCGACGCAAGTGCCCGCGGGCGCCCGAGCGGCTGGCGCGCGAGGTCGTGGCCTTCACCCAGCGCCTGCGGTCGATGGATCTCTTCAAGGCACCGGGCGTGGCGGAGACCCTCGACTGGGCCGAAGCCCTCGTGGCGCTCGACCGCATCGCGCTCGATCCCGCCGCGGTGCACGACACCCTGGGCGTGCTTCTCAAGTACCAGGACGACATCGGCGCGCTGTCGCCAGAGGTCGCCGCCCGCATCGTGGCCGAGGCGCAGGCGGGGGCAGCGGCGGGCGCATGAGCGCACCGCGCGAGGGCCGTCCGTCCGCCGTCCCCCCGCGCCGATGACGCTGCCCGCCACCGCTCCCGCGCTGCTGCCGCGCGGCTATCTCGCGGAGAACGTCCTGCACTTCGTGCGCCTGTTGCGCGCGGCCGGCCTGCCGGTGGGGCCGGCGAAGGTGATCGATGCCCTGGCCGCGGTCGAGGCGGTGGGCGTGGCGCATCGCGAGGACTTCCGCGCGGCGCTCGGCGCGGTCCTCGTCTGCCGCCAGGATCACCTCGCGATCTTCGAGCAGGCCTTCGATCTCTTCTGGAAGAATCCGCGGCTGCTGGAGCGCATGGTGGCGTCGCAGCTGCCGCCGGTGCTGGGACGCCTGGCCGAGGAGGACGATCCGCCGCCGCCGTCGCGGCTGGCGGAGGCCCTGCTGCCGCGCCGTCCCCCGCCGGCCGACGACGAGCAGGAGATTGACCTCGATGCCGCGCACACGTTCTCTGCGCGAGAGGTGCTGCAGACGAAGGACTTTGCCACCATGACCACCGACGAGCTTGCGCAGGTCAAGGCGATGCTCGCGCGGCTGCGGCTGCCCATTGCCGAGTTGCCGCAGCGGCGCACGCGCGTGGCCCGCGCGGGCCCGCGCGTGGACTTGCGCACGACGCTGCGGCGGATGACGGGGGCGTCGCGCGACTTAGCGCCGCTCGCCTATCGAGCGCGGGTGCGGCGCCCGCCTCCGCTCGTGGTGCTGTGCGACATCTCGGGCTCGATGGACCGCTACGCGCGCATGCTGCTGCACTTCCTGCACGCCATCACCAACGATCGCCATCGCGTGCACACGCTCGTCTTCGGCACCCGCCTCACCAACGTCACGCGGCATCTCGCGCACCGCGACGTGGACGTGGCGCTCGGGCGCGTGGCGGCGGCGGTGGACGACTGGGCCGGCGGCACCCGCATCGGCGCGTGCCTCGCCGACTTCAACCGCCGCTGGTCGCGCCGCCTGCTCGGGCAGAACGCGGTAGTGCTGCTCATTACCGACGGCCTCGACGCCGACGGCGGCGAGGGCCTCGCCTTCGAGATCGAGCGGCTCGCCAAGTCCTGCGCCCGGCTCGTGTGGCTCAACCCGCTGCTGCGCTATGCCGGATTCGAGGCGCGGCCCGCGGGCATCCGCGCGATCCTCCCGTTCGTCGACGAGTTCCTGCCGGTGCACAACGTGGCGTCGCTGCGCGACCTCGCCGCGGCCTTCGACACCACGCGCAGGCGCCGCCGCCGCTAGGAGGGCTTGTCGGCGCCGTCCTGCGCCAGGCTCGCGACGATGGCGAGGAGCACCGCGCGCGCCGTGGCCACGTCGCCGTCAGCGAGGCCCGCGACGCCGATGCGGTTCACCTCCTCGGCGAGCGGCACGAGACGGCGCTCGAGCGCGCGTCCCTGGCGCGTGAGGTGGACATAGACGTTCTTGCGATTGTCCGCGTGCTGGCGACGCACCACGAGGCCCTTCGCTTCCATTGCCTTGACCGCGGCGAACGTGGTGGGCTCCATCACGCCCACCTGCTCGGAGAGCTCCTTCTGCGTGAGGCCGTCGCGCTCCCACAGCGCGCGCAGGAAGGTCCAATGGCCGAACGACACATCGTGGGCGGCCAGGCGCTCGGACAATGCGCGGGCGAACGCGCGGCTCGCATCGCGCACGAGATGCGCGAGGCGATCGTTGGGCACCGCCTCCTGCCAGTGGCGGAGGATGGCGCGGGCCTCGTCGGGAAGGCGAGAGGTCAAGCGGCGGCGGGTTGCCATTGGAGCGCGACCTCGCGACCGCTGCGCGACGACTCGAGCATTGCGCGGCACACCTCGAGCGTGGCGCGCGCCCAGGCGCCGGAGTGCAGCGGTGGCGTGTCGTGGCGCACCGCGGCGACGAGTTCGTCGATGACCTCCACCCGCGGCACCGACGACACCGGGACGGCCTCGAAGCGGCGCGCGTCGTCGGCGTAGACCGCCACGCCATCGGGCGTGAGGCGCAGGTCGCCGCGCTCGCAGCACACGAGCACGTGCCCAAAGTGCTCGTGGTGCGGCGGGCGCGCGGCAGGGGGGGCGGCGTAACGGGCGCCGCCGTAGTTGCGGGCCGCCTTGAGTGCGGTCTCCGCGGCGGGGTCGGGGGCATCGCGCAGCCGGCGCCGGGCCACGCCGTAGTCGGCCGCCGCCTTGGGCCAGCCAAGCTCGCTCACGTCCGCCATGAGCTCGTCGCCATCGAAGTGGCCATAGCCGCTGTAGGTGAGGCTCGCGAAGGCGCCGGAGCCGAAGGTGAGCAGGGCGCTGTAGGCGCCTTCGGTGGGGCGCGCCGCATCCCACTGCCCCGCCTGTGCGCGCACGGCGATGGCGTCGCCGCCGCCCAGCAGGCGCACGATGTCCACCTGGTGCGCGGCCTGGCTGAAGAGCACGCCACCACCGTCCTCGGTGCGCATCTCCTCGGGCCGGCGCGCGCGGTACATGTAGTCGGTGCAGTAGAGCGCGTGGATCATGCGCACGCGGCCGAGCTCGCCGCTTGCCACCCGTGCCCGTGCGCGCAGGACCGGACCGTCGAAGCTGTGGCTCGGGCCGACGATCAGGTGGCGCTGCGCGGCGCGCGCGGCATCGATCATCGCGGTGCAGTCGGGAAGCGTCACCGCCATGGGCTTTTCCACCAGGACGTGGCGCCCGTGCGCCAGCGCAGCGCAGGCGTGCGCCGCGTGCTGCTCGTGCGGCGTGGCAATGTACACCACGTCGACGGCGTCGTCGGCGACGAGCGCGGCGACGTCCTCGTGGGCACGGCCGCCGAAGTCGCGCACGAACTGCGCACGCGCGGCGGGCAACGGGTCGGCGGCAGCCACGAGCCGCACCCGTGGATCGGCGCGGAACGTGGGCAGCATGAGCGTGAAGGCGCGGCCGAGTCCGGCCACGCCGATGCGCAGAGGGGGCGCGGGCGTCGTCATAGGTCGAGAGTCAACTCGTTGCCGCGGGCGCGGGACACGCAGACCATGATCTGCGTGGCCTGCTCGTCGGGCCCGAGCACGAAGTCGCGATGCTCCGCCTCGCCGGCCACGAGGCCGGTGCGACAGGTGCCGCAGCTACCGGCCTCGCACGAGCTGCGCACCTTGACGTCGTGATCGCGCAGGACCTCGAGGATCGAGCGGTCGGCGGGGACGTCGAGGCACGCGCCGGAGCGGCCGAGGCGCACGCGGAACGGATGGTCCCGGCGGCGCAGCGCGGCATCCACGCCGAAGCTTTCGAAGTGCACGCTGCCGAAGGCCCAGTGGCCGCTCATGTCGCGCACGCCGTCCATGAGGCCGCGCGGGCCGCAGCAGTACACGTGCGTGCCGGCCTGCGGCTTCTCGAGCAGCGGCCAGAAGTCGAAGGCGCGCGCCGGGTCGCCGTCGTCGTGATGCAGGTGGACGTGAGCGGCGAACGGAGCCTCCTCGAGCACGTCGGCGAATGCGGCGTGCCCGGGGCTGCGCGTGCAATAGTGAAGCGTGAACGGACGGCCGTCGGTGGCGGCGAGGTGGCGCATCATCGCCATCATGGGCGTGATGCCGATGCCTCCGGCGATCAGCAGGAACCGACGCGCGCGCGGATGCAGGGCGAACTCGTTGCGCGGCGCGGCCACCGGCAGCCGTGCTCCTTCGCGCAGCGTGTCCACCATGCTCGCGGAGCCACCGCGACCGCCAGCA
>CALFEY010000144.1 GCA_937958295.1 uncultured Pseudomonadota bacterium
GTGCAGGGCGCGCCGCCGCCGCCCCGAGGACGGCGGCGGCCCACGCCAGCTACCGCGACCTGATGCTTGCTTCAGGTGGAGGCCGGGGTCGCTTCGGTAGCCGATGCCACGGGCGCCGACTTGACGCCCCGTCCGGGCTGCGTAGTATGCTGGCCGCATGTCCGAGCAATCCGCCAAGCCCTACCTCATCCGCGCCATCTGCGAATGGTGCGGCGACAACTCGCTCACACCGTTCCTAGCCGTCAAGGTCAACGAGCAGACGCGCGTGCCCGCGGCCTACGTGAAGAACGGCGAGATCGTGCTGAACGTGAGCACCTCGGCCACGCGCAAGCTCACGATCGACAACGAGTGGGTGCAGTTCACGGCACGCTTCAATGGCGCGTCGCAGGAAGTGGCCGTGCCGATCAGCGCCGTCTCCGGGATCTTCGCCAAGGAAACGGGCTACGGCTTCGCCTTCAACGCCCCGCCCGATCCCGTCGCCTCGCTGTCGGCTGCCACGGCGCCGGCTCGCGAGCCCGAGAAGGGCGACGCCAAGGACGGCAAGCGTAAGCCCCGTCCTCCGCACCTGCAGATCATCAAGTAGGCGCGCGACCGCGTCCCGCCGCAGTCGCGTTCGCGGCGGCGCGGTCGTTAAGCAAGACTCGGCAGCCGGAGCGAGATCGACAGAATGCAGGTCACGAGCAGCGGCGCAAGTCACATGGCGCCGTAGAACCGCGCCCCAGAGGCGTCGACGGCAATCCTTGGCACATCCGCGAGCTTGACCGGCTCGCCCTTGGGGCCGTCGCGCCGAGGGAGGCCACGAACACGACCCGATGAGGCAGATGCCGACGCGCATGCCGGGGAAGCTGCAGCGAGGAAGCGTGCGACACCGAGATGGTCCCGCCCTCCGCATGTGCGCTTCGTTGCGGAACACGTAGAATTACAGGTCGTGCCGGCATAGCTCAGGGGTAGAGCAGCGGTTTTGTAAACCGTTGGTCGTGGGTTCAAATCCTACTGCCGGCACCAGCGTTCCAGTGAAGCGGTCTCGCGGGACACGCCGAACTCCGGCAGACCGCCGTCACGAATTCCCCGTCGAGCAACATCGCCACGAATCGCAGGCGCTCGTACATGTGTCCGGTACGTTCTGTTACCTAGGTTTCGGGCCGCTCAAATGGAGCGCTGGCGAGCGTAGGCGCGTTGCCACGCGCGCGCCGCGGTTGCGCCACGCTGCGCACGCACGCCGTGTGACCCAGCAAGGCGGGCGGTGTCGGGTGGACCTTCATGAGCGGCGAGATATCGTTCGCGTAGCGCGAAGGGGTCGCCGCGCGCGCGATTCGCCGGATGCACGCCCCGCCCGCTAGGCCGCCGCGGCCGTGCGCTTGCGCCGGTCGCGGCGTGCGGGCGACTCGGGCACGTGCAACAGCGCGAGCTTGGCCGCGCCTGCGGTCACGGCATGGCCCGCGAGCTTGGCCACGGCCACCTTCACGTGCTCACGCGCGGCGGGGGTGGCGTGCTCGCGCAAGGCCGCCCTCACCTCGTCGCGCACGAGATCGGGCATGGCCTCGACCACGCCGCCACCGAGCACGATGAGGTCCGGGTTGAGCAGGTCCACGAGGTTCGCGAGCACGATGCCGAGCAGGTGCATGCGGGAGCGCACGAGCTCCTCCACCGCGCCGTCGCCGTGGGCGATGGCGTCGCGCAAGTCGCCGCTGCGAATGTCGGCGAGGTCCGAGCCGGCGTGGGCCGCGAGGTAGGGGGCGTAGCGGCGCACCGCGAGCGCGGCTGCGGCGCTCGCGAGCGCCGTGCGGCTGCAGGCATCGTCGACGTAGCCGTCGCGCGTCGATCCGGCCAGCGTGGCCATTGGATTCACGCGAAAGCGGCCCAGGTTCCCGGCGATCCCGCCGCTGCCGAAATAGGGAACGCCGTCGATGATGAGCGCGGCGCCCACGCCGGTGCCGATGAAGACGCCGATCACGTTGCGGGCGTTGCGCGCTGCGCCGGCATGCTGCTCGCCGAAGAGCGCGACCTGACAGTCGTTGGCGAACACGGGCGGAGGAAGGTGCTTGGTCGCGACCATGGCGGGAAGGTCACACTCGGTCAGGAACGGGATGTTCGGGGTGTCGACGATCGTGCTGCCGTCGTTGCTGACGAGGCCGGCCACCCCGATCCCCACGCCCACGATGTCGCCGGCGTCGATCTTGGACTCGTGCAGCGCTGCGTCGAGCGCGTTGTCGAGCTCCTTCATGAAGGCTTCGCCGCCACGGCCGGCGTGGGTGCGGAACTTGACCTCCGCTCGCACGGTCAACGCATCGTCGAACACGCCGACCATCGTCTTGGTGCCACCGATGTCGATGCCCAGTGCGTAACGCTTGCTCATCGAGCTCTCCCTTGGGATCAGGCCGGAGTCGTTGGCAACGCCACGACTGCAGCGCTGCGCAGCTTGCGGGGTTAGCCCACCGCGGGACATGCGACGATGGCTGACAATACTGTCGGACAACGACGGGCGCGACACCGCCTAAGACGCTGCGAGGAGGACCCTGCGGTTGGCGCTACACTTGGCCGGTGGATATCCTCGGACTCGTGCAGTGGCCCGCGATGGTCGCCACACTGGCGGCCGCTTGGCTCGTTGCGTCCAACAGCCCGGGGCGTCGTAACGCAGGGTTCTGGGTTTTCATCGTGAGCAACGTCCTCTGGGTTGCCTGGGGCTTGCACACGGCGGCGTATGCGCTCATCGTTTTGCAGGTTGGCCTCTTCTTCCTCAACGTGCGTGGAGCCCGAAAGACCGATGCCGTCCAGGGAAAGTGACGTGAGCGACGGATGTGGATCGCCGGCCGGGGGCGTGCCGCCGGTAGATTCGGACTCTGCTGTCGCCCGTTCGGTGCAACGGCTCGTGGCCACGCTCGCGCAGGCGCGCGATCAGGCAGCGGATGGCGGGGAAGACGCCGCCCTCGCGGCACTCGTGGCCCGGGCCCGTCAGGAGCTCGACCTCGCCGACGAGTATCTGCTCGCCCTCGATCGTCGTCGCCAACGCAGCGCGTTCCGGCAAGCAGAGCGCATTCGTGAGCGCCTCGACGCGCTCGAGGCGCTCATCGCGGCCCAAACGGGCGGTCCCCCCTAGCCGCACCCCGTTGCGCCCGGGGCGGGGTGCTGGGTACCATGTCGAACGTACGTTCGATACCGGATATGCCTTGACCCCGCCCTCATCTGTCGTTACTGCCGCCGCAGCCCCTTCCGCTTCGACTCTCAACCGCGCGCAGCAGGAGGCCGTTCTCCACGGCCAGGGTCCCTTGCTGGTGATTGCGGGCGCGGGCACGGGCAAGACCAGCACGCTGGCGCATCGAGTGGCCCGTGTCGTGGGGGAAGGTGTCGATCCGGCGCGAGTTCTGCTCCTCACCTTCACGCGCCGCGCTGCCACGGAGCTCGAGCGGCGGGCCGGGCACGTCGTTGCGCGCCAGTTCGCCCAGCGCGGCCTCGATGCCGCCATCGCACTGCCGTGGGCGGGGACCTTCCACAGCGCCGGCGCGAAGCTGCTCCGCCTGTTCGCCGAAGATGTCGGGCTCGCTCCCAACTTCACGATCCACGATCGCGGCGATTCGGAGGACCTCATGGCGCTGGTACGCAACGGGCTTGCCATCGATGTCACCCGGCGGCGCTTTCCCTCTGCGGCCACGTGCATGGCGATCTACTCGCGCAGCGTCAACGCCGGCGAAGCGCTGGACGACGTGTTGCGGGCGGGCTTCCCCCGTTGCGCGGAGTGGGTGCGCGAGCTGCAGTCCCTCTTTGCCGCCTACGTCGAGGCCAAGCAATCCCAGCACGTGCTCGACTTCGACGATCTCCTGCTCTACTGGGCCGGCCTGCTCGCTGACGAGACCATCGCGTCGCGGGTACGCGACCTTTTCGACCACGTGCTGGTCGACGAGTACCAGGACACCAATCGACTGCAGGGCACGATCCTGCGCCGCCTGAAGCCTGATGGGCGCGGCGTGACCGTGGTGGGCGACGATGCGCAGGCCATTTACGGCTTTCGCGCCGCGGACGTGCGCAACATCCTCGACTTTCCCGCGCTCTTCTGTCCGCCTGCCCGCGTGGTCAAGCTCGAGGACAACTACCGCTCGGTGCAGCCCATCCTCGATGCGGCCAACGCCGTCATGGCCCAGTCGGCGGAGGGCTTCGTGAAGACACTCGCCGCCATCCGCGGCGCGGGCGCGCGACCCTTGCTCGTGAGCGTGCGCGACGAGGCCGACCAGGCGCGCTACGTTGCCACCGACGTGCTCGAGCAGCGGGAGCGCGGTGTCGCACTCAAGGCCCAGGCCGTGCTCTTCCGCAGCTCCAGTCACAGCGCGCCGCTCGAGCTCGAGCTCGTCCGGCGCAACATCCCTTTCGTGAAATACGGCGGGCTCAAGTTCCTGGAGGCGGCCCACGTCAAGGATGTGCTCGCGCTCCTGCGCTGGGCGCACAACCCGCGGGATCGCCTGGCCGGCTTTCGTGCGGTACGCCTCGTGTCCGGCGTGGGTCCCGTCACCGCGCGCAAGCTTCTCGACGCCATCGAGTCATCGCCGGAGCCTGGCAACGTGCTCGCCACCGTCGCGCCCCCGGCAGGCGCGGCGGAGGGCTGGGCGTCGCTCGCGGCGATGTGCCGATCCCTGCGCGATCCGCAGAGCGCGTGGCCGGGCGAGATCAACGAGGTGCTCGCGTGGTACGAGCCGCAGCTTGCGCGCATCTACGACGACGCCGATGCGCGCTCGGGCGATCTCGTGCAGCTCGCGCGCATCGCGGCCACCTTTGCGTCGCGGGAGCGCTTCCTCACGGACATCACGCTCGACCCGCCGTCGGCCACGTCGGACCGCGCCGATGCCCCGTCGATCGACGACGACTATCTCGTACTGTCGACGATCCACTCCGCGAAGGGCCAGGAGTGGCGCAGCGTGCACCTGCTCAATGCCGTGGACGGCTGCCTGCCGTCCGATATGGCCACGGGGCGGCGTGAGGAACTCGAGGAGGAGCGGCGGCTGCTGTACGTCGCGCTCACGCGCGCCCGCGACCGGCTTTGCGTGCTGGTGCCGCAGAAGTTCCACGTGACTGTGCAGCCGCGCCATGGCGACCGGCACGTGTACGCCTCGCGCAGTCGCTTTCTCGGGCCCGGCGTGTGTACGCACTTCGACGAGCTCGCCTGGCCGGCCGCGCCGGCGTCGCCGCCGCCGGCGTCCGGCGCAAGCCGTGCGGGCATCGATCTCGCGCGCGCCATGCGGCAAATGTGGGGCGGCCGCTAGCCGCCTTGCCGCGCGGCCCTAGTAGGGCACGCAGGCGATCACGCCCACGCCCGCGCCTTCCGGCTTCCAGCCGAGCTCGCGCATGAGGTCGAATTCGTTGCGGTCGGTCATGTAGCGGTGGTTGGGCGCGCCGCTCATGCCGTCGTTGTAGACGCGGAAGAGCGGCTGCGTGCCGGCCGGGCAGGTTCCCACGGCATCGGGCAGCGCCATGTTGAACACGGTGTCCTCGAACTGCCAGTTCGGGTTGGTCTTCACCGACGTGCACTCGGGCGCGAACGGCGTGTAGAAGTGCGAGCTTTTGGGTGCAAACGACGTGCTGAAGAACCGGCACACGGCGGAGGTCCCGGGCGTGCCGTTGATGAACACGTTGAAGGCCTGGCCGGTGCGCGCCCAGCCCACGAAGGTGCCGTTGTCGAGCTTGGTGATCTCGTCGACGCTCGCCGTGATGAAGTAGTGATCGAACTCGGCGTGGTAGTACTCCACGACCTTGGCGAGCACGCTCGTGGTGAGCGGGCCGCTGCCCGGCGAGCGCACGCCGCCCGCCTGCAGGAACACCGCGGCGTCATAAATGCCGTCGGACGTATCGGCGAGCGCGATGCGCACGCGATTGGGTCCGCCCGCGTTCACGGCCGCCACGCACTCGAGCGGCCTGGTGAGGCCGTCGAGCTCGGTATCGCGGGTGCCGAGCGCATTGTCGACGAAGAGCTCCGCGTTGATGCCCGCGTTGATCGTGTTCACGCTGACCGGCAGCCCGCCCACGTTTGCGCAGTTCACGCCGTTCACGAAGATGGCCGCGACGTCGTTGAACGGCGTGCCCACGAACTCGTTGTATTCCTCGGACCCGAAGACATAGCTGATCGCGATCGTGCCCGAGGTCGGCGTCACGTCGAACTCCAGGATCACCGCATCCTGCGTGCGCCCGGGCGCGACGAGCGCATCGAGAGCGGCGTCGCCGGCCCGGTCGAAGTCGTGGCCGGTGGAATCGAAGCGATTGGGGCCGTCCAGGTCGGTTACCCGGCCCGTCGAGAGCACGACGCCATTGGCGAAGCCCACGTCGGCCTGCGCATTGACGAAGGTGCCCGTGGCTTCCGTGTCGCCGATGAGGCGCGCGTTGGAGATGGTGACGCCCGGTCCCGCCAACAGGGACGCGAGCTGCGCGGCATCCGAGGATGCATTGATCGAGCCGATCCGCGCCATGACCTTGGGGGCCTTCTCCACACCGGCGCGCACGCGGCCGGTCGCCTCCGCGTGGGCGGCAAGGCAGAGGAAGGCGCAAAGGCAAGCGGCGATCGGCGTTCGCATGAACGGATCCTGGGCACGAGGCGGGGACCAGAATTGTCCCCTAAGCCCGGACATATGACAATGGCATCTGTGGCTCACAACTTGCGCCCTCGCGATGTTCCCGTGCGCGAGACTCACGGCAATCCCGGGAGGCGTGCGCAAACGGTATGTTTCGACCGTGCATTGCCTTAGAATCCGGCGCGAGTACATTTTTCGCAATCGGCCTTCGCCCCGCGAAGCCGTGCGGACGTGTCATGAGAGGCGCGCCGACAGGTATGCCGCTAGTGGGATTTCGCCCGACCAAGGCGCGGCTCGTGATGGAGCACGCGCGGCCGAGCGTCGTGGTGCTCAAGGTCGCGCTCGACGACGATGTCGTGACGCTCGCCACCGGTGAGTCGCTGCGCGACTTGTCCGGCGTGCTGCGCATCCGTGAAGTGCGCGCGGATGCCAACGGCAACGCCAACGGGCATGGGGCCACCGGCAACGGTCGCATCGGCTCGCTCGCCTACGTCCCAGCGAGCGGCGACGGCGCGAATGCCGCACCGGCCAAGTATCAGGTCGAAGTGGCCATGGCGCAGGACAAGTTCGCCGCGCTCCTCGACGCCGCCAATGCCGGACGCATGCCCACCCGTTTCATGGTCGATGCGGGAGGCGCGGCCGCCGGCGGTGGCCTCACCTATCGAGTGCGCTCCGGCGCGCGCGAGAAGGTTTGGGAGAACGCCGACCAGCGCGTGCTTTCCGTCACGAATTTCGTGATGATACTGCCGCTCGACCTCGCCGATGGCGCCGGGGCTCGCGCGTCTGGGGCAATGCCCGCGACCGACGCCGTGCCGATCTCCACGGCCACCAACGCGCAGGTGGCCGAGCTCATGGACGACATGCTCACGTTCCAGAGCGACACCCGCCACACGATGTTCGGCCTCGTGCTCGTGCTGGGCGTCGTCGCGCTCGCGGCGTTCGCGCTCGGCGTGGCGACGCTCTTCCGCTAACGCGGCGCTCGCCCGCGCCGGTTTGCTATCCTCGACGGCTCTCTTCAAGACTCTTCGAGGAACTCGCATGAACGCGCTCGATTTTGCCGGACGCACCGGGGTGGTTACGGGCGGTGCCCAGGGCATTGGCCTGGCCGTGGCCCGGCGCCTGGTCGCGAGCGGGGCGCGCGTGTCGCTGTGGGATCGCGACGAGGGCGCGCTCGCCGCAGCCCGTGAGATCCTCGGCGCCGCGGCGCACACCCGCGAGGTGGACGTGGCCGACCCGGCGGCCGTCGATGCCGCGGCACAAGCCACCGCCGGCGCGCTGGGTGGCATCGACGTCCTGGTGTGCTCGGCAGGCATCACCGGACCCAACGTGCCGCTCGCCGACTACCCGGTGGAGGAGTGGAAGCGCGTATTCGACGTGAACGTGAACGGCGTGTTCCTGTGCAACAAGGCTGTGGTGCCGATCATGCGTCGCAAGAACTACGGCCGCATCGTCAACGTGGCATCGGTGGCCGGCAAGGAGGGCAACCCGAATGCCTCCGCCTACAGCGCGTCGAAGGCCGCCGTGATAGGCCTCACCAAGTCGCTCGGCAAGGAGCTCGCCTCCACGCACATCCGCGTGAACTGCGTCACGCCCGCCGCCGTGCGCACGGCCATCTTCGACCAGATGACCCAGCAGCACATCGACTTCATGCTGTCCAAGATACCGGTGGGTCGCTTCGGGCTCGTGGAGGAGATCGCCTCCCTCATCTGCTGGCTCGCGAGCGAGGAGTGCTCCTTCTCCACGGGCGCCGTGTTCGATCTCTCGGGCGGCCGCGCGACGTACTGACCTTGCGCGGCGCGCAGCGTCGCGTGCGGCCTAGCCTCCGCGCACCTCGAGCGCGATCTTGCCGATGAGTGTGCCGGACTCCATGAGCGCGTGTGCTTGCGCCGCCTGCTCGAGCGGGAACGTCTGTGCGAGCACCACCTGCACCTTGCCGGTGGCGAAGAGCGGCCACACCTTCTCGCGCAGGGCCTC
>CALFEY010000145.1 GCA_937958295.1 uncultured Pseudomonadota bacterium
GTTGGCCAAGGCCATCGCGGCTGCCAGGGCGGCCCAGGCCGCGGCGGGAGCGAGTGCCACGCGGGTGATCCACCTCACGCCGGCGGGTGTCCCGCTCAAGCACGCCCGGGTGGCGGCGCTCTCGGCGGCGGCAACGGCCGGGTACGTCCTGCTGGCGGGGCGCTACGAAGGGATTGACGAGCGGCTCATCGCTCGGGAAGTGGACGAGGAGATCGCCATCGGCGATTTCGTCGTGTCGGGCGGCGAGCTGCCGGCGCTGATGCTGATCGATGCGATCGCGCGGCTGTTGCCGGGAGCGTTGAACGACGAGCAGTCGGCCCGCGAGGACTCCTTCGCCGAAGGGCTGCTCGATTGTCCGCACTACACCCGCCCCGAGGTGTACGAAGGAGTGGCGGTACCCGACGTGCTGTTGTCGGGGCATCACGAAAGGATTCGCCGCTGGCGCCTTGCACAGTCGTTGCAGCGCACGCGGGAGCGGCGGCCCGACCTGCTGGCCGGCCGCACGCTCACGAAGGACGAGGCCGCGTTGCTCGGCCCCGGCGCGCAGGACCCGCAGAGGTAGTAAACGAGGCAGTGGCAGCACGATAACGAACCTGGTGCTCATCAGGCTTCGGGACACCCGAGAGGGACCCAACCCTGCGCTGATCGCCGTCCAACCGAAGGAAGAAGGTCATGAACATCATCGAAACGCTCGAGCGCGAAGAGATCGCGCGGCTCAACAAGACGATCCCCGAGTTCTCGCCGGGGGATACCGTCATCGTCAACGTGAACGTGGTCGAAGGCGAGCGCAAGCGCGTGCAGGCCTACGAAGGCGTGGTCATCGGCAAGCGCAACCGCGGCCTCAATTCGTCGTTCACCGTGCGCAAGATCAGCAGCGGCGAAGGCGTGGAGCGCACGTTCCAGACGTACTCCCCGTTGCTCGCCTCCATCGAAGTGAAGCGCAAGGGCGACGTCCGCCGCGCCAAGCTCTACTACCTCCGTGACCGCTCCGGCAAGTCGGCGCGCATCCGCGAAAAGCTCGAGCACCACAAGGCCGCCGCCCCCAAGGGCGAGTAGGTCCGGCGCGGACGCGGCGCTGTTTCGCCCCGCCTCCGACGTCCTTCGCGAGAGACGGCCCTTCGGGGCCGTTTTTCGTTTCCGCGCCGTCCGCGCGGAGCGGCCCGGCTCTGCACCTCGGCGTTTCCCCTGACCCCGAACGGGCCGGCGGCTCGTTTCTTGCTTTTTAGCGTGCACCCCGACAGGGGTTTCGCCGCGACATTCCAACGGCATAATCGAGGGTCCAAGGCGAGAACCCCGCCCGCATGAAGGCAACGTTGTACGAGGCGCTCGGTATCCTGCCCACTTCCTCCGACGAGGACGTGCGGGCCGCGTTGCGCCGGCTGATCCGCAAGTACTACGCCAAGACGCGCGACGGCCAGGGCAACGTCGAGGAGGCCCTGCGCTTCATCAACCACGCCAGCCGCATCCTGTCCGACTCGGAGCGGCGCATTCGCTACGACCAGGAGCTCGCCCTCTCCGCCGGGACCACCGAGCAGCGCATCGCGCACGTGGTGAGCCATGCCGTCGCCGAGGCCGGGGAGCAGACCGACGTCGGCAAGCTCGAGGAGCCGGCCGCCAAGAAGAGCCAGGAGGCGATGGACGAGGAGCTCGAGACGGGCCTCGACGCCGTGGAGCCGCCGCCCGAGCGCAATCCGCATCATCCCGGGCTGACGGAGCGGGTGGCCTCGTTCGGGCGCTCGCCCATCGTGACCATCGGCCTGTGCGCCTTCTTCGGGGCATTCATCGCGGCGGCCATCGTCTTCGTCACGCCCGCCGACACCATTCTCGTGGCCAAGCAGGTGCTCGTGTGGCTCACGATCACGCTGCTCGTGCTCACGCTCGTCTACGGCGCCGTGCACGGGGTGGCGTACCTCCGCCGCCGTCGCGGCAGCCCGCAACCGGTGCTGGTGCCGCAGACCGACCTCGCGATCCTCAACTGGCGGCGCGAGAAGAGCGTGTTCCTGGGCACCAACCAGCCGCAGGAAGACGCGAGCTGGATCTTCCAGCTGCGCATGGCCGAGCTCGAGCGGGCCAAGTCCGGGCGTACCAGCGAACCGCGTCCCTGGCAGCGCCTGGCGGCGCGGCTGTTCGACTACGCGATCTGGGGCCTCGTGCTGGCACTCCTGCTCTCCGAGCTGCGGGGTGTGGGTGTGATCGCCACGGAGGTCGCATTCTGGCTGGGGCACCCGTTGCTGGCCCCGGTGCTCATCACGGCGAGCTTCGTCCCGATCGAGGCATTGCTCATCGCGTCGATCGGCACCACGCCCGGCAAGTGGCTCTTCGGCGTCTTTCTCCAATTCTCCATCTCCGACGCCTATGCCCCGCGAGACACCCGAGCGCAATTGCGCCGGGCGTTGCGGCGGTCCTTACGCGTGTGGTGGGAAGGGGTGGGCTGCGGCTTCCCGCTCCTCGCCCCGGTACTGATCGCGGTAGCCTACGAAAAGCTCGCCCAGAACCAGGAGACCGACTGGGACTTCGCGCAGGACGTGCTCGTGACCCATGGCCCGCCTGGCGTGCTCAACACCGTCACCGGCGTGTGCGGACTCGCGGCCATGCTCTGGCTGTACGGCGTGGCCTGGCACCAGCCGATGGCCGAGTCGATCGCGTGGGCGCGCACCACGATCGCGGACGCCATTCCCTCCGCCAATACCATAACGGGGGGCTTCGCCGGCGGCGCGGGGCGCATTTCGGGGCTACCGTCGATCGCACCCCCCCCCGCGGGCAGCGTTCAGGCGGTGCCGCCACCGGCGCCCGTGGCCCGCGCGAGTGCGCCCATCACCACGCTGCCTGCCGACGGCACGGTGAGGGTGCCGGTCCCCTCGGCGTCGCGTCCGGTCGATCCTTCGGCGCCCATCGACGCCGAAGTTGCCACCATGTTCGCCGAACGGAAGGCAAAAATCGCCGTGGTAAGCGTAGAAGGTCCGCGCATGCTGCGCGCGGGCAACTGGCGGCGGGCGGCCGAGCTGTGCAAGGCATGGACGGAGCTCGAGCTCGCCAACGCCGACTCCTTCCGCTGCCTGGGCACGGCCCTGCAGGCACAGGGCTATCACCAGGACGCGATCGTGGCCTTCCGCAAGGCCAAGCAATACGATCCGAACGACCGCTCGCTCGATAGCGCGATCGACCGCTCGCAGAAGGGCATCGTGGCGGAGTTCCTCAACCGTTACCGGCGGTAGCGCGGCGGGCGTCGCGCCCGGCCGACCTCGCGGGTCGCGGGCCTAGCGGTGCTTGAGGTAGAAGTGGAATGCGCCGTCGCGCTCCGCGTGCTCGAGCAGCTCGTGGCCGGTCTGACGGGCGAAGGCCTCGAAGTCGCGCACGCTACCGGGGTCCGTTGCCACGATGTGCAAGACCTGGCCCGGAGCCATCGTGTTGAGCGTCTTCTTGGTGCGCAGGATCGGCAGCGGGCAGTTAAGACCGCGCGCGTCGACTTCCTGGTCCGCGTGCTGCGTGTTCATGCGTCTTGGGGAGGCGTGGACAACACGGGGAATTATAGCCCGGCCCTACCCTAGGTACGGATGCGGCGGACGAGGGCCGTGGTGGAGCGGTCGAACGCGAAGGGAATCGCGGCGAAACGCCCGCCGTGGGCGATGACCTCGGCCGCGCCGGCGGTGGTGTCGGCGGTGTAGTCGCCGCCTTTGACGAGGACGTCGGGCATCGCCGCCACGATGAGGTCGCGCGGCGTGTCGTCGTCGAAGGGGACCACGAGGTCCACCGCGGCGAGCGCGGCGAGCACGGCCATGCGGTCGTCGAGCGTGTTGAGCGGCCGGTCGTCGCCCTTGCCCAGGCGGCGCACGCTGGCGTCGGAGTTCACCGCCACCACGAGGCTCGCGCCCTCGGCCCGCGCTGCCTCGAGGTAGTTCACGTGACCGCGGTGCAGGAGATCGAACACGCCGTTGGTCAGCACCAGCGGGCGCGGCAACGCGGCGATGCGCGCCAGCGCGTTCTGTGGCGTGGCAACCTTGTCCTCGGCGCGCATCACGGCGGAGCCCAGGCGGTCAGCGGTACTCGAAGACCTTGACCACCTTGAGCACGCCGGTGGTGGTGGCGGCGGTCTCGCCGGCGATATCGCCCTCGGGCCGGGTCACGATACCCACCAGATAGACGACTCCGCGCTCGGTCACGACCTTCACCGCGTTGGGCGGGAAGCGATTGGCCTCGATGAAGCGCGCCTTCACCTTCGAGGTGATGTACGTGTCGTTGGTGCGCTGGCCGAGATTGGTGGGCGGCGCCACCACCAGCTCGTTCTGCACGCTCTTGACCTTCTCCGTGCCCTTGGCGAAGCCGCCGATGCTCGCGGCGACGTCGGCGCTGGGAGCCTCGCCGGTGAGGAGCACCCGGCCGTTGTAGCTCGTGACGTTGACGTGCGCCGTTTCGCCGTAGAGGTTGGTGACCTGGTTCTGGATCTTGAGCTCGATACCCTCGTCGTCCACCTGCGTGCCCGCGGTGCGCCGGTCGGTGGCCACGAGAGCGGCGCCGCCGGCGCCTGCTGCCACCACGGCCGGCACGCAGCCCGAGAGCATGGGCGCCGCAACGGCGATCGTGCACGCCGTGACGATCGTGGCCACGAGGCCCACGCGGTCGGTGCGGCTCACCGGGGCCGTGCCGCGCGCGGTACCGTGCGGCGTGGCCTCACCGGCGGCCTGCGGCGGCATCAGGCTTCGCCCTCGAGATCGCCGAGCAGCGTGGCGTCGATGATGTCGCACATGCAATGGATCATGAGCAAATGAACTTCCTGGATGCGGCAAGTGCGCGGATGTGGCACGCACAAATGGACATCGGCAGGCGCCAGGAGTTCACCGATGCGGCCACCGCCCTTGCCCGTCATGGCCACGATGCGCATCTCGCGCGCGTGCGCGGCCTCGATCGCGGCGATCACGTTGCCGGAGTTGCCGGAGGTGGAGATGGCCAAGAGCACGTCCCCCTTGGCCCCCAAGGCGCGCACCGACTTGGCGAAGACCTGCTCGAAAGAGTAGTCGTTGGCCACGGCGGTGAGGAGCGACGTGTCGGTGGTGAGGGCGATCGCAGGCAGCTCCGGGCGCTCGCGCTCGAAGCGTCCCACGAGCTCTGCGGCGAAGTGCTGGGCATCCGCGGCGGAGCCGCCATTGCCGCAGGCGAGGATCTTGCCGTCGGCCAGCAGGCGCTCGGCCATCAGGGCCCCCGCGCGGGCGATGTCCGGCGCCAGGACGGCCGCGGCGTCCTGCTTCAGTCGGGCACTATCGGCGAAGTGGTCGCGAACGCGCTTGTCGTAGTCGGTCATGGCGGCGGCATTTTAGCAAGGGGCGGGGGTCAGTCCCGCGCGATCACGTCACGTTCCCACACGATACGGCCGGGTTCGAGGCGGTCGAGCAGGATGGCGTCGAAGCGGCACGGCGGCTCGCGGCGCAGGCGGGCGAGGTAGGCGAGCGAGGCTGCCACGATGCGCTGCTGCTTGCGCACCGTGACGCTTGCGGCGGCCCCGCCGAAGTCGCTGCGCGAGCGATAGCGCACTTCCACGAAGACCAGGGTGTCGCCGTCGCGCGCGACGAGGTCGATCTCGCCGCGGCGCGTGCGGAAGTTGCGGGCCAGGATGACGAGCCCGTGCGCCTCCAGGTATTGCGCGGCGAGCGCTTCTGCCTGCGCGCCGCGCACGAGGTGGGGCGCGGCGTCAGCGCGGACCATCGAAGGGTACGAGGGTCCCTTCGCGGAAGATCGCGAAGCGGCCCTCGCGGTTGAACTGGCGTCCTTCGAGCGTGACCTGCCCGGTGGCGCCGTCGAAGGCGAGGCGCTCCGGTGCACTCTCGCGGAAGGCGCTCGCGATGCGGAAGGCGTCCAGGCCGAGCGCGTACAGGCGCGTGAGCGCCGTGCTGGGGAACTCGCGCCGGGGCAGGCCCGCGAACTGAGGGGCATTGGGCGTGACGATCCACGGGATCTCGGTGAGCACGAGGCCGTCCAGGTCGCGCACCGTCGCCGTGATGTCACGCTCGAACACGAGCGCGCTCGCATAGGTGGGCAGCACGCCCATGTAGGGCTTGGCTTGCGCCGCGCTCGTGCCGTCCATGGCGAGGAGCACCGCGGCGGGAGGCCGTCGCGACAGCTCGCGGCGCACGCTCGTCATGGCGTCCACGGAGCCGTCGTACTTGAAGGTGCCGGGCACGCTGCCGCCCCCCAGCTGCCACTCCGCCGCGAAGGCCGCAGCGAAGCGGCGCATGAGCGGCGTCTCGGTGGAGAGGATGACCGGACCTTGCGTGGCAGTGGCTGCGGGCGGGGTGTCGCGGATGCGTCGCGCGATCAGCCGGGCGTCGCTGTCGATGGACAGGGGAAAGGTGTAAAGCGTGGGCGGGGGCCCGGCGGCCTCGTCGAACTGGTTG
>CALFEY010000146.1 GCA_937958295.1 uncultured Pseudomonadota bacterium
GCCGATCGGCACCGGCGAGTTGCGCACGATCCACTCGCGCGTCTCGTGGATGTTCTTGCCGGTGGACAGGTCCATCACCGTGTCGCCGCCCCAGCGGATGGCCCACGTCATCTTCTCCACTTCCTCGCCGATCGACGAGGACACCGCGGAGTTGCCGATGTTGGCATTGATCTTCACGAGGAAGTTGCGGCCGATGATCATCGGCTCGCTCTCGGGGTGATTGATGTTGCTGGGGATGATCGCGCGACCGCGCGCCACCTCGTCGCGCACAAACTCGGGCGTGATGACATCCGGAATGGCAGCGCCGAAGCTCTGTCCCGGATGCTGCCGCTTCACGCTGGCGGGAAATGCCCCCACGAGCTCGGCGCGCAACTGGTTCTCGCGGATGGCCACGAATTCCATCTCGGGCGTGACGATGCCGCGCCGCGCATAGTGCATCTGGCTGACGTTGGCCCCCGCCTTTGCGCGCCGCGGCTTGCGATGGAGGTCGAAGCGAAGGCCCGCGAGCTCGGGGTCGGCGAGACGCGCCTGGCCAAACGCCGACGATGGCCCCGCGAGCTCTTCCGTGTCGTTGCGCTCGGCGATCCACACGGAACGCAGTGGCGCGAGACCCTTGCGGATGTCGATGGCCACCGTCGGATCGGTGTACGGTCCCGAGCAATCGTAGACGGCGAGTGACGGGTTCTTCTCCGCGCCGAACGATGCGGGCGTATCGCTTTGCGCGATCTCGCGCATGGGCACGCGGATGTCGGGGCGGGAGCCTTCGACGTAGATCTTGCGCGACGCCGGCAGCGGCGCAACGGCGGCCGAGTCCACCTTCGCGTCACGCGCGAAGAAACGGTCGTTGGCATTCATGGCAGCACTCCTCGAAAAGATCGCGGCACGAGGAGGCGGAAGCGGCAAGGAAAGGGCAGTCGCTTCACGCTTCCCTGCGCCGGCATTATCCGGATCAGGTTCCAAGGGTTTGATCTCACCCGACCGGCACTTGCGTGCCGGCCAGGACCCCTAGCGTGGGACGGACAGTAACGCGAACCCGAAGTGCGGGCAAGGCATTCGTGCGGCCGCGCCGGTCGCGCCGTTCCCGCGTTGCCGGCGCGCCTTCCGCGACGTCAGGACGGGCCCTGCCAGAGCTTCCAGAAGTGATGGACCGGGCCGTGCCCCTTGCCGGCATCGAGCTCGCCGGAGGCCCGGATGGCGCCGGTGAGATAGTCCTTGGCGCGACGCGCTGCCGCGGGCACGTCGGACGACTGCGCAATGAGGGCGGCCAACGCGGAGGACAGCGTGCAACCGGTCCCGTGGGTGTTCTTCGTGTCGATGCGCGGCGCAGCGAGCTCGATCATGCGGTCGCCGTCGTGCAGGAGGTCGATCGCGGTGCTCCCTGGCAGGTGCCCGCCCTTCAGGTACACCCAGCGCTGGCCGTCGTGGGCCATCGCCTCGCGCAACCGCTCCGCGGCGCGACGCATTTCCCCCATGGTTTCCGGTGGTCGCTGCTCCAGGAGCACGCCTGCCTCCGGGAGGTTGGGCGTGAGCATCGTGGCAAGCGGCAGCAGCCCCTCGCGCAGGGCGCCGACCGCGTCCCGATCGAGGAGGGCATCGCCGCTCTTCGCGATCATGACGGGATCGAGCACGCAGGTGACGGGCTTCCAGTGCGCGAGGCGATCGGCGACCGCCAGCGTGACCGCAGCCTGGCCGAGCATGCCGATCTTCACCGCGGCGATCGCGAGGTCGGAAAACAGGGTGTCGATCTGCAGCCGCACGAAGGCGGCGGGCACAGGCTGAATCCCGGTCACCCCTTGCGTGTTCTGCGCGGTCAGCGCGGCGATCACGCCGCAGGCGTAGGCGCCGTTGGCGCTGATCGCCTTGACGTCGGCAAGCACACCCGCGCCGCCCGAAGGATCGACCCCCGCGATCGTGACTACATTCGGTACCGCCCCTGCCCCCATCGTTTCCTCCTGCGCCCGCTCAGGGTCCCGACGCCACGGTAGAATGGCAGCCGTCGCGGGTGTAGCTCAATGGTAGAGCAGAAGCTTCCCAAGCTTACGACGAGGGTTCGATTCCCTTCACCCGCTCCAGTCGCGGGCCCCGGCGATGACCGCCTCATCCGACTCGGGCTGTCGTCGGCGATGCCCGCCGGGACGACCACCAGCCTGCCGCGGTGTAGATCAGGATGGTGGACCCGGCGAGGCCCACCCCGAATACCAGGGCGATCAGGAACCAGTCCGCCGGGCCGCCGGCATCGGTGAAACCCGAGGACGACACCCTGGCCATCAGGACCAGCGCCAGAACGCCCCCGACGATGCCCAGGGCCTCCGCCCGCACCAGGCGGCGCGGCACGATACCCCTCTCGCGAACGAGCAGCATGGCGAACGCGAGGAGGCCGACGACTGCCACCGCCAGCAGCAGCCACAGCCACGGACCGAGCATCTCCTGGAAGACGGCAAGCAGGATGACGGGATCGAGTTCCTTCACGGCGGTGTCTCCTCACGCGCGGCCGCGCAGCATGCTGATGTAGGTGGGCTTCAGCGCCATGGTTTTCATGACCCAGCTGATCCACAACTCCTCCAGCGGCGCGATCACGCCGGCAAAGGAGGGCACCAGGTTGTTCTGGTAGTCGAACTCCACGAGCATGGCCTGGCCCAGCCGGGTGATCAGCGGGCACGAGGTGTACCCGGTGTACTGGGCGGTCGAGGTCCTCCCCGCGATCTCGGCCACGAGGTGATCGACCGCAACGGGCACCTGCCACTTCACGCTGGCGGCGGTCTTGCCCTTCGGCACGCCGGCGATGTCGCCGACGCCGAAGACGTTGCGGTAGCGCACGTGGCGCAGCGTGCCCTTGTCGACCTCCATCCAGCCCTCGGCGGCCCAGGGACCGGTCTGCCAGGGCAGCGGGCTGTTGCGGACGGCCTCGGGCGCCCGCATGGGCGGAATGACGTGGATGAAGTCGTAGCCCTGCTCCTCGGGCCCGTTCGGGGTGACGAACGTGGCAATGCGCTTGCCCGGGTCGATGGCCTTGAGGACGCGCTCGTAGTTCACCTGGATACCGCGCGCCTGGAACAGCATGCGTACTTTCTCCGAGACGATGGGCACGCTGAACAGGACCTTGTTGTTCGAGTTGTAGACGACCTCGGACTTGCTGCGCCGGCCACGCCGGCTGAGGTAGTCGTCCGTGATGAAGGTGTACTTAAGCGGCGCGCCTGCGCACTTCATTTCCGTGCCCGGACGCAGGAATACGCCCCGTCCCCCCTTGTCCGCGAACGCCGACATCGCCTGCCACGTGGCCTCGGCCTTGGCGGGGCTGTGGTAGATGCTGCCGATGCCGTTCGTGCCGATCAGGGTCTCGTCCATGCCTTCGATCAGGCCGTACTCCAGCTTCATCCCGGTGGCGACGATGAGGAAGTCGTAGCCGTAGGCCTTGCCGCTTTCGGTGACGACCTTCCTGCCTTCCGGGTCGAGCTCGGCTACGCGTTCCTGCACCAGCGCGACGCCCTTCGGAAGGTACTCGGCGGTCGTCGATATCACGTAGCTTGTGGGTTTGACCCCCGACGCCACCAGCGTGAAGCCCGGCTGATAGAAGTGCTCCTTGCGCGCGTCGATCACGGTGATCTGCGCACCATCGAGCGCCTCCGCCAGGCGAGATGCCGCCGCCAGGCCCGCGGCGCCGGCGCCGGCGATCACGATCCGTGCCGTGGTCTTGACCTTGTTCGCCGCACGCGCCGGCGCTGCCGTCAGCGCGGCGCCGGCGGCACCGGCCGCACAAAGCAGCAGGAAGTCGCGGCGCCGGCGGCGGGTGGCGGCCGGCGGGCCGGCGTGCTCGATGGCATGGTGCCTCCGCTTCATGCCGGGGTGCCTCCATGCGGGGAAGACGCGGGCGGGTTCGAGGTGCCGAAGCGCGCGCGCGCCGCGCACGGAGTCAGCGTGGGCCAACCGGTGATGAACATGCGTTCCTCCGTTGTCCGTCGACGGGCCGGGCCGCGCAGCGGGGTTTCCCTCTGGGCACGCACCCGTAGGAACCACTTTAAATTAGAATATACTAAATTAGTATGATCTAAATTAAATGACGGTGACACTGAAGAAAAAGGACGAGCGATTCATCCGGGAAGGCGCCGCCAAGGCCGCGGCGGTCCTGCGTGTCATCGGCAACGAGCACCGGATGCTGGTGCTCTGCCTGCTGATCGAGCACGGCGAGCTGACGGTCGGCGCCATGCTGCAATATGTGCCGCTGAGCCCGTCGGCCTTGTCGCAGCACTTGGGGAAGATGCGCGAAGAGGGACTCGTGACGTTCCGCCGCGAGTCCCAGACGCTGCACTACCGCATCGACAACCCTGATGTGGAACGCCTGATGGCGACCCTCAAGGCCATGTTCTGCCCCTGAAAGCGCGCGGTGCGTTCGTTCCGCAAGAGCGGCGTGCCAGGAAGGCGAGGTCGACGCTGCGCGGGTCGGCGTCGTCGCTAAACGCTCGCCGAGACCCCCGTCTTCAGCTTGTAGAGCATCTCCCCCGCCCGCGGCACCACGAGGATGCCTTCCGCCTCGCGCCCTTGCCACGCGGCGAGGTCGATCGATGCCGGGTCGCGGTAGCCGAGGTTGATCTTGCGGCACGTGGCCTCGGCAATGCCGGTGGCGAGGGTCACCGTCACTCGCGGCGTCTCGATCCCGGTGTGGGGGTCGTAGGTGCCGAGCCCCTTCACGTGCGTGGAGTGCGCGAGCACGCCGCCGGGATACTTCGCGAAGCGCTGGGCCTGGGCCGTGAAGTAGTCGCGGCAGTGGTAGCCCACCTCCTCGATGATCGTGCCGTGCGTGACGCTGACGTCGTGGATGTGCGGCGCGTAGATGATGACCTCGCCGCCGTCGGCCACGGCGGGCTCGATCTTGTACATGCCCTTCCCCGCGGTCCACACGTCGGCGTACATGGGCGGCATGACCGAGATCACCGTTCGCAGCGGCTTGTCGAGCCACACGATGTGCCGCTGCGACGACAGCGCCGAGGCATGCTCCCACGCCGTGCGCGCGTCCGCGCAGTACAGCCCGGCGATGCCGTCCTTGGTGACTACGAGCGCGAAGCACGCCGTGGGCACCGTGACCATCGATGCCGCGCGATCGATCACGGCGCGCACCGGCGTGTAGCCGGAGCCGATCACCTCGTAGTTGGTGATGAGCGCGCCGAGCCAGTGCGTGAAGTTGATCACCTCCGCGCCCGCAATGCCAGGGAAGAAGTACTTGTTGCCGCCGGAGAAGCCCACGACCTCGTGCGGGAACACCGGCCCCAGGATCACGATCTGGTCGTAGTCGAAGATGCGCTTGTTGAGCGCCACCGGCACGTCCTGATCGAGGCGGTTTCCCGACAGCGCGCGGATCTCGTCCGCGGCAATGGTGCCGATGGTGCGGAACGTGGCCGGGTCCGCCCACTCGTGGTTGTACACTCGGCTGCCGTCGCCCTCGCCGTGGCGGATCGCGAAGCCGAGGTGATCGCTCAGGGCCGCGTCACTCATCGGCTGGTGCGTGCCGAGGGCCACGAGGAAGTCCACGGCCGTGGCGCGCCCGCGCAACGAGTCGCGCACGAGCGCCGCCATCTGCGGCATCGGCATCGTGCGCGTGCCGTCGGGGATGATGAAGAGGAAGCGCTTGCCGTCGGGGGCAAGCGCATCGAGCGCCTCGCCCACGATCTGCCCGACCTCGCTCGCGGTGAGGTAACGGTCGACGTGGCCGGTGCCGATCATCGCCACGTGGTGCGAATCTGGACCGGGCGGGGGGGCGTGCGAGACATGTCGAGGGTTCCTTGCGATCGCGGCGACGGCCGTGCGAGATTGTAGCGCCGCGCGTCTTGCTGCCCGCCCCCTATGCTTCCCTACGCTGCCGCCGCTGGCGCCATCCTCCTCTGGGCCACGCTTGCCGCTCTGGGCCTCGCGCTTGCCCATCTGCCGCCGTTCCTGCTCACCGGTTGCGCACTCGTGCTGGGGGCGCTGCCGGGCCTCGCGCGCTGGCGACAATGGCGGGTGCCGCGGCGCACGCTGCTTCTCGGCGTCGCGGGGCTTTTCGGGTTTCACTTGCTGCTCTTCCTCGCCTTGCGCTTGGCGCCCCCGGTGGAGGCTAATCTCGTCAACTACCTGTGGCCGCTCCTCATCGTGCTGCTCGCGCCGGTGCTGCTGCCCGACATGCCGCTCACCGCCCGTCATTGCGCGGCAGCCGTTGCGGGATTCGCCGGCGCTGCGCTCGCAATCGGGGCTGCGCCAACGCGGCTCGACGCAGACGCGCTCCTCGGCTTCGCGCTCGCTGCGGGATCGGCCATCACCTGGGCCTGCTATTCGCTGCTCGTGCGACGCGTGCTGCCGTTCTCGTCATGGGCCATCGGGGGCTTCGCGCTCGTCTCCGGGCTCCTCGCGCTCGCGTGCCACGCCCTCTTCGAGCGGCCGGCGGCGTTCCTGCCGGGAGACGGCTGGCGGCTCCTGCTGCTGGGCCTGGGGCCGATGGGCGCGGCGTTCTACCTGTGGGATATCGCCATGAAGCGCGGCGATCCGCGCATCGTGGGCGTGCTCGCCTACGCCACGCCGGTGCTGTCCACCGTGCTCCTGCTGTGGACGACGGGGCGCTCGCCGGGCGTCACGCTGGCGGTGGCGGTGGCCCTCGTGGTGGGGGCGGCGATCCTCGCCGTGGTGCCGCCACGGCGCGTTCCGGCGGCGGAGCCCGGACGCCCCCGGCCCCCGGCTCCCTTGCAGTAAAATGGCAGCCGGCCGGGCGTTCGCCCGGTCACTTGTTTATCACGACCGCGACCCCGCCTTGATCGTCTCCGCCGCCCGCTGCCTTGCGTGGTGCAAGCGCATGGGGTGCCTGGTTGCAGCCCCGCTCCTGTTCGTCCTCGTGGCCTGGCCGGCCTGGGGCCAGCCGGCCGGCGGGCGCCTGCCGCGCGACGTGGTCGCGCTCCGCTACGACCTGCGCCTTGTGATCGACCCCGCCGTCGAAACGTTCAGCGGCACGGCCGGCATCGTAGTGCGACTGCCGGAGGTCACGGATACCGTGTGGCTCAATGCGCGCGGGCTCGACGTGCACGCCGCCAAGGCGAGCGTGGGTGGCACGCAGGAGGAGGCCGCCGTCACGGTGGTGAGCGATGACGTGATCGCGCTCAAGTTCGCGCGTCCGCTCGCCGCGGGCGAGGCCAAGCTCACGCTCGCCTGGCGCGGCACGATGGACAGCAAGGGCGGCGTCGGCCTCTTCCGCCAGCAGGAGCGCGATCGCTGGTACGCCGTGACGCAGCTCGAGCCCATGGATGCACGGCGCGTGTTCCCGTGCTTCGACGAGCCCGACCGCAAGGCCACGTGGCGCCTCACGCTCGTGGTGCCGGAGGGCCTGCGAGCCTTCGCGAACATGCCGGTGGACAAGGAGCGGGCCGCGGGCGCGGGCCAGCGCGAGGTGACGTTCCAGCGCACGCCCTTGTTGCCGTCGTATCTCGTGGCGTTTGCGGTGGGCGATTTCGACGTCCGCGACGCCGGCCGCGCCGGCCGCAACAGCACGCCCATCTCGATCATCACGCCCAAGGGTCGCGCTGCCGAAGCCGAGTACGCCGCGCGGCACGCCGGTGCGATCCTCGTGGCTACCGAGCGCTACTTCGGCCAGCCCTATCCCTTTGCCAAGCTCGACCTCATCGCGTATCCCCGCTCGACGTTCGGCGCCGCGATGGAGAACCCGGGCCTCGTCACCTACACCGCCCGCGTGCTGCTGGCCAAGCCCGACGAGATATCGCCGTTCTTCGAGCAGCGCTTCATGGGCATCACGGCCCACGAGATCGCGCACATGTGGTTCGGCAACTACGTCACGCCGGCGTGGTGGAACGACCTGTGGCTCAACGAGTCGTTCGCCTCCTGGCTCGCCACCAAGATCGTGCACGAGTTGCGTCCGGAGTGGGGCCTCGGCTGGCGCTCGCGGCAGCGCTCCACCGCGCTCGACCTCGACCGCATCGCCGGCGCGCGCGCGCTGCGCCAGCCGGTGGTGGGCTACGACGACGCGCGCGGTGCATTCGATGCCATCACCTACGCCAAGGGCGAGACCCTCCTGTGGATGTTCGAGCAGTGGCTCGGCCCCGACAGGTTTCGCGACGGCGTGCAGCGCTACATGGCGAAGTACGCCTGGGGCAATGCCACCGCCGACGACTTCTTCGCGGTGCTCGGCGCGGCCGACGATGCCCTCGTGCCCGCGTTCCGCGGCTTTGCCGACCGCCCCGGCGTGCCCGTGCTCGACGTGGCGCTCGATTGCAGCAAGGCGCCGCAGCTCGTCGTGACGCAACGCCGCTTCCTGCCCGCGGGGGCGCCGCCTTCGCCGCCGCAGGCCTGGACCTTCCCTGCCTGCTTCGACGTGGGGGATGCCACGCGCAGCCGGGAGGTATGTCAAGTGCTGCGCGAAGAGCGCGAGGTCGTCCCGCTGGGGGGCGCGTGTCCGCAGTGGGTGATGGCCAACCGCAGCGGCATCGGCTACTACCTTCCGCGCCTGTCGCCTGCCTTGTACGGCGCGCTACCCAAGGGCGACCGCGTGCTCGCCAACGACTACGAGCCGTTCCTGGGTGACCTCGACATCCTGGCCCGCGGTGGTGGCCTCGATTACGCCGTGGTGCTGGGCATCGCCGCGCGCCAGGCCGGGGCGGCCGAGCCGCGGGTGGCGCGCCGGGCCTTCGAGATCGCCGAGGGCGTGCCGGCCGGCGTGTTCGACGCCGAAGGCGAGCTCCATTACGCCGCCTGGGTGCGTCGCCACTTCGGGGATCGGGCCCGCGCCCTCGGATGGCTGCCCAAGCGGGGCGATACGCCGGACGTGGAGCGCCTGCGAGTACATGCCGTGCCCTTCGTGGCCGTGCGTGGACAGGATGCCGCCCTCTCGCGCAAGGCGCAGCAGCTCGTGCAGCGCTGGCTCGAGCATCGCAGCGCGATCCCACCGGAGTCGCGCCGCATGGTGCTGCTGGCGGCCACGCGCACCGCAGGCACCGACGCGCCGAAACTCTTCGACGCGCTCCTCGCCGTGGCCCGCACGACCAAGGATCCCAACGAGCGCGAGGACGTGCTCATTGCACTGGGCGGCTTCACCGATCCCCACGTGCTCGCCCGCGCCCTCGCGCTCGCCCTCGGGGCGGGCGAGCAGTCGCGCCTGGCTTCGGGCCTGCTGCGCGAAGCCCTCGAAGGCGACGGCACGCGCTACGCCGCGCTTGCCTGGATGAAGGCCAACGCCGACGCGCTCGCCGCGAGCGTCCCGCTCGAGGCGCAGAGCTATTGGCCCGTACGGGCCAGCGGCGCCTGCACGTACCGGGAGCGGGCGCTCTTCGTGGAGGTCTTCGAGCAGCGCAGCGCCACGACCGATGCCGGCCCGCGCCGCTATCGCGAAGCTCTCGAGAAGATCGACGGCTGCCTTGCCATGCGCCGCCTGCAGCAGGCGCCGCTCGCCGCGTTCGTGGCCGTCAAGCGATGACGCGCGCCCCGGCGCACATCCCATCCGCGGCGATCCTCATGATCGTGGGCGCGGTGGCGTGCTTCTCGGTGTCCGAAGCCATCATCAAGTGGCTCGCCTCGCGTTATCCCGTGCCGCTACTCGTGTGGGCGCGCTGGGGCGCCCAGGTGATTGCCATGCTGGTGTGGCTCGCGCCCTCGATGGGAGTGCGCATGGTGCATACGCGGCAGCTGCCCATGCAGCTCGTGCGCGGGGTGCTGCTCATCGGCTCGTCGCTATGTTTCATGTCGGCGCTGCCCTTGATGCCGCTCGCCGATGCCACGGCGCTCAACTACCTCACACCGACCATCGTGATCGTGCTCGCGATCGTCTTTCTCGGCGAGCGGCTCACCGTCGCGCGCGCCGCGTTCGTGGTGGCGGGCCTCGTCGGCATGCTGATGATCGTGCAGCCGGGGGCGGGCCTGTTCCGCGGCGCGTCCTTGCTGGCGCTGGCTTCTGCCGGCTGCTACGCGGTGTACCAGATCACCACCCGCATGCTGGCGGGAGAGGACCCGCGGGTCACGCTCTTCTATCCTGCGCTCGTGGGGGTGGCGATCATGACGCTCGTGTGGCCCTGGTTCGGCTCGCGCGTCGACGTGGCCTGGCTCGACGTGGGCCTCATGCTCGCCATCGGCGTGCTGGGCACCGCCGGGCATTTCCTGCTGATCCTCGCGTTCCAGCGGGCGCCGGCTTCGGCGCTCACGCCGTTCACCTATGTTCATCTCGTTTTCGCTACGATGATCGGCTGGCTGGCGTTCGGTGACTTGCCGGACGCGCTGACGTTCGCCGGCATGATGCTCATTGCCGGCAGCGGGCTTTGGCTCACGTGGCACGAGCGACGGCGGTCGCTGATCGCCGTCGCGGAACCCACGGCCGTGGACTGAATCTCACCCGGTACCCAGAAGACAACCAAGGAGAACTGCGCATGGACAAGCCCCGCATCGGATTCGTCGGCCTCGGCCTCATGGGCCACGGCATGGCCAAGAACCTCGTCACGAAGGGCTTTCCGCTGACCGTCAGGGCCAACCGCAACCGCAAGCCACTCGAGGACATCCTCGCGGCGGGCGCCATGGAAGTGAAGACCAACGCGGATCTCGCCAAGGGCAACGACATCGTGTTCCTGTGCGTGACCGGCGCGCCGCAGGTGGAGGAGATCATCAACGGCAAGGACGGCATCGCGGCGGTGGCGCACAAGGGGCTCATCGTGGTGGACACGTCCACGAGCGAGCCGGCGACGACGGCCAAGATGCGCGAGGAGCTCGCGGCCAAGGGCGTGCTCTTCGTCGACGCGCCGCTCGCGCGCACGCCCGTCGAGGCGGAGCTCGGCAAGCTCAACGTCATGGTGGGTGCGGACGACGCCACGTTCGAGAAGCTGAAGCCGGTGCTCCAGGCCTTCGCCGAGAACGTGATCCACGCCGGCCCGGCGGGCCACGGCATCATCCTGAAGCTCATCAACAACTTCATCGCGCAAGCCATCGCCACCGCCACGGCGGAGGCCTGCGCCGCCGCCGCGAAGTCGGGCCTGTCCATCCACAAGCTGCACCAGGTGATCTCCGCCGGCGGCGTCAATTCCGGCATCTTCCAGATGATCGTGGGCAAGATGCTCGAGAACAAAGGCGACCTCGGCGGCATGAAGTTCACCATCGACAACGCGATGAAGGACCTGCGCTACTACACCCACTTTGCCGAGTCGCTGCCGGTGTCCGCCATCGTGGGCGAAGCGGTGCACCAGAGCCTCGTCAACGCGAGCCTGCTGGGCTACGGGGACAAATTCGTACCCTCGCTCATCGAGGCGCAGGAAAAGCTGAACGGCATCAGCATCGTGCCCAAGGGCTAGCGGGGGAGGCGGCGGATGAAGCTCCTCGTCCTGGGCGGCACGCGTTTCCTCGGCCGGCACCTCGTGGACGCCGCGCTCGCGCGCGGCGACGAGGTGACCACGTTCACCCGCGGCAAGCAGCCGGATCACTGGGGCGGGCGCGTGCGCAACCTCGTGGGCAACCGCGATCCGCGTCAGGCGCCGGGGCTCGACGCGCTCGCCGCCGGCGAGTGGGACGCGGTGGTCGACACGTGCGGGTACGTCCCTCGCGTAGTGAGGGCCTCCGCGGAGCTCCTCGACCGCCGGGTCGAGCGCTACCTCTTCGTGTCGTCCATCTCGGTGTTCACCGATGCCAGCCGGCCGGGCCTCACCGAGCGCGACCCGGTAGGCGCACTGCAGGATCCGGACACGGAGGAGATCGGCAAGTTCTACGGGCCGCTCAAGGCCGCCTGCGAGCGCGTGGTCACCGACGTGTTCGGTGCCCGCGCGCTCAACGTACGGCCGGGTCTCATCGTGGGGCCGCACGATCCTACCGATCGCTTCGGCTACTGGGTCGCACGCTTCGTGCAGCCGCGGCTCATGGGGGATCGCAGCGACGTGGCGGTCGTCCCCAACCCGCCGGATCGCCCCATCCAGCTCATCGACGTGCGCGATCTCGCCGCCTTCATGCTGGTGCTCCTCGACAAGGGACTCGAAGGCACGCACAACGCGACGAGCCCGCGCGGGCAATGGACGTTCGCAGACCTCGTCGCCGCGCTCACGGCTGCCGGCGGCGCGCAGACGCCGACGCCGCGCTGGGTGGAGGAGAGCGTGCTGCTCGACAGGAAGGTGGAGCCGTGGACGGGGCTGCCGCTGTGGATCCCGTCGTCGTTCGCGGACGAGGCCGGCTTCATGCAGATCGACTGCACGCGGGCCGAGCGGGCCGGCCTCGCCACACGGTCGCTGCGCGACACGATCGCCGACACCGCGGCGTGGCTTGCGCAGCGCGACAATACGGGCGCCTGGCGCGACGTCCTCACCGCCGACGCCGAGCGCGAAGTGGTGGTCGCCGCCGATGCGGCGGCCGCCGGTACGCCCCCCGCACCGGCCACCCCGCGCACCCTGCATTGAGCGCCACCGCGATGAGCCCCCAAGACGCCGCCGCCTACCTCGACTTCGCCCAGGACATGGCCGTGGCGGCGGGGGAGGCGATCCTGCCGCACTTCCGCAATGCCCTCGCGGTGGAGGACAAGCGCAACTTCATGGGCTACGACCCCGTCACGGTCGCCGACCACGCGGCCGAGACGGTCATCCGCGCGGCGGTGAAGGCACGCTACCCCGACCACGGCATCCACGGCGAGGAGCACGGCCGCGAGGTCGGTACCTCGCCGCTCACCTGGGTCATCGATCCCATCGACGGGACCAAGAGCTTCATCCTGGGGCAGCTCCACTGGGCCGTGCTCATCGCCCTGCACGACGGCACGCGCCCGGTGCTGGGTGTGACCTACCAACCGTTCGTGGGCGAGTCTTTCTTGGGTGTGGCAGGCGGCGCGGCGAGGTGGCAGCGGGGGGGCGAGTCGCGCACCTTGCGCACCCGCGGCTGTCCGCAGATCGAGGATGCCTGGGTGGTCACCACCGACCCCCGGCAGTTCGTCACCGAGGCGGAGCGGCGGGCGCTCGACACCGTGTCCGGCAACGCCCGGTTCCTGCGCTACGGCGGCGATTGCTACTGCTACACCCAGCTCGCCATGGGCCTCGTCGACGTTGTGATCGAGAACGGCCTCCAGGCCTACGACGTGCAGTCGCTCATCCCGCTGGTGGAGGCCGCGGGCGGCGTGATGACCGATTGGGGGGGCGGCCCCTGCGACCAAGGGGGCGCGGTCATCGCCTGCGGTGACCCCCGCCTCCACGCGGAATTGCTGCGCCGCATGTCGGCCTAGTACTTCCCGGTACTTGACCCCCGACCCCCGGGGGTATAAACGTGGTGATCACCCGCCGCATGAGGCCCTGCCAACCTTTTGCGCGGTGCGGTGTCCTACAGGCTTGCAATTGGCCCCAGCGGCCGCACATCCGCTATTCCCAGGCCCGTAATTGGTGCGCCCAACGCGCTGTCATGGTACATTTGGCAGTGCAACAGACAGGTAGATGTCAGTGCTCACTCCTCTTGGATTCTCGCTCCTGCGCCAACTCTCGGATGGCGCCTTCCATTCCGGCGAAGATCTTGCCGCGACCGTGGGGTTGACCCGCGCCCGCGTCTCCCAGCTCTTGAAACAGGCCGAGACGGCGGGCCTTTCCCTCGAGCGCGTCCGCGGCTTGGGCTACCGCCTGACCGCCACTCCCGACTTCCTCGACGCCGTGGAAGTGCGCCGCAAATTGGCCGAGCTCACGGCCAAGGGCACCCATTTGCCGTCGCTGGAAATCGAGGTCGTCGACCAGATCGGCTCCACCTCCACCGAGCTTTTGCGCCGCGCGCAACGCCGCGACATCCATGGGGCGGTGCTTGCCGCCGAATGGCAGAGCGCTGGCCGGGGTCGCCGCGGCAAGGCCTGGACGGCCGTGGCCGGAGGTAGCCTCACGTTTTCCATCGGCTGGCGCTACGAGCAGGGCGCGGGTTACCTCGCCGGGCTGTCGCTCGCGGTGGGCGTGGCCGTGGTCAAGGCGCTGGAGGCCGAGGGCCTTGCGGGCGTCGAGCTCAAGTGGCCCAACGACCTCGTCCATCGTCACCTCAAGGTGGGTGGCATCCTGGTCGAGCTCAACGGCGATGCGCTCGGGCCGTCCACCGTGGTGGTCGGCGTGGGGCTGAACGTGCGCCTGCCGGCCGAGATTCGCCGCAACATCGAGCAGCCGGTGAGCGACCTCACCACGGTGGCGGGGCGCGGCGCGCCGGCCATCGATCGCAATCACCTGCTGGCGCGGCTGGCCGCCGAACTCGCGTCCACGCTCGATGCCTATGCGCGCACCGGCTTCCCGGCGTTCGCAGCCGAGTGGCAGCGCCGTCATGCCTACCAGGGCAAGCCGGTGAAGCTCCTCCTGCCCGATGGCGCCAGCGTCAAGGGCACCGTGGCCGGCGTCGACAGCACCGGGGCGCTCGTGCTGGCCGACGGTCCCCGTCGCGCCCGCTTCCTCTCCGGCGAGATCTCTCTCCGCCGCGTCTAGCCGTTCGCCGGGTGCGGGCCGCCTGCCGCGGTCCGCGTACCCGCGGTGCACCGCGCGCCGGACCGCCCTGCGCTCGTCGGCCCCGCTGGCCGCCGGCGCGCGGCTTCGTGGATAATCGCAAGCGCCGCGACCGCGCCCTGCGGTGCGGGCCACGCCCCCCGGCACCGTCGCCATGCGCATCGTCATCGTCCTGCTCCTCCTCGCCAATCTCACGCTGTACGGCTACACACGCCTGGACACCGGCAGCGGCGAAGGCATCCTCCTGCAGGACCAGGTGCAGCCGGACAAGATCAAGCTCCTCACGCCGCAGCAGGTCGCGGCCCTCGGCCCCGCGAAGGTGGCGGCGCTCGCTGACGTCTGCGTGGAATGGGGACCGCTCGCCGATCCGCAGCGCACCCGCGCGCTGGCCGAGCTCGAGCCGCTCGGCCTCGGCCGCCTCGTTACGCAGAAACGCGTGGAGTTCGACAGCGGCTTTTCGGTGAGCATGGGCCCGTTCGCCAACCGCGCGGCCGCCGAGAACCGTGTCGCCGAGCTGCGCAAGCTCGGGGTGAAGGACCTCGCCACGGCCGACGGTCCCCGCGGGCAGTACCTCGTGCTGCTCGGGGCGTTCCGCAACGAAGCCGCCGCCACGGCCTACGCCGAGGAGCTGGCCCAGCTCGGCGTGACGCTGGCCAAGGTCGAACGGCGTCCCCAGCCGGTGCTGCAAACGCTGGTGGTCGTGCGCGATCCTCAGCAGCCGGTCATGGCGCGCCTGCGCGAGCTCGCCGGCCAGTACGCCGGCAGCGACTTGCGCGTCACCGCCTGCGAGCGCACCAGTTGAGCGAGGTGCACATCCGCCCGGCGGTGCAGGCCGCCGACGTCGCAGTCGCGCGCTCGCTCTTCGACGAGTACGTGCGCACCCTCGGCGTGGATCTCTCGTTCCAGGGCGTGGCGGAGGAGTTCGCCACCCTGCCCGGCGCCTACGCGCCGCCGCGCGGGGCCATCCTCCTCGCCGAGCGCGCCGGCGCCGTCGTGGGCTGCATTGCGCTGCGCCCGCTCGCCGCGGCGCATGAGGGCGAGGTCAAGCGCCTGTATGTGCGTCCCATCGCCCGAGGTGCCGGAGCCGGCGAAGCGCTCGTGCGCGCGCTCGTCGACGTCGCTCGCGGGGCCGGCTATACCGCGCTCAAGCTCGACACGCTCGGAAAGATGGAACAGGCGCGGCGCCTCTACGCGAGGATGGGCTTTGCGCCGTGCCCGCCGTACTATCGCAACCCGTTGCCCGGCGCGGTGTACATGAGCCGCTCGCTCC
>CALFEY010000147.1 GCA_937958295.1 uncultured Pseudomonadota bacterium
CGACCCGGCCAACGACCTCGCCAAGAAGCTCATGGACCAGATCAAGGCGGATCCGCAGAAGGAGCTCGGCACCGTCTTCTTCCGCTACACGGTCCAGCGCGACGACTCACTGTCCAAGATCGCGCAGCAGTACATGGGCGACCGCTTTCGTTTCCACATCCTCGCCAAGTACAACGACATCAGCAACCCGAGCAAGCTCGCCGCGGGCCAGGTGATCAAGATCCCGGGCCGGCAGCCGCCTGCGGGCGCCGTTTCGCCGTCCACGGCGCGCCCGGCCGCCCCTGCGGCTCCGACTGCGCCCGAACCTGCCGACGAAGCCGCCAAGGCCGCCGCGCCGGAAGTGAACACGCCACGCAGCGCCTCGCTCGCATTGATGCAACAGGGGGCCGACCAGCAGAAGGCCGGCAACCTGGAAGGAGCCTACGACGCCTACCGCGAAGCGGCGCTGCGCGACCCGGCCAACAAGGATGCCGCCGCGCAACGTGACGCAACCCGCAACTCGCTCGTGCGCCGCTACGAGCGCGAGGCCGCGCAGGCCTTCCAGCGGCAGAACCTCGACGATGCCATCAACAAGTGGGATCGCGTGCTCGCCCTGGAGCCCACCAACCAGAAGGCGAAGCTCGAGCGCGAGCGCGCCATCGACCTGCGCAAGAAGCTCAACGAGAAGTTCGGCAAGTAGGACAGGCGCCGCCCACGGCGGCGCCTACTTGATCTTCTCGAGGTTGTCCCGCGCGGCCTTCGCCTCCTTGAGCCTGATCGCCGCCTGCGTGTTGGCGGGGTCGTAGCGCACGCTGGTCTCGAAGAATCCGATCGCCTGTGCGAGGTTCGCGCGATAGGCGCGCGTGCCCTTGTCGAAGTATTCCTGCGACAGTTTCTTCTTGAGCGGCACCATTCGCGCCACCCACACGCCGCCATTGTCGCCGCGCAGGGCGCTCGCCTGCTCGTAGAGCACCAAGGCTTGCTCGCGCGTCCCCTGGTCCTCGAGCTCGCGCGCCCGGTCGGCCACCGCGGTGCCGATGCGCTGGCGTGCCGCGCGGTTGCCGGGATTGGCGTCGACGTAGGCCTTGAGGTCACGCAGGCCGCCGCTGGCATCGCCCGCGCGCAGCATCTCCAGCGCCTGGTCGACGTCGAAGGCATCATTGCCACCGTCGCCCATCGCGGGGGCGGCTGTTCGGCTCGGCGCGCGCATGGCGGTGGCGCTGTCGTCGGGCGCGCGCGCCTTGGCGGCGCGGTCGGCCTGGATGCGCGTGAGGCGCCGCCGATCGACCTCGCGCAAGGCCCTGGCGGCGTCCGCCTGGGACGGGTCCACGGCGAGCGCGCGCAGCATGGCCGCTTGGGCGCGCTCGAGGTCGCCCGCCGCCAGCGCGGCGCTTCCCGCCTGATATTGCTCGCGCGCCTCCTTGGCGATCGCGGCGCGCACGTCGGCGAGATCGCGGGCGATGGTGGCGTCGGTGGGCGCGAGCGTGGCCAGGATCTCGAGCTGCGTCTGGGCCGTGGCGAGATCGCCTGCCTGGCGCGCGGCATCGGCGAGCCGGCGATGCCGCGTGAGCACCTCGGTGATCGTGCGGCTTACCGGCGGCGCCGGGGCCACGGCCACGGGCGGCGCCGGGGCTGGCGCCGGTGCATCGGCGACCGGTGCCTGGGCGCAGCCGCCCGCCAGCAGGACGGCGAGCGTGGTGGCGAGAGGAGTCCGCGGGAACGGCGCCATCACGATCGCGGCATGCGCACGAACGTGACGAGCTTGGACTTGAAAGCGTCCAGGTCTTCGTTGCCGAAGATCATGCTGCGCCGGAGCATGTACGGATACGCGTAGAACGGATTGCCCCCGGGGGTGACCGTGACGCCCTGCGCGATGCCGTCCTTCACCAGGAGGTCCACGACGTACTCGTTCACGTCACCGTACGGATAGGCATACGTGAAGGTCGGTTCGCCCAGGCGTTCCTTGATCACGCCGAGCGGCGCGAGCACTTCGCGGCGGATGCGCTCGCGGTAGCGGGCGTCGGTCTCGCCGGACAGGCGCACGGTCAGGTTGGCATGCGATTTGGAATGCGGCTGGATGGTGACGAGTTTCGACGACGTCATGTCCTTCATCTGCGCCCAGGTCATGGCATCGGACGCGCCCACGAAATCCGTGTAGAGGAACACGGTGGCCGGAAAGCCGTACTTCTTGAGGATGGGGTAGGCGATCTCGAACGTGGAGCGGTAGCCGTCGTCGATGGTGATCACCACCGACTTCGCGGGCAGCGCTTCCTTGCCGGCGAGGAAGCGCTGCAGGCGCTCGAAGGTGATGACGGTGTACCCGTTGCGCGCAAGGAACTCCATCTGCTGCTCGAACGACTGCGGCGTGACGTTGAGCTTGGTCGCGCGGGGACCGAAGCGGTGGTAGCAGAGGATCGGCACCGCCTGGTAGCCCGTGGCCACCACACCGAGCGGATTGCGCTGGCGCAGCGGCACGACCACGATCTGTCCTGTCCGCACGGACGTGAGATTGTTGAACTGCGCGATCCACCAAGCCTTCCCCGCGTCGTCAAGATAGCGCTTGGCGAGTCCTTCGAGAGTATCGCCTGCCTGGGCCGTGACGATCACGAACTCGTCGCTGCGCGCGATCACGGGACCGGGCTCGTCGATCACCACGGGCAGCGGCGCGGGCGCCGGCGCGGGGGCGGGCGGCGGCGTGGCGCAGCCCGCCAGCACGAGCACGACCGCCAAAGGGGCCAGCAGGCGTGCGACGGGGCCGGGAAGGGGGCGCCGCATGGGCGGGGAACCGATCAGTGCGAGTCGGTGACGTGCGCGCCCGCGGTGCCCGGGGCGGACGTCGGCACGCCCTCGTAGCGCTTCTCGAGGGCGGCGGCGGTCTTGTCGAACTCGGCGAAGAGCTCGCCGAACTCGTCCTTGCGCGCCTCGGCGATGCGGTAGTCGAGACGGCCGTTGGCAAGCTCCGCGAGCGAGTTCTTGAGCACGCGGATGGGCTGCGCCAACCGCTGCGCGAGGAGGTAGGTACCGCCCGCCACCGCCGCCACCGTCACCGCGGTGAGGATTGCGAGGAGCACGAGCACGAGGTTGGCCACGGCCGTGAGCGGCGCCTCGTAGATGCCGAGGTGGACGTTGCCGATGGTCTTGCCCTGGAAGAGGACGGGGGCCGCGAAATCGAGCACCTGGCGCCCGTCGGCCATACGCTGGCTCTGCAGGGTGACCTGCGGGTCCTTCGTCGTGATGGGCGCCCCCTGCGGGGGCGCGACGTACTTCTGGTTCACCTCGGCGGCCACGTTGCTCGCGCGCACGACGCCTTGGTGATCCACCACATTCATGTACGAGAAGTTCTCCTGGCGACCGAGCGCCTCCTGGATGAACACGTCCATGGCCGCCCAGTCTTCCGAGAGCAGGGGGACGGCGTTCTGCGTGGCGGTGAACTTGGCGAGCGAGCCGCCGTAGTCCTTCACCTGGTCCATCATCGCGGCGTACTGTTGCTTGTAGAGCACCGTGGCGGTGAGCGTCATCGTGACCGCCACCACGGCAGCCATCGTCAACGCCCAGCGCAACGCCAGCGGAACGCCGCCGCGCACGCGGCCCTTCTTGGCCTCTTCGTCGGCGAGCTCGCGCTGCACGCCGATCAACGCCTGGGCGAACTCCTCGCCGGTCTGGAAGCGCTTGTCCGGCTGCTTCTTGAGCGCCCGCTCGATCACCCGCCGCAGCGATAGCGGCAGGTCGCTGCGCACCTTGTCGAGCGACGGCGGGTCCGTCTTGGTGATCTTGTAGGCCACGCTGATGAGCGTGTCCCCCTCGAACGGCAGGTGCCCCGTGAGCAGTTGGTAGAGCACCACGCCGGCGGAGAAGAGGTCGGAGCGCGAGTCGACCTTCTCGCCGATCACCTGCTCCGGCGACATGTAGTGCGGCGTGCCGAGCACGTTACCGATCTGCGTCTGCTGCGTGGCGTCGCTGGCCTCCGAGCCGTCGATGCGGCAGATGCCGAAGTCCGCCACCTTGATGGTGTTGGTGTCGGTCAGCATCATGATGTTGCCGGGCTTCACGTCGCGATGGATGATGCCCTTCTTGTGCGCGTAGTCGAGCGCGCGCGCGAGCTGGATGCCGATTTCCACGATGTCGCGGGTGGTGAGCGACTTGCGCGTCTTGATCTCGTCGGCGAGCGTGCCGCCTTCGACGAGTTCCATCGCGATGTACGGATGGCCCTGGTCCTCGCCGACGTCGAACACCGTGACGATGTTCGGATGCGACAGCACGCCCGCGCCCTTGGCCTCGCGCAGGAAGCGGTTGCGGTACTCGCCGTCGAGGCGGAGCTGCGCCTTGAGGAGCTTGATGGCGAGCGCGCGATTGATCTCGGGGTCGAAGGCCCGGTAAACGCAGGCCATCGCACCTTCGCCGATGATCTCCCGGATCTGGTAGCGACCCAGGCGTTCCATGGTGGTCGTCTCGTTCATGGCGGTACTCGCGACGCGCGGGCAGGGGGCACGCGCGACAGTCGGCGAGTATGCCAGAAGCATGCGTCCCCCGACGGATTGCGCGCCTTCGAGGGCCGGCATGTCCGCCGCGCGGCGCCCGCCACGCGGCTGGACTGCGGTAACGACCTAGCGCCGGAACCCACCGCCGCGGAAGCCGCCGCCACCACCGAAGCGTCCGCCCCAACCGCCGCCCCCTCCGAAGGAGCGGTCCCCGCCGAAGCTGCCGCCGCCGAAGTGATCGCCGCCGGCCCCGTCCGAGCGAGCCTGCGACTCGCGGTCCGCCCACGAGGTGTC
>CALFEY010000148.1 GCA_937958295.1 uncultured Pseudomonadota bacterium
GCGTACTGGAGAAGGCGATGGGCGTGCCACCAGCGGGCATTGTCGAGCACCTCCGGCCACCCCTGGCCTGGCAACACCTTGAAGAATCGCGCGGCCAGCGCGCCCAGGGGAAGCAGCACGGCCCAGGCAAGCACCATCAGACGGCCATGCCATGCCAGTCGCGATTCGATCGCGTGATCGACGGCGCCGCTCAGCGGAAGGGCGAGCCAATCGACGACGAGGTCGATCACGGACGCCCTGCGCGCGCACCGTGCCGCCGCACGGCGGAGGCGTCAGCCGCCGCGCGTCGCGAGCCGGATGGCATAAAGGGAGCTCGATGCCGCGATGAAGAGGAGGTCGCCGTCGACGCCGCCGAAGCACACGTTGCCGACCTTCTCCGGGACCAAGATCCTGCCGAGATCGGTCCCATCCGGGTGCAGCACGTGCACGCCGTCGAGCGCGCTCGTGTACAGCATGCCGTGGACGTCGACACGGAAACCGTCCGGCACCCCAGGCGAGACGTCGGCCAGGCGGCGTCCATTGGCGAGCCGGCGACCGTCCACCACGTCGAACACGAACAGGCAGTGGTTGCTGCCATGACCGGGGAGCGCGGCGGAGGTGTCCGAGACATAGAGCAGGGACTCGTCGGGCGAGAAGGCGAGGCCGTTCGGATGCTCCGGCAGGTCGGTCACCGCCGCCACCTCACCGGTGGCCGGATCGAAGCGGAACACGTGGCAATCGCCGATCTCGGACTCACCGCCGTGCCCCTCCTCCGGCACGAGCAGGCCGTAGGGGGGATCGGTGAACCAGACGGTGCCGTCGCGCTTCACCACGACGTCGTTGGGCGAGTTGAAACGGCGGCCGCGATAGCGATCGACGATCACGTCGGGCGGGCCGCCATCGATCGACGTGCGGTACACGGCGCGCAGGCCATGCGAGCAGTGGAGGAGCGAGCCATCGCGATCGCGGGCGTGGCCGTTGGTGAACTCCACGCCATCGGCCCATACGTCCAGCCCGTTCGCGCGCGACCAGCGCAGGATGCGATTGTTGGGAATGTCGCTCCACAGCACGCAGGCGCGCTCCGCGATCCACACCGGCCCTTCGCTCCAGCGCGCACCCGTGGCAAGCCGCTCGAGCGGGCCCGCGCCCGCGAAGACGCCGGCGATGCGCTCGTCGAACACGACGAGGCCTGGACGGGCGGGATCGGTCATGGCCATGGATGGATCAAGGCGCGGGCGCACGCACGGACGTCAGGCCATGCGCGCCGGTAAGGGACACTCGTCGGCATGACGTGCGAGTGCGTCCGCGAGCTGCCACAGAAGCTCGGCACGAACCTGCGCCGCCCCGGAGTCGAGCCACAGGTTGCGACACTCGCCGGGATCGTCACAGAGATCGTACAGTTCGCCCCAGTCCTCGCCGGCATGGACCGACAGACGCCAGCGCGCGGTGACGAGCGTGCGTACGCGCGGCATCGAGCGCATGCCGGGCAAGGCGCGGTGCCCCGACTCCTCGATGAGCACAGCGTCACGCGTGGCCGCGGCGGCGTCGAGCGCGGGCGCGAGGTCGATGCCCTGCAAGCCGTGATGGGCGGGGACACCCGCCCGTGCGAGCACCGTAGGCGCAAGGTCGATGGCGCTCGCCAGGGATTCTCGACGGCCGCGAGCCGCACTCTGGGGGTCGGCCCAAAGGAAGGGCATGCGGATGAGACTGCGCAAGTGCAGCGGACCCTTGAACAGCAACCCGTGATCGCCCATGAAATCGCCGTGATCGCTGAGGAACACGACGACGGTGTCGCGCGCGAGATCCAGCCGCTGCAGGGCCGCCAGCACGTCGCCGATCATGTGGTCGACGAGCGCGATGCTGCCGTAGTTCACCGCGATGGCCTGGCGCGCCTCCGCCTCGTTCACGGCAATGGCCCGACTGGAGCGCGCGGCATTGCGCCGGCCTTCGACCCGCTCCGCGTGCAGCGCGGCGACCACGGGATGCGCGCTCGCCGCCCCTGCCGCGAAGGACGCGGGCAGCTCGATGTCTTCCGGCCGGTAGGCATCGAACCATCGACCGGGCGGCGCGAAGGGATGATGCGGATCCGGAAACGAGCACTGCACGTAGAACGGGGAATCGCCCCCCCGGCGCGCATGCGCTTCCAGCCATGCGACCGTGCGATCGCGCACGAATGCGCTCGGATAGTCGTCCTCCGCGAGACCGGTGCGCCACGTCTGCGGCGCAACCATGCCCTCGGTCGCTCCCGGCCGGGCAGGTCCCGTGCGGGCCGCTGCATCCACTCCACGGGCCGCGAGCCACCGCGCGTAGTCCCCACCAACCTCGTCCCCGTGCTCGAGGCAAAGCTCAACATGGTCGAAGCCGTAGTAGGGGGTCGACACGGCGTGCCCAGGATCGCGCCATCGCGCGGCCGACTCCTGCTGGTACTCGGCACCCGTACGCGCATCGGTGGTCGCCTGCACCCCGCCGGTCGTGGTATCGACCGCATGCATCCAGGTCGCCGGAACATCGGTCATGTTCTGCAGATGCGCCTTACCCACGAGGGCCGTGCGCCACCCGCGCTCCCGCAGTGCTTCCACGTGGGTGCGGGCCGACAGCGGCAGCGGTACGCCGTTCATGCGCACGCCCGCCACGCCCGGCATCCGTCCGGTGGCCAGCGCCGCCCGATTGGGCATGCACACCGGGGAGGCCACGTAGCAGCGATCGAAGAGCGTTCCACGCTGCGCGATCCCGTCGATGTGCGGCGTACGGATCGTGCGATTGCCGTAGCAGCCCAGGTGATCGGCCCGCTGCTGATCGGTCATGAACACCAGGAAGCTCGGCGGTCGCGCAGCCGCCATCAGTTCGGATCGAGCTTGATCTGCGGGGCGAGGGCCTTGTAACGGGCAAGGTCGCTCGTCACCGTGGCGGCGAGCGTGGCGGCATCGCCGGTCTCGATGACCATGCCTTGTGCGGAGAGCTTGTCCGCGACGTCCTTGTCCGCGAGCACCTTGCGCACCTCGCGGTTGAGGCGCTCCACCACTTGCGGCGGCGTCTTGGCCGGCGCGAACAGGCCGAACCACGTCTTGGTGCCGAACCCCTGCAGCGTTTCGCCGACGGTCGGAACCTCGGGCAGCACCTTCGACCGGGTGGGCTGGGTCACCGCCACCGCGACGAGCTTGCCGGCGCGGATCTGCGGCAGCGCGGGCGCCATGCCTGCCAGCATGAAGTCGATCTGGCCACCCACGAGGTCGGTCACGGCCGCGGCGCCGCCCTTGTAAGGCACGTGCGTCATCGAGATGCCCGCGGCCTTGAGGAGTTGCTCCATGAACAGGTGGTTGGGCGTGCCCACCCCGGCCGAGCCGTAGGACACCTTGCCCGGCCTGGCTTTGGCATAGGCCACCATGTCGGTGACGCTCTTGACGCCGGTGCCGGGATTGGCCACCAGCACGAACTCGTTGAGGGCGAGCGGGGCAATGGCGGCGAAGTCCGTGGCTGGGTCGTAGGGAAGCGACTTGTACACGATCGTGTTGATGGCCATGGTGCCGTCGTGACCGATGGCGAGCGTGTAGCCGTCGGGCGCGGCCTTGGCCACGCTATCGATCCCCACCACGCCCCCCGCCCCGGGCTTGTTGTCGATCACCACCGGCTGTCCTAACCCGGCCGACAGCTTCTCGGCCATCACGCGCGCGAGCACGTCGGGCGCACTACCGGCGACGGACGCCACGACGATCTTGACCGGTCGGGACGGATAGTCCTGCGCTGCCACGCCCACAGCGCAGACGAGCGCCATTGCGGCCACGCATGCCCGCCATCCCCGCGACACTATCCTCGTTGCCTGCATCACCCCTCCTTCATGACTGTCGTTGCACGTCCGGACGAGCGGCCGTCGTTGGCCGCCCCCTGCCCGTCCGCGGCGGCCGCGGGCTGCGCCGCGGTCCAGATATCCGTCTCCGTGGCGCGAATGCGCACCTCGGAGGCGGCGAAGTGCGTGAGCGCGGCCTGGCGCGCGCGCTCGGGATCGCCGGCGGCAATGGCCTCAACGACGTCATCGTGCTCGCGGCGGACCTCGGCCGTGAAGCGCTCGCGCTGGCCGGCGTTCTCCCGCATGACCCGCATCGTTCCAAAGAGCGTCGGCTTGAGGTCGTCCAGCAGCTTCACGAGCTGCGGGTTGCCGGAGGCACGGACGATCTCGCGGTGAAAAGCGAACCCCTCCTCGACCGACTCCACGCCCTCATCGATTCGGCGATTGAGCGCGTCGCGAGCCGCTTGGATGCGCGCCAGCGCATCGGGCGTGCAACGGCGCGCCGCCAGGGCCGCTGCCTCCACTTCGATCGCCCGGCGCAGCTCGAACTGCTCGAGCACCGCCTGTGCGCCTTGCTCGCCCGTGGCCGTCGGCGGCGCGGCGGTCGGCAAGGGATCAGCGACGAACACGCCGGAGCCCTGGCGAGCCGCGACAAGGCCCAGATGACCGAGCACGGCCATGGCCTCGCGCATCACGGCGCGACTCACACCGAATTCACCGGCGAGCACGCGCCCTGGAGGGAGCCTGGTTCCGGCCGCCCACGTCCCGGCCGCGATGGCCGCGCGCAGCGTGTCGGCCACTTGCGTGGCCAGGCGCACCGGCCGATGGGGCGGTGACAGGGGGGAAGCGTGCGCCGGAGAAGTCATGGTCAGTCCCAGGGGGGATTGTGCAAGTTAGCTGACAACCAGGCAAGTTGTCCGGCCGGGGGGCCGCCGCCGAAAGGGGCCAGGGCTCGGTGACGTCTTGAAAATCTTCTCTAAATCCGCAACTTAGGCTAGAATGTAGTTTCGGGCGGCCGTTCCGGTCACCGCCCATCGAAAGCGCCCCGGCGGTCGTCGTTCCAATCCACGGCAGGCGCCCTTCCTCGCAACGTCTGTCTACGCTGCCTGGACCGGAAGCCGCGCAACCCGCGGTAGGCCGCGCCAGGAGTGTTTTCCATGAGTGCCACGAGCTTTTCCGAGCTCGGCCTGAGTCCCGAGATCCTTCGGGCCGTGACCGAAGCCGGCTATACGTCCCCCACCCCGATCCAGGCCCAGGCCATCCCCGTCATCCTCGACGGCAAGGACGTCATGGGCGGTGCCCAGACCGGCACCGGCAAGACCGCCGGCTTCGGCCTGCCGATCCTGCAACGGTTGCAGCCGCAGGCGAGCGCGAGCCCTTCGCCCGCACGCCATCCCGTGCGCGCGCTGATCCTGGCGCCGACTCGCGAGCTCGCCATTCAGGTCGAGGAAGCGATCAAGGAATACGGCAAGTACACCGGCCTGCGCTCCACCTGCGTATTCGGCGGCGTGGACATCCGCCAGCAGTTGCCGATCGTGCGCGCGGGGGTGGAGATCCTCGTGGCCACACCGGGGCGCCTGCTCGATCACATCGAGCAAAAGAGCGTGAGCCTGTCGCAGGTCGAGATCTTCGTGCTCGACGAGGCCGACCGCATGCTGGACATGGGCTTCATCCCCGACATCAAGCGGATCATGTCGCTGATGCCGGTCACCGCCAAACGGCAGAACCTCCTCTTCTCGGCCACGTTCAGCAACGAGATCAAGAAGCTCGCCGACCAGCTGCTCAACGCGCCCGTGCTCATCGAGGTCGCGCGCCGCAACCAGACCGCGGAGACCGTCGAGCAGGCGGTCTACAAGGTCCCGCAAGACGCCAAGCGGGCGCTCCTTACCAGCATCGTGAAGTCGCGCGGGTTGCGCCAGGTGCTGTGCTTCGTGCGCACCAAGCACGGAGCGTCGCGCCTCGCCCGCCAGCTCGAGCGCGACGGCCTCGAAACCGCCGCCATCCACGGCGACAAGACGCAAGGGGCGCGCCTCGACGCGCTGCAGGCCTTCAAGGAGTCGAAGCTCGAGATCCTCGTGGCCACCGACGTCGCGGCCCGCGGCCTCGACGTCGACGACCTGCCCCTCGTGGTGAACTACGAGCTGCCGCACGTCCCGGAGGACTACATCCACCGCATCGGCCGCACCGGCCGGGCGGGTGCCTCAGGCGAAGCGATCTCGTTCGTCTCGCCGGACGAAGAGAAGTACCTCTCGGAAATCGAGAAGCTCACGAAGAAGAAGATCAACGTGCGCACGCAGGCGGGCTTCGATCCGGAGGCAGCGCGGGCCGCGACCCCCTCGCGCACGCACGACCGGCCCGCACGTGTGCCCCGGGAGCGCGAGCCGGCACGGCGTGACGCCGATGTCGATGCCGTCGCGGTGCGCGATGACGACGGGCCGCGCGTGCGGCGCGAGCGCGATTCTTCGCGCGCGGAGCCGGGCGCGCGCAGCCGGCGGGAGCAGGAGCGCGAGGACGCCTACGCCCGCAACCCGGACCAGCCGTTGCCGGCGCGCACGATCGAGCGCGCCGGAGGTGGCCCGGCCCTCGTGCATGGCCGGCCCGGTTACGGCAGCCCGCGCGTTGGCAAGCCGCAACCCGTGCCGGCGCTGCTCATGAAGCGCAAGGCACCGGAAACGCAAGGCGCCTGACAGCGCATCCAGCGCCTGCCTCCCGAGCGCGGTGACGCCCTCGTCCGCGCTGATCGCGTATTGCCGCGCCGGCTTCGAGAGCGAGGCCGGCGCGGACCTCCTCCGCCTCGCCGGAGGCGAGGGCGCGCGCCTCGATCTTGCTGCCGCGCCGGATGGCGGCTACGTCATCGGCCGCATCGTTCCCCCCCTGCGGGAGCCACGCACGGATCCATGGCGCGCCGCGCTCGCGGCCGCCACCCCGATCTTCGCGCGCAGCATGCTGCACGCCCGCGGTCCCTACGCGATCGCCAATGCGGCGGCGACTGCCGGCGCGCACGGACAGGCGCGTGTTGATCGCGTGACGCCACTCATGGCCGCGATCGACGCGTGGGGGCCGGCACCGTGGCAATCGGCGTGGGTCGAGTTTCCCGACACCAACGACGGCAAGTCGCTGTCCTCGCTCGCCCGCGCGCTCGGCACGCGCATCGAAGCGTCGTTGCGCGCCCGTGGCGCGCTTGCGCACGATGCGCCACGTCGCCTCCACATCTTTCTCGTCGATGGCGCCACGGCGTGGCTCGGCGAGACTCCGCCTTCGGTCGTCGCCTGGCCGCTGGGCATTCCGAGATTGCGCAAGCCGGGAGGCGCGCCGTCGCGCTCGACACTGAAGCTCGCGGAAGCCTTCGCGACGTTCCTCGGGGAACGCGAGCCCACGCTGCTGCGTCCCGGCATGCATGCCGTGGACCTCGGCGCGGCACCGGGCGGGTGGACCTGGCAACTGGCGCAGCGCGGCCTTCGCGTCGTTGCGGTGGACAATGGTCCGCTCAAGGGGAGCGTGGCGGCCGATGCGCTGGTCACGCACGTTCGCGGCGATGGGTTCCGCTGGCGCCCGCGCAAAGCCGTCGACTGGGTGGTCTGCGACATCGTCGAGCAGCCCATCCGCATCGCGGAGCTCATGGCCCGCTGGGTCGTGGAAGGCGCAGCGCGCCGAGCGATCTTCAACCTCAAGCTGCCGATGAAGAAGCGGTTCGCCGAAGTGGAGCGCTGCGAGCAGCGCATCGGCGAAATGCTCCGCCACGCACGCCTGCCCATGACGCTGCGCATTCGGCAGCTCTATCACGACCGCGAAGAAGTCACCGCGTATCTCGCGCCATTGCCCTAGCGGTGTCGTCCCCGGAATGGCGGCGACCCGGTGCCAGGACCCGTACCGGTCGCCGCTACTCTGCCAATGCCAGCAACGTCTGCGCGAGCACCCGGGCGCCGTCGTACAGGTCCTCCGGAGTGGCGGACTCGGCCTCGTTGTGGCTCACTCCGTCCTTGCAGGGCACGAAGATCATCGCGGTGGGACAGATATCGTTGAGGTAGCGCGCATCGTGGCCGGCCGCCGACGGCAAGTCCATGGTGCGGATGCGAAGGTCCGCGGCCGAGGCGCGCACCAGGTCGCGCATGGTCGCGGGAAACTGCAGCGGCACGGCGCTGACGAGCTCCTCCACGTCCGCGCTGCAAGGCAGCGCCGCACGATGGCAGATGGCGGCGATCCTGTCCCCCAGGTCCGCGAGTGTGGCGGCATCGGGATGACGCAGGTCGATCGAGAAGATGGCCTCGCCAGCCACCACCGATGGTGCGTTGGGCTTGACCTCGAGCCGTCCCACCGTGAATTTCACGACGTCCTCGGCGTCGTGCAATGCGCCGGCGAGCGCCTGGATGGCAGCCGTGGCGGCGAGCAATGCGTCCTTGCGCTCGGCGCGCAGCGACGTACCCGCATGCGCGGGCTCGCCCTTGATGGTGACCTGGAACGTGCGCTTGCCCTGCATGCCCGTGACCACGCCAACGCTGAAGCCCGCGCGCTCGAGCAGAGGCCCCTGCTCGATGTGCGCCTCCACATACGCCGCCACGGGACCGCCCAGCGGCCGACGGCGCAGCGCCGGGAACGCGGTGTCGACCTCGCGCAACGCCGTGGCCACGCTGGTGCCTTGCCCGTCACGAACCGAAAGGATCTGCGCGAGCCGAGCCGCGCCGGTGTAGGCGGAAGAGCCCATCATGCCCGGCGCAAATCGCGAGCCCTCCTCGTTCATCCAGGCGACGATCTCGATGCTCCGGGTGCAAGGCCGTCCGCTCGCCTGGATCGCCTGCACCGCCTCGAGGGCCGCCAGCACGCCGTAGACGCCGTCGAACTTGCCGCCGTTGGGCTGGCTGTCCAAATGCGATCCGCTCATGACCGCCGCGGCATCCGGGTCGCGTCCCTCGAGCCGCAGGAACACGTTGCCCGCCTCGTCGCCGAGCGGGGTCAGGCCGAGCTGCGCGCCCCAGTCGATGAGCTCCTTCCGGGCCGCGATGTCCTCGGCGGACAGCGCCTGCCGGTTAACGCCCCCCGCCCTGGTCGCGCCGTGCCGCGCCATGGCCATGAGGCGCTGCCACAGCCGCTCCTTGCTGACATGGTCGGCAGCCCGCTCCATTACGAGGTTTTCATGATCTGCGCGGGGATCGCGCGGGGATCGCGCGGCAGCCAGCGACCTGCTTCGACGAGGCCGATGAAGTCACCCACGAAGCGATTGAAGTGCTCCGGCTCCTCGAGGTTGAGGGTATGCCCCGTCTTGGGCAGTACCACGAGGCCGCAGGCGGGAATCGTCTTCTTGAGGAAGATTCCGGGCTGCAGGCAGTGGTCGTCCTCGTCTCCGACCATGACCAGAGTCGGCGCGGCCATCGTGCGCAACCTGTCCTCGAGATCGTAGATCGACGGGCGGCGCGCCTGGACGCCGCGCATCGTGTTCGCCGCGCCGAGCGAGGAGTGCTCGCCGAGCAGCGTGGCGAACTCCTGCCAGCCCCGCGGGTCCTTGTTCTGGAACTGCACGCGCGACGCCCCGAGCGAGTAGGTCTTCGCGAAGGCCTTCGCTCCCCGCGTCTCGAATTGCTTCGCCACTTCGTGCGACACGGAGCGGAAGTATTCCTCGAACTGCTTCTCGGCGCCGTATCCCGCACCAGCCACGACCAGCGACAGCGCGCGGTCGGCGAAGTCGAGTCCGAAGTGCAACACGGCGAAGCCACCCATGGACAAGCCCACGACATGCGCGCGATCGATGCCCGCGGCGTCCATCACCGCAGCGATGTCCTTGACCGCGCGCGACTGCGAATACGCCTCCACGCTCTCGGGCACGTCCGACGGAGGGTAGCCGCGCGCGGCGAACGCGACGCAGCGATGGCGCCGCGAGAAGTGGCGCATCTGCGGCTCCCAGCTGCCAAAGTTGCCGCCGAACTCATGCACGAAGACGATGGGCGTGCCGGCGCCCGACTCCTCGTAGTAGAGCTCGATACCGTCGTCGGTCCTGGCGTGCGCCATCAGGCGTGCTCCTTCCTCGTCATCTCGTCCCACGTTTGTCGGATCCAGTGCGCCATTGCCACGTTGTGCTCGAACAGTGAATATCTTGCGCCGTCCCCATAATCGGGAAGGTCGATGATCTCGGTGGTGAGGAAACGGATACGGCTCCCTGGATTGTCGCGGATGTCACGCAACACCTTGCGCGTGGCCTCCTTGCTGGGCTCGAGCTTGTAGGCGTACCAGGGCGAGTGCCACTCGCCGGGCCGGGGCCGCAGGAAGGGATACTGGCATGCCCGCCCCGGGCGCCCTTCGGCATTGAGCGCCCACAGGTTCTTCGGCCCCGCCGGCGCGACGGGACGCAGGGCCGCCCACAGGAAGATGTTCTCCTCGAGCCACTCGTCGAAGATGCTCCGTGCGGCGAAGGGATCGAGGACGAGCCGCCCCGCCTCCACGTCCTCGCGGATGCCCGACACGTCCTGCTCTTCCGCGCTCTCCAGCTTGAGGATCACATGGCTGTGGTCGAGCTGCGCGTTGTACGGCACGCCGCGCTCCCGCACCAGGCGCGCTACCGGCAGCACGCGGCGGAAGTCCTCGGACCACATTTCGATGTGGATCTCCAGCGTGACGTCGAGGCCGAGCTTCTGCGCCTGCTCGTAGGCCTGCAGGTAGAAGTCCACGACTTCCGCGTTGCCGACCGGATGTCCGTCGGCATGGTTCGCGAGAAGCATGATGTTGTGGATCTCCGCGCCCGCCTCCTTCGCCAAAGCGAGGTTGGCCCGAAGCAACGCCTCGTCACGCCCAACCTGGTAGGTCCACAGGCCGGTCTTCATCGGCAGCCCGTGCTTGTCGGCGGCGCGCAGGTACGCCTTCTCCTCGCCGGGTTGCGGGAGGCGGTCGAAATAGTCGAACACGCCGGATTCCTTCACCCACCGGAACTTCTCGTCGATGCTGATCGGCGTTCCCGGGATACCCTGGACTCCGCGTCCATGGCAACCGAGGAGGAGTGGTCTGTTCATGCCGCATTCACTCCAAGTGAGGAGACGGGACCGAGGCAGCGGCGTTCTCCATCGTGGCCTTCTTAGAACAGCGGCGCGAAATCGGTGCGCCCACGCGCCTTCTCCACCATGGCAGGCAGCCGCTCGCAGAACGCGTCCACCCACGCCTCGGGAACCGTCGTGCTGACCTTCACAAACCGATGGCCGAAAGTGGGCGTGTGATACGTCCCCTGGCGGATCATGATGTTCTCCGCACGGTAGACATCGACGAGCGCCTCGGGCTTGACGCCGGCATCGATGCATTCCACGACGAGGAAGTTCGCCTGCGATGGATAGACCGCCACCGCCATGCCCGGAACGGCGCGCACCGCCTTGACGATCTCGGCCTGGTTCCTGCGCTGCCGCCGGTTGATCTCGGGGAACCAGTCCTGCTTGATCTTGAGGCCGGCGATGGCCGCACGCTGCGAGATGACGTTGCACCCGAGGTTGTTCGGCGGTGCGGCGGCGAGGCGCTCGATCAGGTCGGCATTGGCGACGACGGCGCCCACGCGCAGACCCGCAAGGCCCAGCCACTTGGAGAAGCTGTAGATCGTGACCGCGCCTTCGGGATAGAACCTCGCCGCGAGGGTGTGGCGATCGGCGAAGTGCGCGTAGGTGCAGTCGTGGAGGAACACGGCGCCTACCCGGCGCGCGATGCGCGTGAAGGCCTCGATCTCCTCCGCGGTGTAGCACACGCCGAGCGGGTTGTTGGGATCGACGAGGTAGATGATGCGCGTTCTCTCGTTCACCGCGGCGTCCAGCTGCGCGACCGTAAGCTTATAGGCTTGCTCGGGCTTGTAGATCGGGATCTCGATCACCTTGGCGCCCGACGCCTTGGCGAAGGCCATCGGCCACTTCCAGCCCGGGTCCGTGGTGACGAACTCGGTGCCCGGCTCGCTCAACGTGCGGCATACGTTGTACAGCGCCTCGACCGCTCCGTCCGTGACCAGGACGGAAGCATCGTTCAACCCGAGATCCTCGAGGATGAGCCTGCGCAGCTCCTCGATGCCGATCGGCGGCGCGTAAGCGTGATACTCACCCGAGGCGATCGAGTCCGTCATCGCCTTGACCACCGCCGGATGGGCGTCGAAATGATTGGTGTTCTGCCCGAGCCACATGAGGCTCGGGTTGTTGAAAAGGCCGTCGAAGTACTTGTTCTTCGTCTCAAACAGGTGCATTGCCCTTACCTCCAACCTTGATCACGGACCCGCGCGAAGCGATGCCGCCGTCGATCGTCACGACCGTGCCACTGATATAGGCGGCCCGCGGAGACGCCAGGAACACCATGAGGTCGGCCACTTCTTCCGCCTCCGCCGGGCGCCCACCGGGAAAGTGGCTGGTCATCTCCTGCCAGCGGCTGTCGTCGCCGTAGAGATCGATCGCGCGGCGCTTGTTGATCTTGACCATGCGATCGGTCTTGACAGGCCCGGGATTCACGCCGACCACCCGCACGCCGTAATCGAGGCTCGCGCCACCCAGCGCCTTGGTGAAGGCCATCAGCGCGGCGTTGCCGGTCGTTCCCGCGATGTAGTTGTAATCCCAGTTCTCGCCGGAATTGCCGATGTCGTTGATGATCACGCCGCTGCGCCGCTCCTTCATGCGCAGGTACATCTCTCGCGTCAGGTTGATGTACCCGAAGAGCTTGAGGTCGTATCCGCGTCGCCAGTCCGCGTCCGTGAGGGACTCGATTGGGCCGGCGGGCACCTCTCCTGCGTTATTGACGAGGATGTCGGCGTCGGGACACTGCCGCGCCAGCTCGACCATGTTCTCCGACTTCGACAGATCGAGCGGATGCACCGTCACTGCCACGCCGTGCTGCCGGGAAAGCTCGTCGCGCGCCGCCTCCAGCGCCTCGCCCGACCGTGCCGCGAGGTGGAGGGAACACCCCTCCGCCGCAAACGCACGGGCCGTCGCGAGGCCAATGCCCTTGGACGCGCCGGTGATGAGGACGGACTTGCCTTCAAGACCAAGTTTCATGTTGCTCCTTGCTGGTCACAGGCCCTTGCGCGCGCCGTGACCCGACTGAGTTACGCCACCCACGGCCATCGACGCCGGGGTCAGCGCGCGGACTTCGCCATCTCGCCCGCCTTCTCCGTGGTGGTGAGGTGCTGGGCCTTCATGTGCTTGCCGAGGTAGTAGTCGCCGAAGATCACCGGCTCGTGCCTTGCGGGGGCATCCGGATCGATGCAACGGATCTCGGCATTGCAGTTCGGATTCTGGAAGAACACCAGGGTGAGGCGCTGGTTGTGGGCGTACTCCGGCGGCGGCACGGCAACCCGATGCAAGTTGGAGTTCCAGCGATCGTTGGTCCAGCGGCGCATCAGGTCACCGATGTTGCATACGAACGTGCCTGGCGCGGGATGCACGTCCACCCACTCGCCATTGAGCAGCCGAACCTGCAGGCCGCCGGGGACATCGTCGCCGCGCAGGACGGTGAGCGTTCCATAGTCGGTGTGCTCGCCGGCGCGAAGCTGGCCGCGCTCGGGGGTGCTCGCGAGCGGCGGATAGCGGATGGCCCGCATGGTGCTGGTGTGCTTGTCCACCTTGTCGTCGAAGTGATGCTCGTCGAGGTCGAGCGCGACGGCGAAGATGCGCAACACCTGCGCCGCAACGCGCTCCATCTCGAGGTAGTACGCCTCGAACGCCTGGCGAAACCGCGCCGGCTCGGCGGGCCACATGTTGCGGTAGTAGAACGCCTTGTCCGCCGGCGTGCCCGCGACATCCGGCGGCGCCGGGCTGATGGGGCCCATCGCGAAGCTCTCCTGGAGGTCGGGCGGTGTCTTGTCGCCAAGGGAGTAGGCAAGTCCGCGATCGCCCACCCAGGAGTAGCCGCGGCTGATCTTGGTGGGGGGACGCTCGATCTCCCGCTTGCTCGCCATCGGCCGCGCAAAGAACTCGAGCGACAGCCGCCGCACCTCCTCCACCAGATCCTCCGGGACACCGTGTCCACTGATGGAGAAGAAGCCGATCTCCTCACAGGCGCGCCGCACCTCGGTAGCGACGGCGCGCTTCTCGGCCGCCCCGCCGTGGATGAACGGGGCGATGTCGATCACGGGAACCGAATTGAAGTTCATGGCCCGCCTTCCTTTCGAGTGACTGTCACTGCTTGCCGATCTTGACGACTTCACGCACCTGGTTCTGGCCCTTGTTCACGTTGGCCACGATGTACATGTTGAAGTTGTAGGCTTGGCCCTTGTCGTCGAAGCGATAGTTCCCGGTGAGGCCGTCATAGTTCGTGGCCTTCAGGGCGGCAGCGATCTTCTCGCCGTCGGTCGAGCCGGCCCTCTGGATCGCCTGGGCCAGGATGTACACGGTCTGGTATCCAGCCACCGAGAACTTGGTCGGGATCTCCTTGTACTTCGCCTTGTAGTCGTCGATGAACTTGCGGTTCTGCGCGGAGTCGATCACGCTCACCCACTCGATGATGCCGAAGACGTTGTCGGTGAACGGATCCACCAGCTTGTTGTAGGCCTCCGAGGTGAACGCGCCCTCGCCGATGATCACCTGCTGCAGCCCCATCTGCCGGGCCTGCTTGGTGACGTTGGCGGCATTCTGGAACCCGCCGGTCGATATGATCGCGTCGGGCTTCGCCGCGCGGATCTTGGTCAGCATCGCGGCGAAATCGGTCTCGGCCCGATCGAAGTACTCGGTGGCGACGATCTCCGCCCCGCGGGCCTTGAGCGAGTCCCCGTAAGACTGGGCGGCCGAGCGTCCCCAGTCATCGCTGGTGACGATGAACGCCACGCGCTTGCCGTTGGCGATCTTCGACAGGGTCTCGCCCATCGACTTGCCGTTCAGGGTGGTGGTGGTGGTGGCGCGGAAGAAATACGGATTGTTCTGCTCGGTGAGGCGTTCGGCCGTGGACACACCACTGATGAGCGGGATCTTGTACTTCTTGATAGTCTCGCCGATGGCGCCCGTGGCGGAGCTGCAGATCGCACCGAGGAGGGCCACGACCTTCGATTGCGTGATGAGCTTCTCCGCGCTGGCCACCGACTGGGCCGGATTGCACGCCCCGTCCTCCGACAGCAACTCGATCGGTCGCCCCAGCACGCCGCCCTTGGCGTTGATCTCATCCACGGCGAGCTTGGCCCCGTTCAGCTTCGTGATGCCATCGTACGAGACCCCGCCGGTGAGCGGATAGACCGCACCAATGCGGGTCGCTTGCGCGGAGGACAGGGTAGACAGAGCCAGTGCCGCCGCGCCGACCAGGATTGCGATCGCCGATTTTCGTTGCTGTTTCATCGAAGCCCCTCACGAAGAATGAATGGTGGAAACACTCGAGCCCTGCGCACTTCCCGCCTTCTGCAACCATTGCGGCAACAGCCCTTTCGTCGCCGCACCTTCAGGCCGGGGCCGCAGGTCGCGGACCTTCCGCCTGGCCCGCGCGCTTCAGCCGCCCTCGGCCGAGGTACGCCGCCTGCACATCGGGATCGGCCAGAAGCGCGCTTCCGGTGCCCTCGCGAACGATGACGCCGCTCTCGATGACGTAGGCGCGACTGGCCATGCCGAGGGCGAGCTGCGCGTTCTGCTCGACCAGCAGCACCGCGGTCCCGGCCCGGTTGATGTCCTGGATCGTCTTCATGAGCGACTCGATCACGATCGGCGCCAGGCCCAGCGTGGGCTCGTCGAGCATGAGCAGCCGCGGCCTGCACATCAGCGCGCGGCCGATGGCGACCATCTGCTGCTCGCCGCCCGAGAGCGTGCCAGCGAGCTGGCGATGGCGCTCGGCCAGGCGCGGGAACAGCTCGAGCACGCGCGCCATGTCCGACGCGATTCCCGGCTTGTCCGTGCGGGTGTAAGCGCCCATCGACAGGTTCTCGCCCACGGTCAGCGCGGGCCACAGCTTGCGCTCCTCCGGGCACTGCGCCACACCACGGCGCACGATCTCGCGCGGTGAAAGTCCGTCGATGCGAACGTTCTGAAGGTGGATGCCGCCAGAGGCGATGGGCATCAGACCCGAGATGGCCCGCAAGAGCGTCGTCTTGCCGGCGCCGTTCGCCCCGACCAGCGCCACAAGCTCCCCCGCATCCACGACGAGGCTCGCATCGTGCACGGCACCGATGCGCCCATAGCGACACGCGATGTGGTCAACCCTGAGCATCGCCCCACCCGCTGCCGAGGTAGGCCTCGACGACCCGGCGGTCGTTCGCCACGTGATCGGGCGTTCCTTCGGCGATCTTCACGCCGTGATGCAACACGATGATGCGATCCGAGATGTCCATCACCAGCGCCATGTTGTGCTCCACCAGCAGCACCGAGATCGACCGCTGGCGCAGCTTGGCGATGAGGCTGCCCATGCGCTCGGCCTCGTCGGGATTCATGCCGGACGCCGGCTCGTCGAGGAGCAGCAACCGTGGATCGGCGGCGAGGCCCACCGCCACTTCGAGCAGCCGCTGCTCGCCATAGGACAAGGCGCCGGCGAGCTGCTTCTCCTTGCCCCCGAGGCCCACGAAATCGAGCAGCTCGCGAGCCCGCTCACCTGCCTTGCGCTCGAAATCGCGCAAGCGCTTGCCGCGCGCGATCGCGTCCCAGACCGTGAACCGCTGGTGGCACAGGCTGCCCATGCGCGCGCACTCGAACAGGGTGAGCCCGGGGAACACTTCCGTCTTCTGGAAGGTGCGCACCACGCCCGCCCGGGCGACGTCGCTCGGGATTCTGCCGACCAGAGGTTGCCCCGAGAACGCGACATCACCGCGCGTGGGCCTGCGGAAGCCCGTGATCACGTTGAACAACGTGGTCTTGCCGGCGCCGTTAGGCCCGATGACGCTGGCCACCTCGCTGGCGCCAACGTTGAAGCTGACGTCGCTCAGCGCCGCGAGCCCACCGAACGTCACGCTGACGTTGCAGACCTCGAGCATCGCTAGCCTCGCGCCATGAGTTCACGCACGCGCGCGGGCAGCGCCCGCAGCGCACGCTCCCACAGCTCGATGAGCCCGCGGGGAACGAACAGAATGCCTACGATGAGGATGGCGCCGAAGAACACCAGGCGATACTCGCTCGCTACCCGCAGGTACTCCGGCACGAGCGTGAACACCAGCGCGCCGATGACCGGGCCGGCGATGGTGCCCAGTCCGCCCATCACGACCATCACCAGCAGGATCGTCGTGTACGAGAAGTAGAAGAGGTCGGGCGCGATGAAATTGATGTAATGGGCATAGAGGCTGCCGGCGATGCCGGCGAAGAAGGCTCCCACTACGAACACCGCCATCGCGTGCCGGTAGGCGCTCACGCCCACGGACTCGCCGAGCGTCTCGTTCTCGCGCACGGCAAGGAAGCCCCAGCCCAGCGGCGATCGCGCGATGCGCGACAGCATCCAAATGCACAGAAACGCGATCACGACGACGAGATAGTAGAAGCTCGCCTTGTCGTTGAAATCAATGCCCAGGAATGCGATCTTCGGCGGCAGGATGCCGGGCAGTCCCATCTGCCCGCGCGTGAGGTCGACCCAGTTGTGCGCGATGAGCCGCATGATCTCGGCGAACGCGACCGTGACAATGACGAAGCGATTGCCGCGAACGCGCAGGATCAGCGCGCCGAGCAGGAACGCCATCACCGACGAGAGCGCGGCGGCGGCGAGCAGGCCCCACCACATCGAGATGCCGAACTTGAGGAACAGCAAGGCCGACGTATACGCGCCGATGCCGAAGAACGCGACGTGCCCGAGCGACAGGAGCCCGGCGTATCCGATCACCAGTCCCAGGCTGGCGGCCAGGATCGCAAAGATCGCCGCCATGATCAGGAGGTGAAGGTGATAGCCCCCGATCACCAAGGGAACGGCGACGACCGCCGCGGCGCCGAGCGCCACGACGAGACGTGCCTTGCCGCGATCAGCGCCGGAAGAGGCCATCGGGGCGGTACAGAAGAATGACGATCACGAGGATAAAGCCGATGGCGTCCTTCCAGGCCGAGGACACCATCGTGCCGAAGCTCTCGGCCATGCCGAGGATCAGGCCGCCTACGGCGCTGCCGATCACACTGCCGAGTCCGCCCAGGATGACCACGATGAAGGCCTTGAGGGTCGCGGAATCGCCCATGGTGGGATGCACGAGGAACAGCGAGCCGAGCAACACGCCGGCAAGCGCGGCCAGGCCGGCCCCGAGCGCGAAAGTCACCGCGTAGAGACGATCGATATCCACGCCCACCAGGGCGGCGGCATCGCGATTCTGGAAGGTTGCGCGCATGGCCGTTCCCGTGCGCGTGTGGTTCATGAATGCGTACAGCCCGAGCAGGAAGACGACCGTCACGCCCAGCACGAAGAGGCGCATCGGGGTGATGAACAATGGGCCGATCTCGATCGGCATCGGCGAGAGAGGATTGGGGATGGATTCCGGCTGCGGCCCCCAGGTCAGCAGCGCTCCGCTCTCGAGGAGGATCGCGAGCCCGATCGTGGCCAGCACGCCCGTCATCGGCGAGCGATCGCGTAGCCTGATGAACACCGTGCGCTCCAGGAGCCAGCCCAGCGCCGCTACCGCCAGTACCGCCAGCGGCAACGCGGCGAAGTAGTTCACGCCGAGCTTGACGACCAGCATGTAGGCGAGGAAGCCCCCCAGCATGTAGAACTGGCCATGGGCGAAATTGGCGAGGTTCATCACGCCGAAGATCAGCGTCAGGCCGATCCCGATCAGCGCGTAATTGGCGCCGAAGACGAGCCCATTGAAGGCGTACTGCGCGATGGTTTCGAGCATGGACGTTCCCTTTGCAATCGCCGTGCCGCCCCGGAGATGTCGCACAAGTCATTGATATATATGATCAACATGCGCGATCGGACGGGGCGAACCGGGACGATTCGATTGTATACGATCATTAATGGTTCGTATGCAATAGTTTTTGCACAAGGGTGGTGCAAGCAGGCGAAGCAGGCCGCGCTCCGCGGGGCACCTCTTTCCGCCGGGGCGTGCGAGCGAATCGTCGATGCGATTCGGTGAAGGGCGGGGGATGACAACGGCGTGCGCGCCGTCAGGAAGCAGGACGCCCCCCCGCGCGGCATGCGCCACGCGGAGGCGCATGCGGGGTGCTGCGCGGGTTACCGCGACGCCGCGAGACTGATATAGGTCGCGTCGGGCACTCGGCCGGAGCCGGGCCGATCCACGCGGCCTGCGTGCCGCCGCAGTACGGCCGGGCGAGGCCCTAGCCGCGCAGGCGTTGCAGTTGTTCCTGCAACTTCTCCCGGATGGCGATGAAGCCGGCAAGGCGCTCGCGCTCCTGCGCCACGACGGCCGCCGGCGCGCGGGCGACGAAGCCCTCGTTCCCGAGCTTGGCTTGCGCCTTGGCGATCTCCGCATCCAGACGCGTCTGCTCCTTGCCGATGCGCTCGCGCTCCGCCTGCGGATCCACTTCGATGTGGAGCATCATTCGAAAGTCACCCACGACCTGCATTGGTGCATCGGTGGGCGGAAGCTCGCCCACGATGTTGACTTCCGTTACCTTGCCGAGCGCCTGCAGGTACGGCGTGAGCTCTCCGAGCAGCGCGGAATCGCCGGTCACGAAGAGGGGAGGACGCAACGCCGGCGAGACCTTCATCTCGCCACGCAGCGCGCGGCATGCATTCACGAGGTCCTTCAGCGTGCGCATCTTCGCGTCCGCTGCGGGATCGACGCGATCGAAATTCGCCTTGGGGAACGGCTGCAGCGAAATGGACTCGCCCTTCTTTCCAGCGAGCGGCGCGACCGTTTGCCACAGCTCCTCGGTAATGAAGGGAATGAACGGATGCGCGAGCCGCAAGGCAGCCTCGAGCTCGCGTACGAGCACGGAGCGCGTGCCCCGAGCCGCCGCGGCGTCGCCGCTCGCATCGGCCGCCGCGAGCTGCACCTTGGCGAGCTCGAGGTACCAGTCGCAGAACTCGTCCCACACGAACTCGTAGAGCGCCTTGGCCGCAAGGTCGAAGCGGAAAGTATCGATGCCGGTGGCGATGTCGTGTTTGGCCTGCTGCAGGCGGCCGAGGAGCCAACGGTCGACGAAGGTGAGCGTCTTGGGCTGCGACTCGTCGAGACCGACGTCCTTGCCTTCGACATTCATCAGCGCGAAACGCGTAGCGTTCCACAGCTTGTTGCAGAAATTGCGGTAACCCTCGCAGCGATTGAGGTCGAAGTTGAGGGTGCGATTGAACGTGGCGAGCGAGGCGAAGGTGAAACGCACGGCATCGGCACCGAATGATGGGATGCCGTCGGGGAACTGCTTACGCGTGCGTGCCGCGACCTTCTCCGCCTGCCGCGGGTCCATCATGTTGCTCGTGGCCTTGGTCACCAGGGTTTCGAGATCCACGCCGTCGACGAGGTCGATGGGATCGATCACGTTCCCCTTCGACTTCGACATCTTGTTGCCTTCCTCGTCGCGGACGATGGCATTGATGTAAACGTCGCGGAACGGCACATGTCCGGTGAAGTAGGTCGTCGTCATGATCATGCGCGCGACCCAGAAGAAGATGATGTCGAAGCCGGTGATGAGGATGGACGAGGGCAGGAACGTGGCGAGCTCCTTCGTCTGCGCCGGCCAGCCGAGCGTGGAGTGGCACCACAGCGCGGAGGAGAACCACGTGTCGAGCACGTCGGCGTCGCGCGTGAACGAGGTCGGCTCGCGGCCGAGCTTGGCTTTCGCCTGCGCGCGCGCGTCGGCTTCGTTGCGCGCGACATAGCAATTGCCCGCATCGTCGTACCACGCCGGAATCTGATGGCCCCACCAGAGCTGGCGCGAGATGCACCAGTCCTGGATGTTGTTGATCCAGTGGTTGTAGGTGTTGAGCCACTCGGCCGGCACGAAGCGAACGGTCTCGCCCGACCCCGGCGCGCCAGGTGGCAGGCCGCTCTCGCTCACGGCGGCGAGGCACAGGTCCTGGATCGACTTGCCGGGAAAGAAGGGATGCGATGCAGGCGCGGCCTTGCGCATGTCCACGAACCACTGGTCCGAGAGCATCGGCTCCACGACCTCGCCGGTGCGCCCGCTGCGCGGCACGACCATCGCGTGCGCCTTCTCCGACACCAGGAGGCCGGCGTCGGCAAGGTCAGCCAGGACCGCCTTGCGGGCGACGTAGCGGTCGAGCCCGCGATACTTCTGCGGCGCATTTGCATTGACCGTGACATCGAGCGCGAAGATCGAGATTGGGGCGAGTCCGTGCCGCTGGCCCACGGCCCAGTCGTTGAAGTCGTGCGCGGGCGTGATCTTGACGGCGCCGGTGCCAAAGTCGCGATCCACATAGTCGTCGGCGATCACCGGAATCGTGCGGCCGGTAAGCGGCAGGGACACCTTTTTACCGATCATCGCGGTGTAACGCTCGTCGTTCGGATTGACCGCCACCGCGACGTCGCCCAGCATGGTCTCGGGGCGCGTGGTGGCAACCACGATCGACCCGCTGCCGTCGGCGAGCGGATAGCGGATCTGCCAGAGCTTGCCTTGCACCTCCTCGCTTTCCACCTCGAGGTCGGACACCGCGGTGCGCAGTTTGGGGTCCCAGTTCACGAGCCGCTTGCCGCGGTAGATGAGCCCGTCGTCGAAGAGCCGCACGAAGGTCTCGAGCACTGCGGCGGACAGCCCCTCGTCCATGGTGAAGCGCTCGCGCGACCAGTCCGCCGAGGCGCCGAGGCGGCGCATCTGGCGCGTGATCGCGGACCCGGATTCTTCCTTCCATTCCCATACACGCTCGACGAATTTCTCGCGGCCGAGGTCGTGGCGCGTCTGCTTTTTCTGCGCGAGCTGCTGCTCCACCACGATCTGGGTGGCAATGCCGGCGTGGTCGGTGCCGACCTGCCACAGCGTGTTGTCGCCGCGCATGCGGTGGTAGCGCACGAGCAGGTCCATGAGCGTCTGCTGGAACGCATGACCCATGTGCAGCGTGCCGGTGACGTTCGGCGGCGGCAGCTGGATACAGAAAGGCGGGGCGCCCTCCTGCATCGATGCCTGGAACCACCCGCGCGATTCCCACAGGGGATACCA
>CALFEY010000149.1 GCA_937958295.1 uncultured Pseudomonadota bacterium
CGAGGTCGTTGGCCGGGTCGAGGGACAACGCCTGCTCGAGGGTCTTCTGTGCCGCGGGCTCGTCGCCGTTCTGCAGCTGCGTGATGGCCTCGACAGCGAACTTCTGCGCCTGCGCCTTCGCCTGGGCCGGTGAGATCTCCGGCGGCGGCGGCGGCGGCGGCGGCTTGGGGGCCTCGATCACCGGCGCGGGCGGCGGCGGCGGCGGGGCCGGCGCGGGAGCAGGCTTGGGCGGCTCGGCGGCGCAGCCGGCGAGGATCGCCACGGCCAGGGCCGCGACGGCAAGCAGTCGAACGGGCGCGACGCGGTCGGGACGTCGCACGGAATCGGTCATGTCAGGTTTGGGAAGAGGCACGCGATACCTCATGCTAGCCGGCAATCGACGTATCGCAAAAGGCGAATAATGCACATGGTTACCGAGGAAATTCAACCGTGGTCGGCAGACACGGCCTGCCCCCACGTCGAGGTTAACAGGCCGATGTGACAAACACTTCCCTTCGCCGCGGCCTCGTTCATGCCTTGCCTGGGCGGCAGAAGATCGCCAGCGCCGAGAAGTTGTCCTGCTCGCGCCCTCCGTGCGTGACGACATCGGCCACCATGCTCTCGAGCCAGCCCGCCGGCGAGGTGGCCACCCCGAGCGCGGCAACCATCGCGGATTCGTCGACGTACTCCCAGAAGCCGTCGGTGCACAGCAGGAAGACATCGCCGGCCACCAGGGGGAACTCGGTATCGTGCAGGGCCACGGGCACGTCCTCCTCGTGGCCGAGCGCCGCGAAGAGCTTGCTTCGCTCGAGCGACTGGCGCACCGCGGTCTGGGCGAGATAGCCCGCATCCACGAGCTTTTGCACCACGCTGTGATCCTTGGTCTGCGCCACGATCGCGCCATCCCGGAAGCAGTACAGCCGGGTGTCGCCCACGTGGCCCCACACCGCGGTGTCGCGCACGGTGTCGATCGCGAGCACCGTGGCCGTGGCCCGCATGCCGGCGAGCTCGTCGCGGGTAGGTTGCTGGGCGAGGATCGCCCGGTGCGCCGCATGCAGGGCCTCGTTCACCGAGGACCCCGAGCAGTTGAGCCCGTCGCGCATCGTCTGCAAGACCACGCGCACCGCGAGGCGCGAGGCGACGTCGCCGCCGCCATGGCCGCCGGCACCGTCGCTCACGATGGCGAAGCTGCAACCGTTGCCGGTCCAGAAGCCGCAAGCATCCTCGTTGCGCTTGCGGCCGCCGGGATTGGAGAGCACCGAGATCTCGAGTTCCATCGCGCGTCTTGATGCCGCGGGAGCGGCCCTATGCGGTCCCGTCGGGATTCTGTGGCGTGGCGCGCACCCGGGCCTGGTAGGCCGCGAGGAACTCCTTGCCGAAGAGGAAGTGGAAATCGGTTTCCGCCTCCCGCGAGATTTCCTCGTAGAGCGATTCGTACAGGCTCCACAGCCGGGCCTTCTGGTTCATTGCCATGAACGACGCGCCCGAGGTTTCCTTCAGGCGCGCCTCCAGCCTGGCAGGATCGAAGCGCGACAGCACGGCCTCCAGCGCCGCCCGCATGCCGGCGACAAAGCCCTCCTGGTGCGAGCGCAGGCTCTCGCGGGCGTCGGCCAAGCTGCGCTGCGGGCCCATGAAGCCTTGCCCCGCGGGCTGGAGCAGATGCGCCACTGCCACATTGACATCGGGCGCGAACTTCAGCGGATTGTTGTCGTTGGCCACGATGATCGTGGCATCGGCCCGCACCTCGCGCTTGGCATTGGCCCGCGCGGCCAGGAGATCGATGAGGCCGCGCATGGTCTCGCGCATCACGGCCCCGACGTCTTCCATGAACTCGGGGGTGAGGCCGCCGCGGACGGGCAGATCGGGGACGCCTGCACCGCGCAGCAGCGCCGCCAGGAGCTCGGCCTGGGCGGCCGTGGGGGCGGGTGCGACGCGGCGGGCCTCGGGGGCAGTCACGGTGGCCTGGGCGGGGGCGGCGGGCGCGCCCCCTGCCTGGGGCACCGGCACCGCCTGCGGGGCCGGGACGATGATCGACGAGATGCGGTTCTCGGCCACCGGCGCGCCGTCCTCTGACCAGGACAGTACCGTGCCTTCGCGCAGGATGGTCGTGGTGTCGTCGGCGGCAATGGCCGGTCCCGCATCCACCAGCATGAGGTAACCCGCGATGCGCAACTCGTCGCCGCCGGTAATCACGCTCTGGTTACCCTTGCCCACGGTACGTCCGTTCACCACCACCGGGACGGTGCTGCCCTGGTCGAGGAGCAGGAAGCGTCCCGAGGCGTGGGACACCACGGCATGCGTGCGCGAGATGATGCGGTCGGGATCGGGCAGGAGGAGCGTCGACTCGGGCGAGCGGCCGATCGTGCCGCCCTGCTCCTGGAACTGGGCGCTGATCGGCTGCTCGACGGGCACGTCCTTGTAACTGATGACTCTGATCGTAAGCATCGAGGACCCTGGAACGAAACGCCGGCAGAGGATGGCGTGCGTGCTGCGCGCTCGTCAAGTCCGGTCTGGCAAAATGCGCGTCGTCGCCCGCGGGCTCGCCGTCTGACAGGAATCCATGGAGCACCACCACCACGCGGGTCCGCCACAGCGCACGCTCGCCGAATTTGCCCGGGAGGCGGGCCAGGGGGTGTCGGCGGCCTTCGTCCTGGTGGCGATGATGCTGCCCCTCGGGCTCATCGCCTTCGCGCCGCTCGGCGCCTACGCCGCCGAGGCCGGCCTGCATGCGGCCTTCGCGGCCGCGATCTTCGGCACCCTCACCGCCTTCTTCTTGAGCGGGGCCCTCCTGCCCAACGAGGTGCCGCGCGCCTCCTCGGTATTCCTGTTCGCGGCCTTCGTCCTGCGCCTCGCCGGCGACGCCGAGCTGCGCGCCTCGCCCACGCAGGGCGTCGTCGAGATCATGTTCCTGGCGGCGCTGTGCCTCGTGGCGACCGGCGTGATCCAGATCGTCTTCGGTGTCCTGCGCCTGGGCAACATCGCCCGCTTCGTCCCCTATCCGGTCGTCGCCGGCCTCATGACCGGGCTCGCCATCTCCCTCGTGATCTACGAGCTGCCCGAGGTGCTAGGCACCCACGGCGGCGGCGGCGGCCATGGCGAGGATGTGGCGGCAGCCTCGGGAGCGGCGGAGCACCATGGCATCAACGGTTGGACGCTCCTGGTGGGCCTGGTCACGATCGTGGTGTTCGTGGTCGTGCGTCGCCTGTGGCCGTCGTGGCCGTCGAAACTCATCGGACTCGCGGCAGGCACGGCAGCGGCCACGCTCGTCACCCTGGTCTTCCACGGCGACGTAGGTCCGCGGGTGCCCTCGCTCGGGCGCCTGCCCCTGCCCGATGCGCTGCTGCCGCTCTTCTCTGCCGAGGGCGTGACCCTTGCCGTGACTTATGGTTACGACCTCCTCGTGACCGCGCTCGCAATCGCGGTGGTGGGATCGCTCGACAGCCTGCTCGCCGCGGTCGGCGAGGCGGATGGCCCCCTCGACACCGCCCATCATCCGAACCGGCTCCTGGTGGCGCTGGGTTGCGGCAATCTCGTATCGTCGCTCTTTGCCGGGGTGCCGGTGGCGTATTCGTCGCACCATGCCATCACCACCCACCATGCGGGCGGCTTCAAGCTCGTCTCCAGCATCGCCACCACGGCCACGCTCGTCCTGCTGCTGCTCTACGGTGGTCCGCTGTTGCATGCCATTCCCGTGGCCGCGCTCTCGGCCATGATGCTGGTCATCGCGGTCGGGCTCATCGACCGCTGGGCGGGGTCCACGATCGACCGCCTGCGCCGCGGCCAGTACGACAGCGAGCTCATCGTGAACATCACGCTCGTGGTCCTCGTGGCGGCGGTGACGATCGCCTTCGGCCTCGTGGCGGCGGTGCTCACCGGCCTCATCCTGTCGATGGGGCTCTTTCTCGCGGTGATGAACCGCTCCCTCATCCGCGCCGTGCAGACCGGGGCCACCCGCGGCTCGCGCCGCGTCTACCCGCCGGAGCAGGCGACCCACTTGCGCGAGGAGGGCCACCGCATCAAGCTCGTGGAGCTCGACGGCGCCATCTTCTTCGGCACCGCTGATCGCCTGGGCTTCGAGACGCTGCGCGCGGCGCAAGGCGCGCAATACCTCATCATCGACTTGCGGCGCGTCACCATGATCGACGCCTCCGGGGCGCTCATGCTGAACAAGCTCGACCGCCTGCTGCGCGAGCAAGGCGTGACCATGCTCCTCGCGCACATCTCGCCCACCAGCCGGCTCGGGCGCGCGCTGCAAGGGGCGGGCGTGTTCGTGCAGCGCCATCACAACGAGTGGTTCGAGGACGCCGATCGCGCGCTCGAATACGCCGAGCGCAAGGTCCTCGGGGAAGGCCGCGCCGTCGGCGACGAGCGCGAGCTCGAGATCCAGGACTTCGCCCTCCTGAAGGGACTGTCGGCCGACGAGCTCCGTGTGATGAAGCCCTACCTCGACCGCCAGCTCTTCCCCGCGCGTGCCGCTCTTTATCGCGACGGGCAGTTTGGCGACCGCCTGTACCTGCTTGCCCGCGGCGCGGTGAGCATCGTGGCCGAGGATCCCGAGAACAAGGGCAAGCCGCGGCGCATCGTGACGCTCGCGCCCGGCGTGATCTTCGGCGAGTCGGCCATGATCGAGGGCGGCACGCACTCCTCCACCGCGATTGCCGAGACCGAGGTGGTCACCTACAGCCTGTCGCGGGCGAACCTGGAGGCCATCCATGCGCGCGATCCGGAGCTGTCGCGGCGCATCGTGCTCAACATGGTGTCGCACATGTCCGGCCTGCTCCGGATGACCACCACGCTGCTGCGCGATGCCAGCGAGGCCGTCGATTGATCGCTGGCGCACGCGCGGGCGCGCCGGGGGTGGCGGGTGAGAGGCTAGGTCTTCTCGGGGCGCTGCCCCGAGGAGTAGGCGCGGCGGAACTCGCGCTCGAACACCGACCAGAAGTCGCTCTGCGCATCGCGGGCGGTGTCCTCGTAGGCCTCCAGCAGGAGGTCCCACTGGCGCGCCTTGCGATTGGCCGGAAGGAAGCGATCGAACGCGCCGCTTTGCAGCCGCTGCTCGAAGGTATCGGGGCTGAAGCGCGCGAGGAGCGTCTGCAGCGCGGCGTGGATCCCGGCCGCCAGGCCGCGATCATGGGCGCGCAGGTCGTCATAGGCGTCGGTCACCGCGAGCACGGGCGCCATGAGGTCGGTGCGCTCCGGGGCCAGCAGGTGCCGCAGTGCCACGTCGACGTCCCACGCGGCCTTGAGCGGATTCACGGCGCGCGGGCCGATCATGGTCATCTCGGCATGAATGCTGCTCTTGGCCTGGGAACGCAGGCGGAGCATGTCCACCGTGCTCGCGGTCATCTCGCGCAGCAGGCGACCGATTTCCTCCATGGTCTCGGCGTCGAGATCCCGCGGAAGGCTGGCCTCAGGGATGCCGAGACCGCGCAGCAACGCTTGCTGCAATTCGAGGCGCATGGCCTCGTCGCTGCCACCCGATGGTGCGGCGGCAGGGGCAGGGCTAGGGTCGGGCGACGACATCCGGCAGAGTTCGTGGGCACCAAATCGCAAGCGAAGGCCGCACCCCCCAAGGGGCATGGCCGAGAGCATGGAGTTTACTGCAAAGCCGGTGCGCCGACAGCGCTGCGCGCCGTCGTCACCCGCGGCACGCGCCGGGCCTTTTGGGCCCGCGCATGCCCGTTGCGCCCTGTCTTACGTCACCAGAGGAACCTCATGAGCTCATCCGCCGCCATCCCCGCCACCCTCATCCCCGGGGACGGCATCGGCCCCGAAATCACCGCGGCCGTCGTTGCCATCCTGGACACCCTCGGCGCGCCTTTCGCGTGGGACGTGCAGGAAGGCGGCATGGCGGGCATCGCGAAGTCCGGCGATCCCCTTCCCCTTGCCCTGCTCGACAGCATCCGCCGCACGCGCCTCGCGCTGAAGGGCCCGCTGACCACGCCGGTGGGCGGCGGCTTCCGCTCAGTGAACGTACGCCTGCGCGAGGAGTTCAAGCTATACGCCAACGTGCGCCCCGCCCGTACGCTCATTCCCGGCGGCCGCTTCGACGACATCGACCTCGTGCTGGTCCGCGAGAACCTCGAGGGCCTGTACGTGGGGTTCGAGCACTACATTCCCATCGACGGCGATCCGCAGGCGGTGGCGATCTCCTCCGGGGTCAATACGCGCGCCGGCTCGCGCCGCATCGCGGAATACGCATTCGACTACGCCGCACGCCACGGGCGCCGCAAGGTCACGATCGTGCACAAGGCCAACGTGCTGAAGGCGCTCACCGGCATCTTCCTCGAGACGGCGCGCGGGGTGGCGCAGAACTACGAAGGACGGGTGGCCTGCGACGACCGGATCGTCGACGCTTGCGCAATGCAACTCGTGCTCAATCCGTGGCAATTCGATGTGATCGTCACCACCAATCTCTTCGGTGACATCCTGTCCGACGAGATCGCGGGCCTCGTGGGTGGCCTCGGCATGGCGCCGGGGGCGAACATCGGCGAGACCGCGGCGATCTTCGAGGCTGTGCACGGGTCGGCGCCGGACATCGCGGGCAAGGGCATCGCCAATCCCACCGCGCTTCTCCTCGCTGCCGCGATGATGCTCGAGCACGTGGACAAGGTCACCGAGGCGCAACGGCTGCGCGGCGCGCTCGATGCCGTGCTCGTCACCGATAACGTGCGCACCGGCGACCTGGGGGGCACGGCAGGCACCAAGGCCTTTGCCGATGCCGTAATCGCACGCCTGCGCGCGTGATCGCCGCGCACCCGTGCTGACGACGTCTTCGCGTCGCGCGCTCGTGCCGACGCGCGCGACGGGTTATCATCGAGCCGCGAGGACGGCACGACGAGGCCGTGCGCGACATGCGGGTCCGCCATGTTGCGCTTCGCAAACTGCGCGATGGGCGCGTAGAGCCGGGGGAATCACTAGGCAGCGGCTTCACTAAGCCGCGGTATCACCGCCACGTGACGCACTCGCGCGTGCCTGCCGCGTTGATCCCTTCAACCGCACGCTCGAAATTTCCATGACCTTTTCCGATCCCGCATTCTGGATTGCGCTCGCGCAGATCATCGGCGTCAACATCGTGCTGTCGGGCGACAACGCGGTGGTGATCGCCCTCGCGGCGCGCTCGCTGCCGCCCAAACAGCAGAAGCAGGCGGTGCTGTGGGGCAGCGGCGCGGCGGTCGTGATGCGCATCGTGCTGACCATCGTGGCGGTGGAGCTCCTGCGCCTGCCGTTCCTCAAGCTCATCGGCGCCGCGCTGCTCCTGTGGATCGGCATCCAACTGCTCATTCCCGAAGGCGACGAAGGCGGGGGCCACGGCACGACCAACACCGGCATGATTTCCGCGGTGCGCACGATCCTCATCGCCGATCTCGTGATGAGCCTCGACAACGTGATCGCCGTGGCCGCGGCCGCCAAGGGCGATCTCACGCTGCTGATCGTGGGCCTCCTCATCAGCATCCCGCTCGTGATCTTCGGCAGCACGCTGCTCATGAAGTTCATGGAGCGCTGGCCGGTGATCATCACCATCGGCGGCGCGCTTCTCGGCTGGGTGTCCGGCGAGATGGCCATCAGCGATCCGCTGGTGAAGGACTGGGTCGACGCCAACGCCGCCTGGCTGCACTACGCCGCGCCCGTGGCGGGTGCCCTGTTCGTAGTGGCCTTTGGCAAGTGGCTCGCGTTGCGAGCCGAGCAGCGCAGCCATGCCAGGCCCGTCGTGGATCTCGCGGAGGGAAGCGATCAAGCGAGCGGCGCAGCGGACGCACGGCCGCGCCGTCGTGTGCTGGTGGCCGCCGACGACTCGCCGGCCTCGCTGGCTGGCGTGGCGCGCTTCATCGAGCGCGCCCGCAGCATGGTGGAGCCGGTCGCGGTGGATCTCATCAGCGTGCAGGCGCCGGTGCACCGCGACGTCGCAGCTTTCGTCGAGAACGACGCGGTGAAGGGCATGCACCATGACGACGGCCTCAAGGCGCTGGGCGGAGCACGCGCGCAGCTCGAGGCCGCGGGCATCCCGCACGTCGTGCACATCGCCGTGGGCGAGACCGGCCATGTGCTCGCGCAGTACGCACAGGACCTCAAGGCGACCGAGATCTACATTACCGAGACCGCGCGCACCGACGGCTCCGGCCTCGACGCCGCGATCGAGCATGCCCGCGGGCACACCGGCATCCCGGTGACCGTGCTGCGCTGAAGAACGCCGGCCGCGCCATGAAAGTCCGCGCCGCCGTCCTGGAGGCCATGGGCCTGCCCTTCCCCTACGCGCGCTCGCGGCCGCTCATCGTGCAGGAAGTCGAGCTCGACCCGCCCGGCCCCGGCGAAGTGCTGGTGCGCATCGCCGCCGCGGGCCTGTGTCACTCCGACCTTTCCGTGATCAACGGCGACCGCCCCCGGCCGCTGCCCATGGCCCTCGGCCACGAGGCGGCGGGCGTGGTGGAGTCGCTGGGCACTGGCGTGAGCGATCTCGTGCCCGGCGATCATGTCGTGCTCGTGTTCGTCCCGAGCTGCGGCCACTGCGTACCTTGTTCGGAAGGGCGTCCCGCGCTGTGCGAGCCAGGCGCACAGGCCAACGGCGCCGGCACGCTCCTCGCCGGCGGCCGCCGCCTCGCCCGCGGCGGCAGCGCCGTGCATCATCACCTGGGCTGCTCGGCCTTCGCCGAGTACGCCACCGTCTCGCGCCGTTCGCTCGTGAAGATCGACCGCGACGTGCCGTTCGAGCATGCAGCGCTGTTCGGCTGCGCCGTATTGACAGGCGTGGGAGCAGTGGTGAACACGGCGCAAGTGCGCGCGGGCGCGTCCACGGCGATTGTCGGGCTCGGCGGCGTAGGGCTCGCGGCGTTGCTCGGCGCGGTGGCGGCGGGCGCGCGCCATGTGGTCGCGGTGGACCTGTCGCCGGCCAAGCTCGACCTCGCACGCGCGCTCGGCGCCACGCACGCCTACCTCGCGAGCGATGTCGATTGCATCGATGCGATTCGCGCGGCCACGGGCGGCGGCGTGGACTTTGCCTTCGAGCTCGCGGGCTCCGTCAAGGCCTTTGACACGGCGTATCGCATCACGCGCCGCGGCGGCACCACCGTGACCGCGGGATTGCCGCCGCCGTCGGCCACTATCACGCTGCCGGCGGTCAATCTCGTGGCGGAGGAGCGCACCGTCAAGGGCAGCTACGTCGGCACCTGCGTGCCCGCCCGCGATATCCCCCGCTACCTCGAGCTCTTTCGCCAGGGCCGCCTGCCGGTGGACAGGCTCCTCACGGGCACGCTTCCGCTCGACGACATCAACGAGGCCTTCGATCGCCTGCACGAGGGGCTGGCGGTGCGCCAGGTCGTGCGGTTCGGCTGAGCAAGGTTCAGCCCCTCCCCTGCTTGGCTCAGATCATGAGCTTCTTGAGCGTCTCGGGGTTTTTCACGATCGCCTTCTGCCGCTGCGCCGGCGCGTTGTAGAGCGCGGCCGGAGGGTTGGTCTCCAGGCGCGCCAGCACGGCCGGGTCGTTGCACTTGGCGTCGAAGCTCACGCCTACCTCCTCCCCAGCCACCGCGCCTACGCCGAAGCAGGCGTGGCCGAGCTTGGCGTTCAGTGCTTTTAGGATGCTCGCCGCGACGACGTCCCCGGCCGGTCCACTGCCGGCCACCTGCAGGTCGAACGTGTGGGCGCCCGGCACCGCCACGGTCAGCACCGCGGGCATGCCCACGAGCTCACGCCGCAGCCCATCGTCGGTGAACCCGCCGGGCAGGCCCGCCACCTTGATCACCACTCGCCGACCCGTGGGCCGCACGTGGGACAGGAAGAAGTTGCGTGAGAACTCGTTGGCGATGCGCGTGCCGATCGCATTGAGCGCCTGCTCCTCGCTTGCCCAGCTACCTTCGCCCGTGGGGAGCTTGGTGTTGTAGTAGATCTCCTCGCCGGTGGCGCGATCGATCGCCTTGATCGTCCAGCCGTTGAGCGCGTACTTGGTGACCACGAGCCCGGAGGCCTCGAGCTTCATGGACAGCCGCTTGATCGTGGCTTCGCCCTCCACCAGGAAGTCGGGGGCGCTGGGATCGCCGCTGCGCGCGCCGTCCTCGGACCAGGTGCGGAAGCCGAACGACTTGATGCGCTCCTTCAGGATGTTCTCCGCCGCCGGCGAGGGCCGCGCCGGGGCGGATGCGTTGTCGGCGTCACGGGTGGTGATGCGCACGGCCACGCGCGGATCGCCGCTCGCGCGGATGAAGTCGATGCGCTCGTTGCGCGACATCTCGTTCAGGGATTTCTGCACGGCCTTTACGTTCACGACCGCCTCCGTGGTGAGCGAGGCGAGCCCGTCCTTGCCCGTCTCGGGCGCGCTTTCGCGCACCACAGTGGTGACGAAGTCGCCGCTGCGCGAGAGCAGCTTGTCGCGCAGCATGTCGTAGTTCTTGGCCACGGATCCCTTGTCCACCAGGAGATTGACGGCCTTCTCCACCAGCTGGCTGCGCGAGTCGGCGCGCAGGTCGGCCTGCATCAGCGCCTTGTCCGACTGGTAGCGGGCGTCCTGGGGATCGGCGAAGCCCACGGCGGAGATTACGAGCGCGCCGGGGTCGAGCTTGTGGGACGCGGCCGTTGCGGCGGCAGGCGATGGCGGGACAGCGGCTGCCGGCACGCCGGCAGCCGTG
>CALFEY010000150.1 GCA_937958295.1 uncultured Pseudomonadota bacterium
CGCCACGCGCGCATTCCATTTCGTGACGGGTGCGAACATCGCGAACTGGTCGAGCGACTGATACTCGTTGACGTGCATCGCATTGGTCGCGTTTGCGCCGGTGAGGGCCACGACGGGCGATTGCGCCCAGTACGCATCGGCCAGTGCCGCGGCCACGTTGGCCGCGCCCGGACCCGCCTGGCCGTAGGCCACCGCCGGCGCGTTGCGCGCGCGCGCGAAGCCGTCGGCCATGTAGACGGCACTCGGCTCGCTGCGGGCCACGAGCATGCGGATGCCTTCGTCGCGCAGGGCGATCCATAGCGGCTGGTCGCCGCCGGTGAGCATGAAGAAGTCGTTCACGCCGGAGGACTTGAGCGTGCGCGCGATTTCGCGTGCGATGGTGTTGTTCATTGGTTTAGCATTCTGTGACGACATGACGGAAGGACTGCACCGCGAGATGGAAACGATGCACGGCACGGACGCGCAGCAGATGCTGCGCGCGATCGATTCGATGAATCATGTGACGGCCGCCGATCGCGGCCGCGTGGTGGTGGCGAGCTCGCACGGCGGCCTGTACTGCGCCTACAAGGCCCTCGCCGTGGGCGCGCGGGGCGTGGTGCTCTCCGACGCCGGCGTGGGCCGCGAGGAAGCGGGCATTGCCTCGCTCCCGTGGTGTGACGCTGTGGGCATGCCGGCCGCCACGATCGCGCACACGAGCGCGCGCATCGGCGACGTGGCCGATCTCCTGCGGCGCGGCATCGTGAGCCACGTCAACGCCTCCGCGCGTGCCCTGGGCGTGGTACCCGGCACGAGCTGCGCCCGTGCCTGGCAGGCGATGACGGCCGCGGCGATCCCGGTGCGACCGGCGGCGCCGGTGGTGGAGCATCGGCACGAGGTGCCGCTTGGCCACGGCGTATCCGCCGTGTGCATCGACTCGGCTTCCCTCATCCAGGCGGGCGACGGCGGACGCATCGTGGTCACGGGCTCGCACGGCGGTCTCATCGGCGGCGATCCCGCCAAGGCGCTCAACGTGCCGGCGTTCTTTGCGGCGTTCAACGACGCCGGGGTGGGCATCGACGCGGCGGGTCTCGGCCGTCTCGCCCCGCTGGCGGCCCGCGGCATCGCTGCGGTTGCGGTCGCGCACACGAGCGCGCGCATCGGCGACGGCCTGTCGACGCTGCGCGATGGCGTGATCAGCCATGCCAACGCTCCCGCGCGGGCGCTGGGCGCAGTGCCCGGCATCCGCCTCGATGAGGCCCTCGCCCACGTAGCGGCGGCATCAGCGCAGCGTTCGGGGCAGCCATAGGGCGAGGTCGGGCAGCACGTACAGCAGCAGGAGAAAGGCGAGCATCACGATGGCGAAGGGCAATGACCCTCGGATGATGGTGGGCAGCGAGGCGCGCCCTCCCGCCACGGAGTGGATGGCGAAGAGGTTGAGGCCCATCGGCGGCGTGAGCGCGCCGAGCTCGATGAACACCACGAGCACCACGCCGAACCACACCGGATCGAAGCCCATGGCGAGGACCGTGGGAAACAGCACCGGGACGGTGATCAGCATCATCGACACGCCCTCGATGAACATGCCGAGCACGAGATACACCAGCGTGACGAGAAGGAAGAACTGCCAGGGCGCGAGTGCCGCTTCGGCCACGGCCTGGCTCACGCCGCGGGCGATGCCGGCATCCACGATGCCGAAGGCGAGGAGCGCCCCGGTCACGATGATGTAGTAGACCACCGCGGTGGTCGTGACGGTGCGGGCGAAGCACTGCTTGAGGCGCGTCCAATCGAGCTCGCGATAGCCGAGGCCTACGGCGAGCGCAACGAGTGCCCCGAAGGCGCCGGCCTCGGTGGGCGTGACGAGGCCGAAGTAGAGGCTACCGATGGTGGCGCCGATGAGCACGAAGAGCGTCGCACAATCGAGGAGCGCGCGCACGGTCTCGCGCGCCGTGGGTCCGCGGGTGTCGCGCTCCGGGGCGAGCCGCGGATTGCGCCACACGCTCCACGCGATCCACAGCATGAACATGAGCGAGAGGACGATGCCGGGAATCACTCCCGCCATGAAGAGGTCCACGATCGATGCCTGCACCGTGACGGCGTAGATGATCATGGGGATGCTCGGCGGGATCAGGATACCGAGCGTGCCGCCCGCCGCCAGCGAGCCGGTGGTGAGGCTCATGGCGTAGCGCCGCCGCTCGAGCTCGGGCAGGGCCACCTGGCCCATGGTGAGCGCGGTGGCCACCGACGATCCGGAAATCGCCGAGAAGAGCGCGCAGCCCACGATGTTGGCGTGGGCGAGGCCGCCCGGCACCTGTCCCAGTAGCGTGGCAAGCCCGCGGTAGAAGCGCCGCGACACCCCGGTGTTGAGGATGATCTCGCCCATCAGGATGAACATCGGGATCGCCACCAGCGTGAACGAGTTGCCGGTGTTCCAGACGATGTCGCCGATGGTGGGCAGGAGGTCGGTGCCATGGCGCAGGCCAATGCCCGCCACCGCCGCCACGCCGAGGGCGATGGCGATGGGACAGCCCACCGCCATCAGCACTCCCACCAATCCGAGGTAGAGGGCCAGCATCGCCGGCCAGGGCAAGCTCGTCATCGCGGCTTGCGCGCAGCCTGCACGAGCGCCACCGCGGACACCAGCGCCAGCAGCAGCACCGCCGCCACGACCAGCCCTTGCGGCCAGGCGATCAGCGTCTTGCTCACCTGAATGGAGCGCGACTGGAAGCGCACGCTGGCCGCGAGCGTCAGGGCCAGCGCGTAGAGCAGCACGAGGTTGAGCGCGAGCGTGGCGAGTGCGGCGAACAGGCGCGGCCCGCGGCGGGCCACGAAGCTGCTCCAGCGACCTGGGATGTCGATGCGGATGAGCGCGTCATGGCGCACCGCGTGCACCATGCCGAGGTACACCATCACGGCGAAGCCGTAGGCGGCGTACTCGTCGGCCACGAGCGTGGAAGTGCCGAAGACGTAGCGGCACACGACCTCGACGTTGACGAGCACGGCAATGGCGGCCACCAGCAAGGCGGCGCTCGCAAGCGACAGGCGTGCCACTGCGTCCGCAAGGCGGTTCAGCATGACGAGGACCTCGAGCAAGCCCGGGCCGCCGCGCGGGAGCATACGCGGCGGCCGCGGGAGGAGCGCGACCTTACTTGCAGGCGGCCTGCGCCTTGGCGAGGAGGTCGGCCGCGACGGGGCCGTTCTTGTCGGCCCACTTCTTCCACATGGGCTGCAGCTGGGCCTTCATCGCCGAGACTTCGGCGGCGGTAGGCGTGGTGAACACCACCCCGTTGGCTTGCATGTTCTTGATGGCCGCCTGGTCGGCTTCCTGCGAGGCCTTGAAGTACTTGGGCGCCCACTCGGCCGACTTGTCCTTCACGATCTTCTGCAGGTCGGGCGGAAGCTTCTTCAGCGCCTCCGCATTCACCAGCGTGACCTGGTGGGCCATGGTGAAGTTGAGCACGAGGCCGTACTTCACGATGTCGTAGGCCTTCCAGTCGTTGGCGGACAGCGCCGATGTGATGGCCCCGTCGACCACCTTGCGCTGGAGCGCGGGCACCACCTCGGCCGGATCGAGCGACGTGGGCGAGGCGCCCATGTCGCGCAGCATGTCCACCTGCAGCGGATTCCAGGTGCGGATCTTCTTGCCCTTGAGATCGGCGATCTTGTCGACCTTGGCGGTGGTCCAGATGTTCTGGCCCGGGATCGGCCAGTTCATGATCACGCGCACGCCGAACTTCTTCGACAGCACGTCGTCGGGGATGTCGCCGATCGACTTGGTCGCGGCCTCGAAGCCGGCGTAGTTGGTGCACAGGAAGGGCAGGGAGAACACGTCGATCTCCGGCGCGTCGCCAGCGGCGAGGCCCGCGCCCACCTGGCCCATCTGGATCTGGTTGGTGGCCACCGCCTTGATCACGTCACCCGCCTTGTAGGGCAGCTCGCCCGCGCCGTAGTGCGTGATCTCGAGGCGGCCGCCGGTGGCCTTGGTGATGTCCTCGGCGAACGCCTTGTTCATCTTGGCGTGGAAATCGGTGGGCGCGACGTACGTGAAGAAGCGCCAGTTGTGCTCGGCGGCGAGCGACGGGCCGGCGGCGGCGAGGCCGAGCGCGAGAACGAGGGCAAGACGGGTCGGGCGCATGAAGGCTCCTTCTAGAAGAGAGTTTCGGTATTGACGGCGAGGTGGCGGATCTCGCCGTTGGCCAGCGGCGGGAAGTTGAGGAAGTCGGCGCGGGAGCGCTGGCGGGTGGCAGAGGCAAGCGCGTGGTCGAGCGCTTCCGCGCTGTCGAACACGAGCTCCGCCACCAGGAAGGGGGTGTCCTTGTTCACGGCCACCGGGTCGTTCCACGCGATCGCGTGGTGGAGACGGCAGGCGCGGATGCCGGGGTACTCGCGCAGGATCTGCGCGTGCTTGTCGCGGTAGTGCGCGAGGAACGCGTCGCGATCGGCGGGGGTGCCCGTATAGCGAATGAAGTACGAGACGGCCAAGCGGAGTCCTTTCGTGGGGCCGGGCAGCCGCATGACAGGCCGCGCGGGATCTACAGGGGCGAGTATGAAACCGTTGCTTCGATTACTCAACGATGATAAATATTGATTGATCGATCACCTGGAGCAATCGATGTCCATGGCTCGGACCCGCGTCACCGCCCCGGCGCTGCGCGCCGCGGGCAGCCTCAAGCTCACGCATCTGCGCGTGATCGCCACCATCGGCCACCATCGCAACGCGCACCGCGCGGGCGCCGAGCTCGGCCTATCGCAGCCGGCGATCAGCAAGATCGTGCGGGAGGCGGAGGCGGTGGTGGGCGCGGCGCTGTTCGAGCGCGGGCGTCAGGGCATGCATCCCAATCGACTCGGCGAAGCGCTGCTCGCACGGGCCGTGGGGCTGCTCAACGACCTCGATAGCGCGCAGGCGGAAGTGGAGGCGATGATCGGCGGCACGGCGGGTCACCTGCGCCTGGGCGTCATTCCCTTCGTCACGCCCGCGCTCATCAGCGGCACGCTGCGCGAGTTGTCGCGGGCGGGGGTGGACCTGTCGCTGTCCATCCATGAGGACACCACCGGCGAGCTCGTGGGACGCCTCCTGCGGCGCGAGCTCGACTGCCTCATCGCGCGCTTCTCCACTGAGCGCGAGGCGGAGCTCGAGCAGCGGCTGCTCTACCACCAGAAGTTCAGCGCCGTGGTGGCCTCCACGCATCCGGTCCTGGGTGGACGGCGCCGCGTGCGCCTGCGCGACACGCTGTCGTTCGGCTGGATCGTCCCGCCGCCGCGCACCGCCGCACGCCAGCTCGTGTCCGCGCTGTTCGTGCAGTCGGGGCTCCCGCCGCCGCCGATCCGCATCGAGACGTCATCCATGGAGGTGATCAAGGCCGCGCTTGCCGACAGCGACATGGTTGCCATCCTCCCCACCGATATCGCGCACCACTACGCCCGGCTCGAGCGGTTGCGGGTGCTGCCGTTTCGCACCGACACCGTCCCCGCGCCGCTCACGCTGATCACGCGGCGCGCGGATGTCGTGCTGCCGGCGGTGGCGCGCTTCCGGGACACGCTGATGGCCGTCGCGGCGCGGCGGCCCGAGGCACGTCGCGCTCCGCGCTAGCGCTGCTCACGGCCGCGGGAGCGCCAGGCGCCTGACCTGGCGCGACGCCACGATCTCGCCGCCCATGAACCTCTCATGATTGCCCACGATGTCGCCGGCTTCGTACCGGTAATTGACCATGAGGCCGAGCGACTGGCGCAGTCCCTTGCGGGAGGTGTCGGCGAGCCAGTTGATGCGTTCAAGTCGCGCGCCGTTGTTGAGGTGGAAGCGTGCGACCGGATCGCGCGCCGGCTCGCCGGTCTCGGACACCTGCAGGAGATAGGCGGCGCATAGCTGCGTCAGGGGCACCTGCAGGGGCGCCAGGCGCTCCACAGCGCCGGCCGGGTCGGCCACGAATCTGCCCACCTCCGTGCCGAGGGTCGCGGCCACGGCGGCGAGCGCTGGCGCGATCGCGTCGACGGGCGAGGCGCGTCCCACGCCGCGGAGCAGGGGCTCGAGCCAGGCCACGAACCCCGGCACCGGCGAGAGCGTGCAGAAGACCTCGAGGCGCGGGAACTCGCGCGACAGCACGTCCACTACGTTCTTGATGAGGAAGTTGCCGAGCGACACGCCGCGCAGCCCGGGCTGGCAGTTGCTGATCGAGTAGAACACCGCGGTGGTCGCGCGCGCGGGATCGCTCGCTTCGGTCTGGGAACCGAGCAGCGGCGCCACGGCCTCGGCCATGCGCCGGGTCAGCGCCACCTCGACGAAGATCAACGGCTCATCGCGTAGCGCCGGGTGGAAGAAGGCATAGCAGCGGCGGTCGCCGTCGAGTCGCCGGCGCAGGTCGGTCCAGTCGCGGATCTCGTGCACCGCCTCGTGCGCGATGATCTGCTCGAGCAGGTACGCCGGCGTGCGCCAGTCCACGCGGTTGATCTGCAAAAAGCCGGGGTTGAACCACGACGACAGGAGGTGCCGGAAGTCACCGTCGACGGCCTCGAGCTCGCGCTGGCCGGGCAACAACTCGAGAAGGCGCTCGCGCATGCGCAGGATCGCGGCGGTGCCGCCGGGGGCGCGGTTGAGGCGTCGCAACAGCTCCTGCCGCGGCGGTTCGACCGCAGCGCCCAGCGCCGCGAGGTGCAGCGCCGAGCGATCGGCGGCATAGGCCTGCGCGGCGGCCAGCACCTGCGCGGGATCGGGGGAGAAATCCCCGAGCAGCGACGCGAAGAACCGCGCCTGCTCCTTGCGATCGAGCTTGTCGTAAAGGTCGAGCGTGGCGCGGGCCAGCGACACGCCTGCGGCCTCGCCGCGTTCCGTCAGGAGCTTGCGGCAACTCGCGAGCACGCGCCGCAGCGCCACGCTTTCGGGCGTGGCAGCAGCGGCGCGTTTGCGGATCGCATCGAACACGGCGGGACGTTCCTTACGCTCTGGCGCGCAACGCGCGGCGGGGCAGGGGTCGATTCAAGTGTGCTCTCCCAGGTCCCACACCCGAAGGGCCATGTGAATCTCGAGCGCGCGCGAGGCGTTGCCCCAGTGGCCGAGCAGGTCCTCGCCGGCAGCGAGGCGCTGCCTCACGGTGTTGACATGGATGCCGAGGCGCTGAGCGGTGGTCCTGGCGTTCTGGTTGCTGTCGAAGTAGCAGAGCAGCGTGGCCGTGAGGCCGGACCCGCGTTTGCGATCATGGGCGAGCGTCGCGCCGATCGTCGCGTCGACGAACGCGCGCAGGCTCGCCTGGTCGTGGGACTCGAACAGCGCCGAGTACAGCGCGAGCTCGTTCTGGTCGAGGATCACGCGGCTGGCGCCGAGGCGGCTCAGAACGGCGAGCGCCCGTCGCAGCGTGGCATAGGAGGCCGGCAACTGCGCGGGTGTTGTTAACGGACGCGACAGCACCCCGCGATGCGCGGCCGCCACCTCCCGCCCCAGCCATGCCGACACCGTCCGCCGCGCGTCCGTTGCGGCCGTCGCCGTGCACAACACGACGAGGGTACCGTCGACATCGTCGACGAGCGCGTCGCGCAGCGCGGTCTCGCTGCGGAAGCGTCGCGCCGCAGCGGCGGCCCCGCCGCCTTCGATCTCCACCAGCACGAGGGCGAGCGGATGCGACAAGTCGAGGCCGTGCCGCGCGGCCGCGGTCGCAAGCGCGCCGAGCTCGTCCTGACGCAGCGAGACCAACGACCGCAAAAGTGTCGACGCGCTCCGGTTGCGTGCGGCTTCCGCGCGTTGCTGGGAGAGAAGCACGATGCCGATCACGCTGGCGCTGCGCTCAAAGGTGCGCAGCGCGATGTCCTTCAGGTCGCCGTGGTGGAACATCAGCGCAGTGCCGAGCGTGTCGTCTCCGCCGATCACGCACATCACCCGGCAGTGCTCGCCGTCGGCCTCGTAGGCGAGCACGGAGCGTCCCGTCTCGCGGCTTCGTCGCGTTGCCTCCGCCAGCGCGGCGCCGTGCTCGCCGCGGGGTGTATAGCCACGCGCGCCGGCGCTGTCATGCGCGGCGGCGAGCCCCTTGCCCACGACGTGGCCCAGCTCGTCGAGTACGAGGAGGTCGCCCGCGAGCATGTCCGCAATCGCCTGGCACAAGGTGGCGAGTGACGCGCCGCGGGCGAGCAGGGACGTCAGCCGCTCGTGCGCGTCGGTGGCGGACTGGATGCCGCGCAGATGGCGCTCGAGCTGATCGCGCGCCTGACTGGCCTCGGCGAGCGCCGCGGCCGCGCGCTCGAAGTCGCGTGCGTTGCGCAGGGCCACGGCACCGTGCGTGGCGAGAGTGGAAAGGATGGAGATCGCCTGCGTGGTGTACGGTCGGCGGTAGCGGTCGGCTACGAAGAGCAACCCCACGATCTCGTTGTCGCGGATGAGCGGTAGGCCCACGAGCGCCCCAGGGCCCTCCTGGCGAAACGTGTCGTCGAGGTGCGTGTCGTGCACGAAGCGGCCATCCTGCAGATAATCGGTCGTGGTGAACGGCCGCCAGGTTGACATGACGATGCCGGCCACGCCGCAGTCGCGCCGGGCCACCATCGCGTGGGTGCCTTGCGACATCGCGCCGTCCGCCGCCAGCACCCGGAACTCGCCGCCCACAGGGTCGAACGCGGACAGCCAGGCGACGTCCGAGCCCAGCAGGGCGCGCGCACGGATCACGATGGCGTTGAGAAGGCCTTGTAGGTCCAGACGGCCCGCCAGGTCCTGAGCCGATTCGATGACGGACCACAAACCCCGCTCGCGCTCCTGCTGCAGCTCGAGTCGATCGCGCAGCGCCATGGCCATGCGTGCGCGCTCGAGCGACACCGACTTGGCGGGATGCGTGTCGGGCAGGGCCTCGACGTCGGCCAGGCGACGCGCGAACTCGTGGGCCGACGCGCCTTGGTGCAGCAGCTCGAGCAGTTCGCCGCCGACGCGATCGGTCACGTCGACAGGGGCGTATGTCATCGTCGGCTCGGTTCCACGAAGCGTCGTCGGGAGTCGAGGATAGCAAAAGGCGGGCAGCGTGCCACCTGTCCCACGGACTGGTGCGCGATGACACTGTCTCGGCCTCGCACGTGTGCGCGGCAGACATTGGTCGCCGGCAGGTTTCAGGATAGGCTCGCCCGAGCTTCTGCCGCCCGCCCACAATCGCCCGCCCATGCCGCTCCACGACACGCTGCTCCCGCGCCGGGGCCTGCGCGCGCTCGTCACCGCCGGCGCGAGCGGCATCGGAGCGACCATCGCCCGTGCGCTCGCCGAGGCGGGGGCGCGCGTGCACGTCTGCGACATCGATAGCGTCGCGCTCGCACGCGGCATCCCCGGGGCCGCCGGCATCACCGCGAGCGTCGCTGATGCCTCGGTGGCGAGCGACGTCGATCGTGTCTTCGCCGACGTGGAGGCCTCGCTGGGTGGCCTCGACGTGCTCGTCAACAACGCGGGGATTGCCGGCTCGACCGGCGCCATCGAGTCGATCGAGCCCCCGGACTGGGAGCACACGCTCGCCGTGAACGTCAACAGCCAGTTCTACTTTGCCCGCCGTGCCGTCCCGTTGCTCAAGCGCTCGCCCTACGCGAGCCTCATCTCGATGAGCTCGGTGGCCGGCCGGCTGGGATATGCGTTCCGCACGCCTTACGCCGCCAGCAAGTGGGCGATCGTGGGCCTGACGAAGTCGCTGGCCATCGAGCTCGGGCCGCACGGGATACGCGTGAATGCGATCCTGCCCGGCACCGTCGAGGGCGAGCGCATGCAGGCGGTGATCGCCGCCCGGGCTGCCGCCACCGGGGTCAGCGTCGATGCGATGCGCGAGGCGTACGAACGCAAGATCTCGTTGCGTCGGATGGTCACGGCGGAGGACGTCGCCGCGGTGATCCTGTTCCTCTGCTCGCCGGCGGCGCGCAACCTCACGGGTCAGTCCATCAGCGTGGACGGCAACCTCGAGTACCTGTGATGCCGGTGCCCAAAATCAAAAAGCAAATCCGACGATCCAAGGAGGCCCCATGAACCCTCGTCGCCGCAGTGCACTAGCCACCTTTGCCATCCTGGGCCTCGCCGCTGTCCTGGCGAGCCGGGCCCTCGCGGCTTTTCCGGAGCGGCCGCTCGAGCTCATCGCTCCGTATCCGCCAGGCGGCGCAGCGGACACGGTGTCACGCCTGATCGCCAATGCGCTCGGCGCCGAGCTCGGCCAGCCCGTGACGGTCGTCAATAAGCCGGGCGGCGGAACCGTGATCGGCGCGCAGGCCGCGAAGAACGCCGCGCCCGACGGCTACACTTTGTTCCTCGGCACCAACTCCACGTTCATGCTGAACCCGGCGGTGCGCAACGACCTGCCTTACGACGGCGCGCGCGACTTCGAGGCCGTGGGCATGATCGGCGAGGTGCCGCTCGGCATCCTCGTGCGTGCAGACTCGCCTTATCAGAATCTTGCGCAACTCGTTGCGGCTGCCAAGGCCGATCCCCGCAGGCTCAACTATGCCTCCTACGGCAACGCCACGGTGCCGCACTTTGCGGGCGAGATGTTCAAGAGCGCGTCCGGCATCGGCATGGAGCACATCCCTTACCAAGGGAGCGCGCCGGCAATGAACGACCTTCTCGGCGGACGCGTGCAGGTCTCCTTCGATACGCTCGTGGCCGCGGTGCCGCAGCTCGAGGCGGGTCGCATCCGGATTCTGGCGGTGACCACGACCCGCCGCTCGGGCAAGCTGCCCAACGTGCCCACGGTGGCCGAGAGCGGCTTCCCCGGCTACGACATCAGCTCGTGGGCGGCGATCCTCACGCCTCGCGGGTTGTCGGCGCCTGTCAAGGCCAAACTGGTCGATGCCCTGCGGGTGGCGCTCGCCAAGCCCGAGGTCCAGTCGCGGCTGCGCGAGCTGGGGTACGAGCCGAGCTTCGATCCCCTTGCAAACTGGGCAGACCTCGTGCCGCGAGAGACGACGCGGATGCGCGCCATTGCGAACAAGGCGCAGATCAAGGTGGACTAGACGTCCTTGCTGGAGCCCTGCGACCTCGACGCCGTTGCTGCGCGCCGCGCGATCGGCGCGCGCGAGCTCTCGCCGGTGGAGCTGGTGCGAAGCTGCATCGCACGCATCGAAGCCGTCGACCCGGCGGTGAACGCCATGGTGGCCCGCGACTTCGAGCGCGCGCTCACCGCTGCACGTGCCGCCGAAAGAGCCTTGATGAACGGCGCACCGCTCGGCCCGCTGCACGGGTTGCCGCTGGGCGTGAAAGACCTCGTCGATGCCGCAGGCCTGCCCACCACCTTCGGTAGCGCGCTGTTCCGCGACAACGTGGCCGCGGCCGACGAGGGTGTGGTGGCGCGCCTGCGCGCCGCGGGCGCTATCGTGCTCGGCAAGACCAACACGCCGGAATGGGGGGCGGGCGGCAACACTCGCAACGCCCTCCATGGCGCGACGGGCAACCCGCACGATCCCACGCGCTCCGCGGCCGGCTCCTCCGGCGGATCCGCGGCGGCCCTCGCATGCGGCATGGTGCCGTTGGCCACGGGCTCAGACACGGCCGGCTCGCTGCGCACGCCCGCCGCGTACTGCGGGATCGTAGGCTTTCGCCCCACGCCCGGCCTCATCCCGAGCGAGCGACGCAACATGGCGTGGATTCCGTTGTCCACGCTAGGCCCGATGGCGCGCACCGTCCCCGACCTTGACCTCATGCTGGGAGCGATGGCCGGACACGACGCACGCGATCCGCTGAACGTGTTCGCCGGGGAGAGGCGGAGCCTGGATCGATCCGACCCGTTCGACCTTCGGCAGCTTCGCATCGCGGCCTCGCCGGATCTGGGCTTCGCCCTCGTGGAGCCGGGGATACGCGCGACTTTCGGCGACAAGCTCCAGCGCGTGGCCGGCCTTTTCGGCGACTGCCGCATAGTGCATCCGGATTGCAGCGGCGCCGACGAGGCCTTCGAGGTCCTGCGCGCGGTTCTGTTCCTGGGCCGGCACAGGAGCCTGCTGGCGGAGGATCCGCAGCACCTCGGTGCGACCGTGGCGGGCAACGTCGAAGCGGGCCTCCGTTACACGGCCGTCGACGTTGCGCAAGCGCTGGAGGCGCAGACGGCACTGTATCGACGCTGGCAGACGTTCTTCGCGGAAACCGATCTCCTGCTAACGCCGGCGGTGACCGTGAGCCCCCGCGCTTGGCGCGAGCCGTATCCTGCAAGCATCGATGGTCGGCCGACAAGAACGTACTTCCACTGGCTCGCGCTCGCGTATGCGGTGACGCTGGCGGGTCATCCCGCGCTCAGCCTGCCTCTGGGGCGCGATCACGCCGGTATGCCCTTCGGACTGCAGATCGTGGGCCCGCGCGGCGGCGACGCGCGGGTACTAGCGGCGGCCGCCGCGTTGGAGGAGCGCCTCGCGCAGGATCCCGACCTGGCACGACCTCGGCCAGACCTCGATGCGCTTCGTCGCGCGCCCGCGCTGGCGAGCATGCCCGGTTTTAGTGAGCCGATCTGAGCG
>CALFEY010000151.1 GCA_937958295.1 uncultured Pseudomonadota bacterium
GTCGGGGCGACGCTGCGCAGCGCGTCGGCGAGTCCAAGACCGATCACGAAGCGGGCAGCGGCGTCATCCGGGACGGGCTCCCCGATGTCGCGCAACGCATCCTGGATCGAGGCAGCGATGATGGCTGTGGAATCGGCAAGCGTACCGTCCCAGTCGAACACGACGAGCGGATAGCGCCGGGATGCAGTCATGCTGCTGGCCCCAGCGTCGCGACGAATGCGGCGAGCTCCGGCGGCCAGGGCGCTTCGAATGCCACAGCTTCCCCCGTGGCGGGATGAACGAAAGCAAGCGAGCGAGCGTGCAGGAACATGCGCTTCAACCCCTCGCGCCCGAGCACCTTGTTCCACGCGAAGTCACCGTACTTGTCGTCACCCGCGAGGGGGTAGCCGAGGTGCGCCAGATGCACCCTGATCTGGTGCGTACGGCCGGTGACCAGTTCAGCTTCGAGCAGCGCCAGCGGCACCTCGCGCTGCGGCCAGGTGGCCAACCGGCGGAACACGGTCTCGGCGGCCTGGCCCTCGCCGGCATCCACGCGCACGCGGCGCTCGCCCTCCCTGGTGGTGAACTTGTGCAGAGCGAGCCGCACGCGACGGATCTCGTCGCGCCACTTCCCACGGACAAGCACGAGGTAACGCTTGTCCACGGTGCCGTCGCGGATCTGCTCGTGCAGGTTGACGAGCGCCGCCCGCTTCTTGGCGAGCAGCAGGACCCCGGACGTATCGCGGTCAAGCCGATGAACGAGTTCCAGGAAGCGCGCCTGCGGACGGGCGGCGCGCATCTGCTCGATCACGCCGTGCGCCACGCCACTGCCCCCGTGTACGGCCACGCCGGCGGGCTTGTCGACGACCAGGAGATGGTCGTCCTCGAACAGGATGGGCAGGCGCTCCGCCGCCTTCGGGGAGGGCGCCGCGGGACGGGTCGCGGGATCGGCGGTGCGCACGGGCGGCACGCGGACGACATCACCGGCGGCGAGGCGAGTGTCCGGCCCGGCCCGGCCCTTGTTGATCCGCACCTCGCCGCTACGCAGTATCCGATAGACGTGACTCTTGGGTACGCCCTTCAACACGCGGATCAGGAAGTTGTCGATGCGCTGCCCCGACGCCTCGTCGCCGATGGTGAGCCAATTGACAGCATCCTTGCTTAACTCGTTCATTCCTATATACTTGTCTGCAAGTCGTATCCAGCGCAAGCGCTGGAGCCCGGGAGGGAACGGCACGCAAGCGTGCAGGCCTTCACGGTGCCCCGGCGGGTTTCGTAGTGGCAGGCAGGATGCCCGCTGCACAGCAAACCCAGTCGTGTGGATGCGATCCCGCGAAGGATTTCAGGCAAGCGACCCGGGACACTATCCCCGCACGTCGCTCCCGTCACGCGCGGAAACAAAGCCGGCTTGTGGTCGCTCGCCGGGCGGTCGTACCGCAAAAGTAGCGATGGTAAAGGATGAGCGCAGTCTCCGCACCCGGCAGCGGCCGGTTCGAAGCGGCGCATTGCGCGGCGCCTCAAAGCGATTTTTCCCGCTTCCGTGCCGGTCGTCGTCCCGCCCCTCATGGGCCGCCCGACGCGCTTTCCCGGAGGCCGTTTCACCGCTTCGCACGCACAACGTAAGACAAGAACAACGACGAGAGCCTTGCGAGCCTTACCTGCCTCGCGATACCTGCCCCCCAATGCCGATCGCCCACACGCCCTCGCGCACTGACCTCTCCCGTCGGCGGGCTTTGCCCGCGCCCTTGTCGTTGCCCGCGGCCGCCGCCTGATCGCGTCCGGCGCGCCGGTTCTTAGCGCGCCTTGCTTCACCTCCGCTCCCATCAGGGCGCCTGCGCCTTTGGGAACATTCATGAAACGCATGCTGTTCAATGCCACCCAGGCCGAAGAGCTTCGGGTCGCCATCGTCGACGGGCAAAAGCTCATCGACCTCGATATCGAATCTGCCGCCAAGGAACAACGCAAGAGCAATATCTACAAGGCCGTCATCACCCGCGTGGAACCGTCGCTCGAAGCCTGCTTCGTCGACTACGGCACCGACCGCCACGGCTTTCTCCCGTTCAAGGAAATCGCGCGCGAATATTTTCGCGACCGCGACGCCGACTTCAAGGGCCGCATCCAGGACCAGCTGAAGGAAGGCCAGGAGCTCATCGTCCAGGTCGACAAGGACGAGCGCGGCAACAAGGGCGCGGCGCTGACCACCTACATCTCGCTGGCAGGACGCTACCTCGTCCTGATGCCCAACAATCCGCGCGGCGGCGGCGTATCGCGGCGAGTGGAAGGTGAGGAGCGAAACGAGCTCCGCGACGCGATCGCCGGCCTCGAGGTACCGCAAGGCATGAGCGTGATCGCCCGCACGGCGGGCATCGGCCGCACCACCGAAGAGCTGCAGTGGGACATGAACTACCTCCTGCAGTTGTGGCGCGCCGTGGAAGAGGCCGCCAAGATGCAGGGCGGTGCCTACCTCATCTACCAGGAGTCGAGCCTCGTCATTCGCGCGATCCGGGATTACTTCCACCAGGAGATCGGCGAGCTGCTGATCGACACCGAGGCGATCTACGAGCAGGCGCAGCAGTTCATGAGCCACGTGATGCCGGCCAACGTGAACCGCGTCAAGCTGTACAAGGACGACGTCCCGCTCTTCTCGCGCTTTCAGATCGAACACCAGATCGAGACCGCCTATGCGCGGCAGGTGCCCCTGCCTTCAGGCGGCGCCATCGTGATCGACCACACCGAAGCCCTCGTGTCGGTCGACGTGAACTCGGCGCGCGCCACCAAGGGTGGCGACATCGAGACCACCGCCTTCAACACGAATTGCGAAGCGGCCGATGAAATCGCCCGCCAGCTGCGCCTGCGCGACTTGGGCGGCCTCATCGTGATCGATTTCATCGACATGGAGAGCGCCAAGAACCAGCGCGAGGTCGAGACGCGCCTGCGCGACGCGCTGAAGTACGACCGCGCGCGCGTGCAGCTCGGCAAGATTTCCCGCTTCGGCCTCATGGAGCTCTCGCGCCAGCGCCTGCGCCCTGCGCTCGCGGAAGCCGCGCACATCCCCTGCCCGCGCTGCCATGGCATCGGCCACATCCGCGGCACCGAGTCCACTGCGCTGCACATCCTCCGGATCATCCAGGAGGAGTCGATGAAGGACAACACCGCGCAGGTCGTGGCCCAGGTCCCGGTCGACGTCGCCACCTTCCTGCTGAACGAAAAGCGTACCGACGTCCTCACCATCGAGACGCGCTTCAAGGTCAACGTGCTGCTCGTGCCCAACCGTCATCTGGAGACGCCCAACTACAGCATCGAGCGGCTGCGCCACGATGACCTCAACCACGCCGAGCCGCTGCCGCCTTCGTTCGACCTCGTCAAGCAGCCCGAGCAGGCCGATCCTGCCAAGCAGGCCAAGGAAGAAGCGGCCGCGCCGCGGCAGGAAGCGATGGTGAAGGGCATCACGCCCGCTCAGCCGGCGCCGATCGTGCCCGAGCGGGCCGCCCCCGAGGCCCCGCCCCCTGCCCCCGAGCCTGCCGCCGGATCGTGGTTCGGCAAGGTCTTGGGGTGGTTCCGCGCGAAGCCCGAGTCCGCCCGTCCCGCGTCGGAAAAGTCCCCGCGCACGGACCGTCCGGAGCCCGCTCGCGAAGCTCGGCGGGACAACCGTCGTGGCGACGACCGCGACCGTAGTCGCGGTGGCGAAGGTCGCCGCAATGGCGAACGCCGTGACGACGGACGCGAGCAGCGCCGCGGCGACGAGCGGCGAGGCGGCAACCGGGATGGACGCGACAACCGGGATGGACGCGACAACCGGGATGGACGCGACAACCGGGAAGGACGTGAGAACCGGGAGGGTCGCGAGAATCGGGAAGGTCGTGACAACCGCGAAGGACGCGGCAATCGCGAGAGCCGCGACAATCGCGCCGAAGGCCGTGGTGAGGCGCCGCGAGCGCCGGGCCAGGCCGGTGCGGCCCCCGCCAACGGCAACGTGCGCCGCGACGAACGCCGCGACGGACAACCACGTGGGCAAGGCCGTGAAGGAGGAAAGCCCCGCGAGGCGCGTGAGCCCCGCGAACCGCGTGAGCCCCGCGAACCGAAGGAGGCCCGCTCCACCACTCCCGATGTGCCGGCACCCGTGTCCGACGAGACGCTCGAGACCGGCATCGGTCCGATCGAGGCAGGCGTGAACGGCATCAACCAGGACGTCGCGGGCGAAGGCAAGGAAGGCAGCCGTCGTCGCCGAGGCCGCCGCGGCCGTGGCGAGCGCGCCGGCGAGAGTGGCATGGCGTCCGAAGGCGTCGAGGGAACCGACGTCCCGAGCGCAAGCGATGGGGTGGGCATCGTGGCTGACGCCGCGTCGGAAGCCCCCGCGCCGCGCGCGCCCCGCGAGCCGCGCCCGCCGCGTCCTCCGCGCGAAGGTCGCGAGCCCCGCGAGGGCCGGGAGGTTCGAGAGCCGCGCGAGCCGCGTCCCCCACGTGAGCCCCGTGAGCGTACCGACACGGTGCCGGCCGCTGCGGCGGCTACCGAGTCGTTCGCGCCCGCCACTGCGCAGCTGCCGCTCGAAGAGGCGTCCCTGACGCCGCCCGCACCGCGGGCGATCGCACCTGTGGAACCACCGCCGATCGCCCCGGTCGCTGCGCCCCTACCGGCGCCGCCGGTCCCGCCCGCGCCGCCTGCGGCGGCAACTCCGTCAGTGCCGTCCACTCCGCTGGCGCTGCCGCCGGACTCCGATCTCGTGCTCGTGGAAACGAGCCGTAGCGCGGTCCCGATCTTCGCCGAAGAGGCGCAGGCGCCGCGTCCGCGGCGGGTGCGTCCCCCGAAGGTGGAGATCGCCAGCGAGCCGCTCGAGATCATCGAGACGCGCAAGGAGCCGCCGGCGCCGGTGTAATCCGAGGCTGTAGGCAAGATCGGGGGGCGTACGCTGCGGCGTTCGCCCCTCGCCTTTTCTGGGGGCGCCGATGAAGGAACTCGTGATCGTGTGGCACTCGCAGTTCGGCGCGACGGCGCAGATGGCCGCTGCCGCCCGCGACGGCGCGCAAGGCATCGGTGCCGCAAAGGTCACTTACCTGCACGCGCGCGAGGCCGACGCCAGCCATCTCTTGCGCTGCGATGCTCTGCTCCTCGTCACGAGCGAGAACTTCGGATCGCTCTCCGGGCTCGTGAAGGACTTCCTCGAGCGCGTCTACTACCCCTGCCAGCAACGCGTGGAGGGAAAGGCCTACAGCGTCATCGTGTGCGCGGGCAGCGACGGCACGGGTGCCATGCTGCAAACCGATCGCATCGCGAAAGGGCTTGCGCTGCGCAAAGTCCACCCCGGAATCGTCCACCGCACGGGGGTCACCGCACAGCCCAGCGTGATCGCAGACACAGCACTCGCGCAGTGCCGCGAGCTTGGCGCGCTGCTGGCCGCGGGCGTCGACGCCGGCGTTTTTTAAGAGGACGCTGCCGCAGGATCGCTTGCGCCGGGAGTGCCGGGCGAGATATCGCGCACGGCGCTCATCCGTGCGGGGTCTTTACATAGATAATGCGAATCGTTATCATTTGTCTATGCATAACGAGCAGCAGCCGCGAGAACAGGACCAGGTGCCGGCCGCAACGCCGGCAACGCCCGAGCCCCGCAAGATCTCGAGCCGTGAGCTCTTCAGTGGCGCGCGGGAGATCATCATCGAGCATGGCGATCGGCTTTACCGCATGCGCATCACCCAGAACGGCAAGCTGATCCTCACCGCCTGACCGGCCGCGCTCGCAACGCGTCGCCGTGCCCCCCATTCCCGTGGCGTCGCCCCTCCCGACCGAGCTTTCCCCGCCCTTCGCACCGCCGGCCGCGCCTGCTTACCCGGCCTCCGGCAGCGACACGCCCGGGCGAAGCGGCGGCCCCGTGCTCATCCGCCGTCGCACCGAGCCCAGCGGCCGCTGGGCTGGGCTGGCGCTCGTGATCGGAGTGCATGTCGCCGCACTCTTCGCGCTGCTCCAATACACGCCGGCGCGCGAGGCGCTGACCTCCATGGCGCC
>CALFEY010000152.1 GCA_937958295.1 uncultured Pseudomonadota bacterium
TTTCGCGCCACGGCTACGCCCGCAACGTCGATCACCCGGCATTCACGCCGTTCTGGGACAAGATCGCCGGCCACCGTCTGCCGGTGTTCATCGAGCTCTCGTCCACGCCGACCTACGACCGGGCGGGCTACCTCGGCAACCTCGCCGCCCTCGACCGCCTGCTCGCGCGCTATCCCGCGCAACCCTTCCTGCTCGTGATGGGCCCGCCGGTGGCGCATTTCGGAAGCACGGGTGCATGGCAGTTCCCGCCCGAGGTGCTCGCGACCTACCAGCGCGACAACCTCTGGCTCGAGGTCATGTTCCCCATCACCTGGGGCGGGGTGTGGGACTACCCGTACCCCGAGGCGCAGGCGCTCATCCGCGGGATGCGCGACACGTTCGGCGCCGGCAAGCTCGTGTGGGGCTCCGACATGCCCAACGTCGAGCGCTTCTGCACGTACAGGCAGTGCGTCGACTACGTCCGCAAGTACTGCGACTTCCTCACCGCCCGCGAGAAGGATCTCGTGCTGGGCGACAACGCGGCCGGCTTCTTCGGCCTGGCAACGCACCCATGACCACGCGCATCGGCATCGACATCGGCGGCACCTTCACCGACCTCGTCTTCCTCGACCCTTCCGGCCAGGTCCTGCGGGCCAAGGTGCTGTCAACGCCGGAGGACTACAGCCAAGGCATTGCCAACGGTCTCGCGCAGGCCGTGGAGCAGGGCCTCGACATCCGTGCCATCGCGCAGATCATGCACGGCACCACGGTGGCCACCAACGCCCTGCTCGAAGGCAAGGGTGCGCGGGTGGCGCTCATCACCACCGAAGGCTTTCGCGACGTGCTGGAGATCCGGCGCCTGCGCATGCCCGTGCTCTACGACATCCGTTGGCGCAAGCCCACGCCCCTCGTGCCGCGGCAGCTCCGCTTCGAGGTGCCGGAGCGCGTCGATGCGGCAGGGGCGGTGGAGCGAGCGCTCGACGAAGCCGCCGCGGCCGCGGTAGTGGACCGCGTGCTCGCCGAAGGGGTGGATGCCATCGCCGTGTGCCTCATCAACGCGTACGCCAACGGCGCGCACGAGGCGCGGCTGCGCGACCTCATCCGCGCGCGGGACGCGCAGGTGCCCGTCACCCTGTCGAGCGAGCTGCTGCCCGAGATCCGCGAATACGAGCGCACCAGCACCACGGTGGTGAATGCCTACGTGCTGCCGCTCGTGAAGCACTATCTCGAGAGCCTCGATCGCAAGCTGCGCGAGCGCAAGGTGGACAAATCGCTCACCATCATGCAGTCGAGCGGGGGCGCGATGAGCGCGGCGGCCGCCGCCGAGCGTCCCATCCACATCATCGAGTCCGGCCCGGCCGCGGGCGTGGTCGGCGCGGCGGAGCTGGCCCGCCGCCTGGGTGGCTTGAGCCTGCTGTCCTTCGACATGGGCGGCACCACGGCCAAGGCGGCACTGGTCCACGAAGGCCGGTTCCTGCGCGTGAACTCGCTCGAGGTCGGCGGCGGTATCAACATCGCCGGACGCCTTCTGTCCGGCGGCGGCTATCACGTGCGCGCTCCGGCGATCGACATCGCCGAAGTGGGCGCGGGAGGAGGCAGCATCGCGCGCCTGGACGCCGGCGGGGCGCTCCGCGTGGGTCCGGATAGTGCGGGCGCCGCTCCCGGCCCTGCCTGCTACGGCCGCGGCGGCACGATGCCCACCGTGACCGACGCCAACGTGATCCTCGGCTTCATCAATCCCGTGGCGCTCGCCGGCGGTGGCTTGCCCGTGCGTCGCGAGCTCGCGGAGCAAGCCCTGCAGGCCGAGGTGGCGGGACCGCTCGGCCTTTCGCTCGAGGATGCGGCCTGGGGCGTGCATCGCGTGGCCAACGCCACGATGGCGCGGGCGTTGCGGGCGGTGTCCACCGAGCGCGGGCGCGACCCGCGCAGTCTCCACATGCTGGCCTTCGGCGGGAATGGCCCCGTGCACGCGGCCACCCTCGCGCGCCTGCTCGATATCAAGCACCTCCTGGTGCCGCCGGTGCCGGGCCTCTTCAGTGCGTTGGGCATGCTTTTTCCGGAGGTCGAGCACCACTACGTGCGCACCGCCAAGCAGCGCCTCGACCGTCTCGACCTCGGCTCGCTCGAGGCCACGTTTGCCAGTCTCGAGGAGGAAGGCGCGCAGGCGCTCGCGGTGGAGGGCTTCGCGCCGCGCCAGCAGCGCTTCGAGCGCCTCGTTGACCTTCGCTATGCCGGGGCCAACTCGGAGCTCACGCTGCCGTTCCCGGCGGCGGGTGCGGCGGAGGCGTTGCGCGATCACTTCGGCGCCGCTCACGAGCAGCAGTACGGCTACCGCTCCGACGACGAGGCGGTTGAGACGATGAGCGTGCGCGTGATCGCGCGCGGCGGCTCGCCCTCGCAAGTGCCGGAGCGGCTCTCGTTGTCCGGCGGCACGTCGCGCGCGGCCACCGCGCGCTCGGTGTACTTCGGCCCGCAGTTCGGCGCGCTGCCCACGCCCATCTGCGGTCGCGCCGACCTCGGCGCGCAGTGGACGCAGGGACCGCTCCTCGTGGAGGAGTTCGACAGCACGACCGTGGTGCCGCCCGACGGCCGCGCGCGCCTCATCGCGTGGGACACCATCGAAATCGAACTGGAATGAAGGCCCTGGCATGAACCAGCTCACCGACGCGCAGGGCTTGGCGCCCGCCGAACCCGGCTCCATCGCTCGCGATCCTTTCGCCCTCGAGCTCATCAAGAACGCGCTCGTGGCCCTCGCCGACGAGATGGCGCTCACCATCTATCGCACCGCGCGCTCGTTCGTGGTCAAGGAGGCGCTCGACTTCTCCACGGCGCTGTTCCTCCCCGACGGCCAGCTCATCGCGCAGGGCACCTGCCTGCCGTTCCACTTGGGCGCGATGCCCTTTGCCGTGCGTTCGGTGATGCGCACCTACCCCGGTCGCATCCGGCCGGGCGACCTGTACATCACCAACGATCCGTACGACGGCAGCACGCACCTGCCCGACATCGTGCTCGTGAAGCCGATCTTCCACGACGGCGTCCTGCTGGGCTATTCCTGCGCCCTCGCGCACATGACGGACATCGGCGGGCGCATCCCCGGCGGCAACGCCAGCGACTCCACGGAGATCTACCAGGAAGGCCTGCGCATTCCCCCTTCGCGCCTGTGGCGCGATGGCGAGCCCGACGACGCGATGTTCCGCCTCATCGAGCGCAACGTGCGCGTGCCCGACAAGGTGCTGGGCGACATCCGCTCGCTGGTCGCGGCCTGTGTGGTAGGCGAGCGGGAGATGAAGATCCTGGCCGATCGCTATGGCCCAGGCCCCTTCGAGCAGCACTGCCGCGATCTCCTGGATTACACGGAGCGCTTCACCCGCGCCGAGATCGCCAAGCTGCCCAAGGGCACGTGGCGCTTCGTCGATCACCTCGACGGCGACGGCCTCGATCCCAAGCCGGTGCGCATCGAGGCCGCCGTTACCATCCGCGAAGACAGCATGGTGATCGACCTCACCGGCTCCTCGCCGCAGGTGCGCGGCGCCATCAATTGCGTGTATCCGTTCACGCTGTCCACGGCGCTTGCGTGCGTGCGCTCGATCGTGGACCTTGCGATCCCGAACAACGCCGGGTACTTCCGTCCCATCGAGGTGATCGCGCCCGAAGGCACGGTGGTCAATCCGCGCATGCCCGCGGCGGTGGCGGCGCGCGGCATCACCGGCATCCGCATCGGCGACGCAATCTTCGGCGCGCTCGCGCAGGCGGTGCCGCACGTGCTGCCGGCGTGTGGGTCCAATGCGCCGGACGTCGGCATCTCCTTTGGCGGGGTAGATGCGCGCGGCGAGTCGCACGTGTACCTCGAGTTCCTCCTCGCCTCGTGGGGCGGTGGTCCCGATCGCGATGGCATGGATGCATGCACCGGCACGCTCGTGAACTATTCCAACGCGCCGGTGGAGATGATCGAGGCCGATCAGCCCATCGTGGTCGAGCGCTATGCGCTCGTCCCCGACTCCGGCGGCGCCGGTCACTTCCGCGGCGGCCTGGCACTCGAGCGGCATCTGCGCTTCCAGGTGGATCGCGGCACGCTCCAGATCCGCTCCGACCGCCGCGACTTCCCGCCCTACGGCTTGGCCGGCGGGGGCGCCGGTGCGCCGTCGAATGTCAGCATCGTGCGCGCCGGTGGCAAGGAAGAGGCGTGCGTGGCCAAGTTCCTCACCACCGTCGACAAGGGCGACGTCCTGCGCGTGCGCCTGGCGGGCGGTGGCGGCCACGGCGATCCCTTCACGCGCGACCCCCAAGCCGTGCTGCACGACGTGCGCGAGGAGAAGATGACGATCGCGCATGCGCGCGACGCCTACGGCGTGGTGCTGGCGGGCATGCCGCTGGCGGTGGACGCCTCGGCCACGCATCGCCTGCGCGCGAAACTCCGCTAGCGAGGTCGTCCCCGGCGGGCGCGAGGGCTACTCGGCCTTCATGCCCGCTGTCTTGATGAGCGGCCCCCACTTGGCGCGCTCCGCGATTCCGAACTCGGCGAGTTGCGTCGGCGTGCCGCCGCCCACGTCGAAGCCCAAGTCCTTGAGCTTCTGCCGCGTCTCGGGCTGCGCGAGGATCTTGTTCACCTCGGCATTGAGGCGGTCGACAACCTCCTTGGGGGTGCCCTTGGGGGCGTACAGCGCGTTCCAGGCGATTACCTCGAAGCCGGGAAGCCCCTGTTCGGCCACCGGCTTGACGCCCGGCAGGAGCTCGGTGGGCTTGGCCGATGTCACGGCGATCGCCTTGAGCTTGCCCGACGCTACGTGCGGACGCAGCGCGGTGACCGTGTCGATCACCAGCGGCACCTGGCCGCCCATCGTCTCCGATATCGCCGTGGCCGATCCCTTGTAGGGAATGCCGAAGAGCGGGGCCCGGCTCTGTGCCTTCAGGAGCTCGTACACGATGCGGGCCGTGGTGCTCGGCATCGCCATGTCCGCGCCCTTGGGGGTGCTCTTCGCGATGGCGAGGATGTCGGCGATGGAGTTGCCCGCAAAGCCGGGATTGGCGGCGATCCCCATCGGAAAGGTGCCCACGAGCACGATCGGCTCGAAGTCCTTCTCCGCATCGAAGGCCAGCTTGTCGTAGAGGAACTGGTTGGTGCCGTGCGTGGCATTGGTGCCCATGGTCAGCGTGTAGCCGTCGGCGGCCGACCGCGCGGCCGCCTCGGTGCCGATGTTGGCGCCCGCGCCCGGCTTGTTGTCGATGATCACCGCCTGTCCCAGTGCCTGCGAGAGCTTCTCACCGACATAGCGACCGACGACGTCGGTGCCCTGGCCCGCCTGGTAGGCGACGATGATGCGAATGGGCTTGTTGGGGTAGGCCTGGGCGAGCGCATGCGACGCGAACGCGAGCCCAGCCGCGAGCGCGGCCAGCATTCGAAGCGACTTCATGGTGTTTCCTCCTTGTGAAACGGACGGGCTAGCGCCGCTTGGGCTCCCGGCGCGCGACGTCCGTGTGACGCAAATCGGCGATCTCGTCCTGCGTGTAGCCCGCTTCGGCGAGGATCTCGTTGGTGTGCTCGGCAAAGCGCGGTGGTCGCCGCGTTCGCCGCCATCCACTGCTGCCTAGGCGCGCGGTGGGCGCGAGCCCGCGGTAGCCGTCGGCTTCGATCGTGCTGCCCCGGTGCATGGCGTGCGCATGGCGCAGGGCATCGGGGACGGTGTTGACCACGCCTGCGGGCACGCCCTGGCGCATGAGCTCCCGGCACAGAGCGTCGGCGTCACGGGTGGCCAACGACGCTTCCAGGGCCTCGCGCAATGCGGT
>CALFEY010000153.1 GCA_937958295.1 uncultured Pseudomonadota bacterium
GTTCGGCGGCGGCGCTGCCGACGCCCTGCCCGCCCGCGGGCGCCTCGGATCGCAGCTTCGCGCGCTCCAGGACGCGGGGCGCCTGCAGCTCGTGTCGGACTTTCGCATCGCATCCCTCGTCCGCCGTGACGGCAAGCTCGCCGTGCACGGGCACGGCGCCGACGCGCGCGAGAAGCACATCGACGGCGTCGACGAGATCATCTGTGCCACCGGCCAGCGCCCGGACCTGGGCATCACGCGGGAGTTGCGGCTGAAGCTCGATCCCTGGCTCGAATCGACCGCCGACCTGGGGCCGCTGATCGACCCCAACCTGCACAGTTGCGGCACGGTGCGCCCCCACGGTCATCGCGAGCTGTCGCATCCGGAAGCAGGCTTCTACACGGTCGGCGTCAAGTCGTATGGTCGGGCGCCGACCTTTCTCATGACCACCGGCTTCGAGCAGGTCCGCTCCGTGGCGGCGGCGCTTGCGGGCGACCTCGAGGCAGCGGACCGGGTGGAGCTCGTGCTGCCCGAAACCGGCGTCTGCAACTCGAACCTCGGCGATGCAAGCGGCGGCTGCGGGGTCGATGCGTCGCTGCCGGTGGAGCACGATGTGACCGAGCCCGCAGCGGTCGCCGCGGAGGGCTGTTGCCGTCCGGCCCACCCCACGACAGACCCTGAGCGCGAGCTTCCCGTGGTGAGTGACGTTCGCGCCACGCGCGGAAAGCCGGTACCGATTCGCGTCGAGGCGAAGCGCTGTTGCTGAAAGCCGTTGCCCGCGGCGCCGGTTTCATCAAACCGTCACGTTGCCGGCTTACGCTTGGTCCATCATTTCGATAATGCTAGAATCATCAAACCTACTGTCATGCGCACCGAGCAGCGCGCCGGCACTTCGCTTCCTGCGTCTTCGCAGCGATGCCTGAGCCGTCTGCCCGCCTTTTGCAACGGCCCGTATCGTGAAGACTCCCCAAGCGCTCAAGGCGTTGGCGGCGCTCTCCCAGGAGACGCGGCTGAACGTGTTCCGCCTGCTCGTGCAGCAAGGTCCCGACGGCCTGACCGTGGGGACGATCGCCGAACGGATCGACGTGGCCGGGGCCACGCTGTCCTTCCACCTGAAGGAGATGGCAAACGCCGGCCTGATCGTCCCCCGACAGGAGGGGCGGTTCATCCACTACTCGGCCGACTACGCCGCGATGGGCCGTCTCATGGACTTCCTCACCGAGAACTGCTGCCAGGGCCAAGGCTGCGAACCGGCCTGCCGGCCCGCCGCCCGGCCCCGTCGCAAGACCGCCTGACGCGCCGCCGCGCGCGCCTGCGCCAGAGGACCGCGGACGACGCGCGGTCAATCCTTCGTTGATCGCTCGACTCTCCACAGGACCCGCCATGGCGGACGACAAGGTCTACAACGTGCTGTTCCTCTGTACCCACAACTCGGCCCGCAGCCTCATGGCCGAGGTCATCCTCAACCATGTCGGTCGGGGACGTTTTAAGGGATTCTCGGCGGGCAGCATGCCGGCCGCCGCCCCCCATCCGTACACGCTCCGAACGATGCAGAACCTGCGCTTTCCGACGGAAGGCCTGCGCAGCAAGGACTGGAGCGAGTTCGGCCAACCTGGCTCGCCCGTCATGGACTTCGTGTTCACGGTATGCGACCAGGCGGCCGGCGAGGTTTGCCCGGTGTGGCCGGGGCAACCGATCACCGCCCACTGGGGCATCGAGGATCCGTCCGGGTTCGTGGGCACCGAGGAGGAGACGCTGCGCGAGTTCGGCCGCGTGGCTAACGCCCTCAAGCGCCGTATCGAGCTTCTCGCCAGCCTGCCGTTGGACAAGCTCGACCGGCTGATGCTCGAGCGCAAGGTGAGCGAGATCGGCAAGCAGTAGATGCCGGGCGGCCGCTCGGACCGCCGTGACGACAGCCGGAACGGAAGAAGGGCAATCCATGCGCATCGGCATCAATGGAATGGGAAGGATCGGGCGCCTGGCGCTGCGTGCCGCGATGGGCGCCGTGCAACGCCCGGAGCACGACCCGCGGCAAGGCAATCGCCTGGAGGTCGTGCACGTCAACGAGATCAAGGGCACGCCCGCCGCCCTTGCGCACCTGCTCGAGTTCGACAGCACCCAGGGGCGGTGGCGCACGCGGTTCGGGCACTCCGAGGACACCCTCTCCATCGGCGAGCGCACGCTCTCGGTGAGCGCCCATCACACCGCCGCCGCGATTCCCTGGCGTGACCACGGAGTGGACGTGGTGCTGGAGTGCTCCGGCAAGCTGCTGACGCACGAGACGCTCACAGGTCACCTGGAGCGTGGAGCCAAGCGGGTGATCGTGGCGGCGCCGGTCAAGGTCGACAGTGTGCTCAACATCGTGATGGGCGTGAACGAGCGCCGCTACGACTCGGGCCTGCATCCCATCGTGACCGCGGCGTCGTGCACGACCAATTGCCTGGCACCGGTGGTGAAGGTCGTGCACGAGGCCATCGGGATCCGCCACGGCCAGATCACGACGATCCACGATCCCACCAACACGAACGTGGTGGTCGATGCCATCCACAAGGATCTGCGGCGAGCCCGCAGCGCGATGCAAAGCCTGCAGCCCACCACCACCGGCAGCGCCACGGCCATCGCCCTCATCTATCCCGAGCTCAAGGGCAAGCTCAACGGCCACGCGGTCCGTGCACCGGTGCTCAACGCAAGTCTCACCGACTGCGTGTTCGAGCTCGAACAACCGACGACCGAACAGGAGGTGAACGCGCTCTTCGCCGCCGCTGCCGCGGGTCCGCTGGCCGGCATCCTCGGCTACGAGGATCGCCCGCTCGTATCCGCGGACTATGCGGGAGACACGCGCAGCGCGATCGTCGACGGCCCCAGCACCATGGTCACCGACGGTACCTTGCTCAAGGTGTACGCGTGGTACGACAACGAAATGGGATACGCCTGCCGCATGGTCGATCTCGCTTGCTATCTGCAGGACCGGGAAACGGCATAGCCATCGATGTCCGCCGCGCGTCACTACGCCGTCGTCACGGCCGCCTACTGGGGATTCACGCTGACCGACGGGGCGCTGCGCATGCTGGTGCTCCTGCACTTCTACCGGCTGGGCTACTCCCCGTTCGTGCTTGCGCTGCTGTTCCTGCTCTACGAGGCTGCGGGGGTGGGCGCGAATCTCGCCGGGGGCTGGCTGGCCACGCGCTTCGGCATCGCGAGGATGCTCGCTTGCGGCCTCGCGCTCCAGGTCGCGGGACTGCTGCTGCTGTCGGCGCTGCCCTCGACGCTCGCCACCCCGTTGTCCGTGGCATGGGTGGTCATCGCCCAGGGCATCTGTGGTGTCGCCAAGGACCTCACCAAGACGGCGTCGAAGTCCGCCATCAAGCTCACCGCCACCGGCCAGCCGGGCCAACTCTTCCGCTGGGTCGCCTGGTTCACGGGCAGCAAGAACGCCATGAAGGGCGTCGGCTTCTTCCTGGGGGGTGTCTTGCTGGGGAGCATCGGATTCCAGGCGGCCCTCTGGCTCATGGCGGCCGCGCTGGGGCTGGTGCTGGTGGCGGTACTGACGAGCCTTCCCCCGCTCCTCGGCCGCGCCTCCGCATCCCGATCGGTGCGGGAGCTCTTCGCCAAGTCGAGCGGCGTGAACCTGCTCGCGGCCGCGCGCATGGCACTGTTCGCGGCGCGCGACGTGTGGTTTGCCGTGGGGGTGCCCGTCTTCCTCTACTCGACAGGGTGGAGCTTCACCGCGGTCGGCACCTTCCTCGCGCTGTGGACCATCGGGTATGGCGTGGTCCAGGCGGCCACGCCGGGTGTGGTTCGCAGGAGCATCGACGGACTCACCGCGGAGGTGGCGGCGGCGCGCCGGTGGTCGTTCGGCCTCGCCCTGGTGCCGGCCGTCCTTGCGGTGGCGCTCGGCCGCGGCATCGCGCACCCGGACCTCGTACTGGTGGCGGGGCTGTGCGTGTTCGGCCTCGCGTTCGCCGTGAACTCTTCCGTGCACTCGTACCTGGTCCTGGCCTACGCCGGCTCCGAGAAGGTTGCCGAAGACGTCGGCTTCTACTATGCGGCCAACGCGGCGGGCCGCTTTGCCGGCGTGGCCCTGTCGGGCGCGTTGTATCAGTGGGGCGGCATCGGCGCGGCGCTCAGCGGCTCGGCGGTGCTGCTCGCGATCTGCTGGATCGTCACGCTTGCACTGCCCCACCGACGGCACGGCTGAAGGCTCCATGTCCGCGCCGCTGCCCGCTGCTCCCCCATCACGACTCACGGCCAGGATGAGCGTCTTCGAGCGCTATCTCAGCGTGTGGGTATTCCTGTGCATCGCCGTCGGGATTGCGCTGGGCCAGAGGCTGCCTGCCGTGTTCCACGCCATCGGGCGGCTTGAGGTCGCGCATGTGAATCTCCCGGTGGGCCTGCTCATCTGGGTGATGATCGTTCCGATGCTCATGAAGGTGGACTTCTCCGCACTGTGCGAGGTCCGGCAGCACGTGCGCGGCATCGGCGTCACCCTCTTCGTCAATTGGCTGGTGAAGCCGTTCACGATGGCGCTGCTCGCCTGGATCTTCATCCGCAACCTCTTCGCCCCGCTGCTGCCCCCCGACCAGATCGACAGCTACGTGGCCGGTCTCATCCTCCTGGCCGCGGCGCCCTGTACGGCAATGGTCTTCGTCTGGAGCCGCCTCAGCAACGGCGACCCGTTGTTCACGCTGTCGCAAGTGGCGCTCAACGACAGCATCATGATCGTCGCCTTCGCCCCGCTGGTGGCGTTCCTGCTCGGCATGTCCGCGATCATCGTCCCCTGGGCGACGCTGATCACCTCGGTGGTGCTGTACATCGCGATTCCGGTGGTCCTTGCGCAGACGTGGCGGCGAACGCTGCTCGGCAAGGGGGGCGCCGCGGGCCAGGACGCGCTCGCGCGGGTGCTCTCGAGGATCGGCCCATGGTCGATGGCCGCGCTCCTCCTCACCCTGGTGCTGCTCTTCGCCTTCCAGGGCGACGCCATCCTGCAGCAGCCACTGATCATCGCGCTGCTCGCCGTGCCGATCCTGCTCCAGGTGTTCCTCAATTCGTCGCTGGCCTATCTACTCAATCGCGCGTTGGGCGAGAAGCACAGCATCGCGTGCCCCTCGGCCCTCATCGGCGCGTCCAATTTCTTCGAGCTGGCGGTCGCCGCGGCAATCAGCCTGTTCGGCTTCGATTCGGGCGCCGCGCTCGCCACCGTGGTGGGGGTGCTGATCGAGGTGCCGGTGATGCTGCTCGTGGTGAGAATCGTCAACGGCAGCAAGGCATGGTACGAGCGGACGTGACCACCGTCGCACAGCGTCGATGCGCTGACCGGCGCAAGGCGCGGCCGTCCTCGCCGGCCATCGTGTCGCGTCCCCGCAACGGCGCGCCTGCCGGACACTCCCCCGAAACGCTCCACTTGTCGGGGTGGCGTTGACAGCGCCGCGAGCGGCGGCCATGGTGCGCCCATGCCTGCGCGCCCGCACTTCCAGAAGCTCGTCGAACGCGTGCGACTCCTGCCGCCGCTGCCGGCGGCCGTGGTCTTCCCCTGCGACCGCGATGCCCTGCAGGCGGCCCTCTCCGCCGCCTTCGCCGGCTACCTCGAGCCCACGCTCGTGGGACCCGAAGCGCGCATCCGCGAGGCCGCCGACCGGGCGGGTCTGGACATCTCGCGCCTGCCGCTGGAGGGCACCCCCGACGACCCCCACGCGGCCAGCGCCCGGGCCGCGGGCCTTGCTCGTGACGGCCGCGTCGCCGCGCTGGTCAAGGGGAGCCTCACCCACGAAGCCCTGCTCGCCCCGGTGGCGGATCCCGCGTCCGGACTGCGCACGGGTCGTCGCCTGTCGCATGCGTACTTCGTGGACGTCGCGAGCGCGCCGCGCGGGGTGGTCCTCACCGACGCCCAGCTCAATGTCAACCCCAATCTGCCCGCCAAGCAGGACATCGTTCACAACGCGATCCAGCTCGCGCATGCCCTCGGCATCGAGACCCCCCATGTGGCGCTCTTGGCGGCCATGGACGGGCCGTCGCCCGGCTTCCGCTCCACGGCCGACGCCGCGGCGCTGAAGTCGATGGCATTGCAGGGGCTCTTCGGCGCGGCACGCGTGGACGGCCCCTTCACGCCCGACAGCGCCCTCTCGGCCGATACGGCGCGCCTGCGCGGCCTCGCCGGGGACGTCGCGGGCCACGCCGACGTGCTCGTGGCGCCCTCGATGGAGAGCGCGGTCATGATGGTACGCACGATGCTCGCCGTGGGCGCAGGCATGGGCGCCGGGATCGTCCTCGGCGCGAGCGTGCCGGTCGTGGCGTCGATGCGCCACGACCCGATCGAGGTGCGCGTGGCGGCCTGCGTGCTCGCCTCACTCGTGCACGCGGCAAAGGCAAAGGGCTCCGCCACGCCGGCGCCGCCGCCTCCGATTGCAACGCTGTCCACGCGCTTCGCAGCTTAGGCGACCGCCCGGCTCTCGTTAAGCAAGACGCCCCACGGATTTGCGCCCTCACGGCGGAAACCGGCATCATTCGGGTGTGGCGCCACTGGCAGCACGACTTTTCCCGTTCCTGGCGTGGCGCCATCGCGTCAGCGCCGCATCGCTTCGCGCCGATCTCCTCGCGGGCGCGGTGGGCGCGCTGGTGGTCCTGCCGCAGGGCGTCGCCTACGCCACCCTCGCCGGCATGCCGCCGCAATACGGACTGTATTGCGCCATCGTTCCGGCGATCGTCGCCGCCCTGTGGGGCTCCTCGTGGCACCTCGTGTCCGGCCCCACCAACGCGCTGTCGCTCGTCGTGCTCGCCACGGTCGCGCCGCTGGCCACCCCCGGTAGTGGCGACTACATCGGACTCGTGCTCACGCTGACGCTGCTGGTGGGCTTCGTGCAGCTCGCCATGGGACTCGCGCGGCTGGGAGCGTTGGTCAACTTCATCTCGCACACGGTGATCGTGGGCTTCACGGCAGGGGCCGCGCTCCTCATCGTGGCAGCGCAACTGCCGCGATTTTTCGGCGTGCCCTCCGCAGGCAGCGCCAACTTCTTCGGCGGCCTGCATGCCTTCGGCCGCCACCTCGCGCAGTTCGATCCGGCGATCACGGCGACCGGCGTGGTCACGCTGCTGGCAGCGATCGTGTCCCGCAAGACGTTGAAGCGGATTCCCTACATGGCCGTGGCCATGGTCGTGGGCAGCGTATTCGCCTACGTCCTCGAGCGTGCGGGGCTCGGCCGGATCCCCACGGTCGGCGCGCTCCCCTCGGGCATGCCGCAGCCGTCGCTGCCCTCGTTCGACCTCGACACCTGGCGCACCCTCGCGCCCGCCGCCCTCGCCCTCACGGTCCTCGGCCTGACGGAGGCGGTCTCCATCGCGCGCGCCATCGCGCAGAAATCCGGGCAGCGCATCGACGGCAACCAGGAGTTCATCGGCCAGGGCCTGTCCAACCTCGCCGGCGCATTCACGTCGTCGTATCCGTCGTCTGGCTCGTTCAATCGCTCGGGCGTGAACTACGAGGCGGGTGCGCACACGCCGCTCGCGGCGGTGGCGGCCGCGATACTGCTGATGGGGATCCTCTTCGCGGTGGCCCCGCTCGCCGCGTTCCTGCCGCATGCCGTGATGGCGGGCCTGCTCTTCGTGGTGGCGTGGGGGCTCATTGACTTCGCCGAGATGCGCCGGGTGGCGCGCACGAGCCGCGGCGACCTCGTGGTGCTCGTGGTGACTTTCGTCGCGACGCTGACCATCGCGCTCGAGGTGGCGATCTTCGTGGGGATGCTGGCGTCGCTGCTCTTCTACCTCAACCGCACGACGCACCCCTCGCTCACCCGCGTGGGCCCCGACGCGCGCACGCCGCAACGGCGCTTCATCCCTGAGCAGGACGGCACGCGCCGCTGCCCGCAGCTCGACATCCTCCGCGTGGACGGCTCCCTCTTCTTCGGCGCGGTGGAGCACGTTCGCGACGAGATCGAGCAGGCCCGCCGCGAGCGGCCCGAGGCGAGCCACGTGCTCCTCGTGGGCAGCGGGGTCAACTTCATCGACGTCGCCGGCTGCGATGGTCTCGTGCAAACGTCGCGCTACGTACGCGACACCGGCGCCTCCATGTACCTGTGCAACCTCAAGCCCGCCGTGCACGCGGCGCTGCTGCGCGGCGGGTTCGCCACCGAGATCGGGACGCAGCGCATCTTCCCGACCAAGGCCGATGCCATCCGCGCCCTCTATCCCCTGCTCGACAATGCGACGTGCGCCACGTGTCAGGCGCGGATCTTCACCGAATGCCACGTCGCGCTGCCCAACGGTACCCCTCGCATCGTCCCGATGGCGGCCCATCCTTGAGCCTTACGCACAGGTTGTGATCGCTCGCCGGCTCCAGGAGGCCTCATGCACAGCGACGTCGCGCAGCTCGTTGCCGCGCTGAATCTCGATCCCGCTGCCTTGGCCCAGGGCACGGGCCTGCCCGCGAACTCGCCGATCGACGGCCGGCTGCTGGGGCACGTCCCGCGCACGTCGCGCGCCGCGCTCGATGCCGCGGTCGGGCGCGCCGACGCGGCGCAACGGCGGTGGCGCGACGTGCCCGCACCGCGTCGCGGCGAGCTCGTGCGCCGGTTCGGCGAGGCCCTGCGCGACGCGAAGGAGCCCCTCGGCCGGCTCGTGACGCTCGAGACCGGCAAGCTCCTCCAGGAAGGGCAAGGCGAGGTGCAGGAGATGATCGACATCTGCGACTTCGCCGTGGGGCTGTCGCGCCAGTTGCACGGTCTCACCATCGCCTCCGAGCGCCCCGACCACCGCATGCTGGAGACCTGGCATCCGTACGGCACGTGCGCAGTCATCTCAGCCTTCAATTTCCCCGTGGCCGTGTGGGCATGGAACGCGACGCTCGCCTTCGTGTGCGGCAACGCCGTAATCTGGAAGCCCTCGGAGAAGGCGCCGCTGTCTGCCTGGGCCACGCAGGCGCTGCTGCAGCGCGTGCTCGTCGGCTTCGATCCCGCGCTGGAAGACATCGCCCAGCTCGTGGTGGGGGAACGCGATGCCGGGGAGGCGCTGGTCGCGCATCCTGCGGTGCGCCTGGTCAGTGCCACCGGGTCCACCGCGATGGGACGCGCCGTGGGCGCGGCCTGCGCCGCCACCTTCAAGCGCACGATCCTGGAGCTCGGTGGGAACAACGCGGCCATCGTATGCCCTTCGGCCGATCTCGACCTGGCCGCGCGGGCGATCGTGTTCGCGGCGGTCGGCACCGCGGGCCAGCGCTGCACCACGCTGCGCCGGCTCTTCGTGCAGCGCTCGCTTCACGACGCCTTCGTCGGCCGCCTGGAGGACATCTACCACTCCCTGCGCATCGGCGACCCGCGCGAGGAAGGCACGCTGGTCGGCCCCCTCATCGACGGCGCCGCCTGGACCGCGATGCAAGGCGCGCTGGCCGACGCGCGTCGCGACGGCGGCCGCGTCGCGGGCGGCACGCGAGTGCTCGAGTCGGCGCACCCGGAGGCCTTCTACGCGCGGCCGGCGCTCGTGCGCATGCCCGCACAGACGACCACGATGCTGCGCGAGACGTTCGCGCCCATCCTCTATGTCATGCCCTTCGACACGCTCGAGGAGGCGATCGCCCTCAACAACGCCGCGAGCCACGGGCTATCGTCGTCGATCTTCACGCGCGACCTGTGCGAGGCGGAAGTCTTCCTCTCCGCGCGCGGCAGCGACTGCGGCATCACCAACGTGAACATCGGCACCAGCGGCGCGGAGATCGGCGGCGCCTTCGGCGGCGAGAAGGACACCGGCGGCGGCCGCGAATCGGGCTCCGACAGCTGGCGCGCCTACATGCGCCGCGCCACCAGCACCATCAACTACGGCACCGCGCTTCCGCTCGCCCAGGGCATCCGCTTCGACGTGTAGCGTTTGAGCCAGCGGTGGACCTCCACGAGCTGCAGGATGCCGAGCGTGAGCCGCGTCGAGGTTCACGATAGGTGCGCAGGTCCCGCCGATGGCCGCCGATGTCGAGGTGGCGGTATCGGATGTGCAGGCGGATGGCCCGAACGCCCGCCACCGGCGCCGCCCCCCGCAAGCGATGGCCCTCCCGGTGGGGAGCACCCGCGCACCCGCTACTTCTGGCGCACGCAGTCCATGAAGTAGCGCCGCTTGGCGCCTTCCTCCACCTCCACGAGACCGTGGATGTCCGTATCGAAGCCCGGGAAGCGCTCGTTGAAGGAGCGTGCGAACTTGAGGTACTCCACGATGGTGCGGTTGAAGCGCTCGCCGGGGATGAGCAGCGGGATGCCCGGCGGATACGGCGTGAGCAGCACGCCGGTCACGCGTCCTTCGAGGTTGTCGATCTCCACCCGGTCGATATCCCGGTGCGAGAGGCAGGCGAAGGCGTCGGAGGGCTTCATCGCCGGCTGCATGTCGGAGCGGTACATCTCGGTAGTCACGCGCGCCACGTCGTTGGCCTTGTACATCTCGTGGATCTGCTGCGACAGGTCGCGCAACCCCACGCGCTCGTACACGGGATGCTTGCTGCAGAACTCCGGCAGGATGCGCCACAGGGGCTGGTTCTTGTCGTAGTCGTCCTTGAACTGCTGCAAGGCGGTGAGGAGCGTGTTCCAGCGGCCCTTGGTAATGCCGATGGTGAACATGATGAAAAACGAGTAGAGGCCGGTCTTCTCCACGATCACGCCGTGCTCGGCCAGGTACTTGGTGACGATCGACGCGGGGATGCCCGTCTTGGCAAACTTGCCGGAGACGTCGAGGCCCGGGGTGATGATCGTGGCCTTGATGGGGTCGAGGATGTTGAAGCCGGGCGCGAGGTTGCCGAAGCCGTGCCACTTCTCGTTGGCGCGCAGGATCCAGTCGTCCCGTTTGATGCCTTCGGCGGCGAGGCGGTCAGGCCCCCACACCTTGAACCACCAGTCCTTGCCCCACTCGTCGTCCACCTTGCGCATGGCACGGCGGAAGTCCAGCGCCTCGTTGAGCGATTCCTCCACGAGCGCCGTGCCGCCGGGCGGCTCCATCATGGCGGCGGACACGTCGCATGACGCGATGATCGCGTACTGCGGCGACGTGCTCGTGTGCATGAGATACGCCTCGTTGAAGATCGGCAAGTCGAGCTTCCGCGTATCGCTGTTCTGCACGATGATCTGCGAGGCTTGCGAGATCCCGGCCAAGAGCTTGTGCGTGGAGTGCGTGGCGAAGATGATCGCGTCCTTGCTGCGCGGGCGGTCGCGGCCGATCGCATGCATGTCCCGGTAGAACTCGTGGAAGGCGGCGTGCGGCAGCCACGCCTCGTCGAAATGGAGCGTCTCGATGTAGTTGCCCAGCGTGGCCTTGATCATCTCCACGTTGTAGGCGATGCCGTCGTAAGTGCTCTGCGTGAGCGTGAGGATGCGCGGCTTCTTGTGCTTCTGCTCCCGGGCGAAAGGGTTGGCCTCGATCCGCTTGGCGATGTTCTCAGGCTTGAACTCCTCCTGCGGGATCGGGCCGATGATGCCGTAGTGGTTGCGCGTGGGCGGCAGGAAGACCGGGATGGCCCCCGTCATGGTGATCGCATGCAGGACCGACACGTGGCAGTTGCGGTCCACCACCACCACGTCGCCGGGCGCGACGTTGGCGTGCCACACCATCTTGTTGGAGGTGGACGTGCCGTTGGTCACGAAAAAGCAGTGGTCGGCGTTGAAGATGCGCGCGGCATTGCGCTCGGCCGCCGCCACGGGACCGGTGTGGTCTAGGAGCTGGCCAAGCTCGTCCACGGCGTTGCACACGTCGGCGCGGAGCATGTTCTCGCCGAAGAACTGGTGGAACATCTGGCCCACGGGACTCTTGAGGAACGCCACGCCGCCCGAGTGGCCCGGGCAGTGCCAGGAGTAGGAGCCATCCTGCGCGTAGTGCACGAGGGCGCGGAAGAACGGCGGCGCCAGCGAGTCGAGGTAGGACTTGGTCTCGCGGATGATGTGCCGCGCGACGAACTCCGGCGTGTCCTCGAACATGTGGATGAAACCGTGCAGCTCGCGCAGGATGTCGTTGGGGACGTGCTGCGAGGTGCGCGTCTCGCCGTAGAGGTAGATCGGGATCTCCGCGTTCTTGAAGCGGATCTCCTGGATGAACTTGCGCAGCCGCTCCACCGCCGGGCTCGCCTCGGAGCCCACGATCTCCTCGTCGTCGATGGACAGGATGAACGCCGACGCCCGCGACTGCTGCTGGGCGAACTGGGACAGGTCGCCATAGCTCGTGACGCCGACCACCTCCATGCCCTCCTTCTCGATGGCCTGTGCGAGCGCGCGGATGCCGAGGCCGGAGGTGTTCTCGGAGCGGTAATCCTCGTCGATGATGACGATGGGGAAGCGGAATTTCATGCGCTGAAACCTTTCGCGGCCACGCGAGGGAAGAGGAAATGGCAGGGAACGGCGGCAAGGAATGTCGGGAACGGCCCGCCTACCGCGCATTCTAGGGCAACGCTTACGGTCCTGGTCACCACGGGCGACGGAACCGCGCGTTTGTCGTGGACCGGCGCGACGACCGGCCGCGGCCCGGGCCGCATGCCCTCATGGCCGTCGGCGCTTAAGCGCGGAGCCTCAGCGGCCGGCCGTAGAATGGGAGCGACGTGATGGGCGGACGTCATCGCGCACTTTTCTAGGAGGCACTCATGAGCGACACGATCGCGCGCGACGTCGGGCTTTCCGACTTGCGCAGCCCTGCAGCACTGCAGGAAGCGGAGCGTCGTTTCCTGGTGGCGGAGCGCGATGACCCCGCCTCGCCGTATTTCCGGGGCGACCCACCCGCAGCGCCGCACGACGTCTCCGCCCGGCGGCGCTTCATGTTGGGCGCCGCCGCCGCCTTCGGCTCCGCCGGGGTGCACAGCATGGCCGCCGCCGCAACGCCGGGCGCTATCGAGCGGAGCGTGCCTCCCGATGCCACGAAGGTCCAGGGGGTCGGTGTGGGCGTCGACGACGGGGGCTACGGTGCCCGTTCGCAGTTCGAAACCGAAGTGCGCACCCGCTACGAGACAAAGACGACCGAATCGTCGTGGAGCTTCACGCCGCTGCAGAACAGCATGGGCATGATCACGCCATCGGGACTGCACTACGAGCGACATCACGGCGGGATCGCCACCATCGACCCCGCGAAGCACATGCTCTACATCCACGGCATGGTCAGGCAGGCGAAGAAATTCTCGATGACCGACCTGAGGCGCTATCCCGCGCTGTCGCGGCTCATGTTCATGGAGTGTTCCGGCAATGGCCTCACCGAGTGGGCAAAGCCCACGCTGAAGACCGTGCAAGGCACCCACGGCCTCACGTCGACGTCGGAATGGGTAGGCGTTCCGTTGTCGGTCGTCCTGGCGGAGGTCGGCGTCCGGCCCGGCGCGAAGTGGCTCCTCGCGGAAGGCGGCGACGCCTCCGTCATGACGCGAAGCATCCCGCTCGAGAAGGCGTTGAAGGACTGCCTGCTCGCCTATGGGCAGAATGGGGAAGCCCTTCGCCCCGAGCAAGGCTACCCTCTGCGGCTCTTCGTTCCCGGTTACGAGGGCAACATGGCCATCAAGTGGCTGCGGCGGATCGAAGTCTCCGATGTCCCCTTCATGACGCGCGAAGAGACATCGAAGTACACCGACCTGATGCCGGATGGCCGGGCATTGCAGTTCTCATTTTTCATGGAGGCAAAGTCGGTCATCACCTACCCGTCCGGCGAGATGGTCCTGCGGCAGCCGGGTTTCCACGAGATCTCGGGGCTCGCCTGGTCGGGACGGGGAGCAGTGAAGCGCGTCGAGGTCTCTGTGGATGGCGGCCGCAAATGGCGCGATGCCATCCTGCACGGACCTGTGCTGCCGGTCTGCCATACGCGCTTCAGCCTGCCCTGGGTGTGGGACGGCAAGGAGGCCATCCTGCAGAGCCGATGCACCGACGAGACCGGCTATGTGCAGCCGACCATCAAGCGACTGGCGACGGCGCGCGGCCTGTCGTCGGTTTATCACCTGAACGGGATCCAGAGCTGGAAGGTCGCTGCCACCGGGGAGGTATCCAATGTTCATCACGACTAAGTACATTCTTGCCGCAGGGGCCCTGGCACTTTGCAGCAGCGCGGTCGTTGCCCAGAAGGCGGCGCCGGCGGCGGGGGCGTACGGCTTCGGTGCAGCCGTGCCCGCGACCGAGCTCGATCAGTTCTTTTCCCCGTTGCCGGATGGGCGCGGCCTGCCGCCAGGTTCAGGCACCGTCGCGCAAGGGGAAAAGGTGTACGCCCAGCAGTGCGTGGCCTGCCACGGCGTGAACCTCGAAGGTGGCCTCGGCGACCGCCTCGTGGGAGGTCGGGGGAGCTTGCCCGCGTCTGCGGGCACCACGCATGTCAAGACGGTTGAAAGCTATTGGCCCTACGCAACGACGATTTTCGACTATGTGAAACGCGCGATGCCGTTCACCTCCCCCAACAGCATGGCGAACGATGACGTCTATGCCGTCACGGCGTACATCCTGTTCAAGGCGAACATCGTAGGCGCCGATGCCATCATGAATCAGGACACGCTCGCGAAGGTGGCGATGCCCAACCGCAACGGGTTCCAACCGGCGGGCCGTTAGAGGTGACGACGACCCCGGCCAAGCGCTAGATCTTGGGCAGCGTCACGCCCTGCTGGCCCTGGTACTTGCCCCCCCGATCCTTGTAGGACGTCTCGCAGACCTCGTCGGACTCGAAGAAGATCACCTGCGCCACGCCTTCGTTGGCGTAGATCTTGGCGGGCAGCGGCGTGGTATTGGAAATTTCAAGCGTGA
>CALFEY010000154.1 GCA_937958295.1 uncultured Pseudomonadota bacterium
GGTGGATCTGCAGGCCCTGCCCGACCTGGCCCCGCACTTCGCGGGCTGCTTCGGCCTGCCCGATGCGCCGATGGATCTCGCGACGTGCATCGCGCAGGCGCCCGCGCTCGTCGAGGCGCGGGGCTTCGCGCTCGGCCGCATGCTGGACGCGCGGCGCGGGCAGCGCGCCGGCGCTGTGGAATAATCGCGCGGCCTTCCGTGGTTTCACCCGCCGCTCGCGGGGTCAATCGTGATGAACGCCAATCTCTACTCCCTCATCGAGCGGCATGCGCCGCCCGGCACCGAGCAGCCTTGCCTGGTGCTGCCGCACGGCCCGGTCGTGCACTACGACGACCTGTTCGCGGCCGCGGCGCAGGTGGCCCACGCGCTCGTGGCCGCCGGCTGCGTGCCGGGGGATCGCGTGGCCGTGCAGGTCGACAAGCACTGGCACGTGCTCGCGCTCTACCTCGGGTGCCTGCGCGCCGGGCTTGTGTACCTGCCGCTCAACACCGGCTACCAGCGCGCCGAGCTCGAGTACTTCTTCGCCGATGCGAAGCCGCGCGTGATCGTGTGCAACCCCGACCACCTCGGCGTCATCGCCGCACTCGAGCAGCATGCCACCGTGCTCACGCAGGCCGAGCTCATGGATCGCGCGGCAAGCAAGCCCGCAGCGTTCGACACGGTGCACCGCGGGCCGGACGATCTCGCGGCGATCCTCTACACGTCGGGGACGACTGGTCGCTCGAAGGGCGCCATGATCACCCACCGCAACCTCGCGTCGAACGCCCTGACGCTGGTCGAGGAGTGGGGCTTCACCCGCGGCGACGTGCTGCTGCATGCGCTGCCCATCTACCACGTGCACGGCCTTTTCGTGGCCATCCACTGCGTGCTCATGTCGGGCGCGCGCATGCTGTGGCTGGCGAAGTTCGACGCGCGCGAGGTGGTGTCGCTACTGCCCCGGGCCACCGTGCTCATGGGCGTGCCCACCTTCTACACTCGCCTGCTGAGCGAGGCCTCCTTCACCCGAGCGGCCTGCGCCAACGTGCGGCTGTTCGTTTCGGGCTCGGCGCCGCTGCTCGCTGAGACCTTCGAGGCCTTCGAGGACCTCACCGGCCACCGGATCCTCGAGCGCTACGGCATGACGGAGGCGGGGATGATCACCTCGAACCCGCTTGCAGGACCGCGCCTGGCCGGCACCGTGGGCCCGGCGCTGCCGGGCATCGACGTTCGCCTCGTCGACGAAGCGGGCAGGCCCTGCACGGGCGAGGCGATCGGCAGCGTGGAAGTGCGTGGGCCCAACATCTTCGCGGGCTACTGGCAGATGCCGGAGAAGACGCATGCGGAGTTCACCGCCGATGGCTACTTCCGCACCGGCGACATGGGGCAGTGGGCCGACGCCGGCACGCCTTGCTCCTACCTGCGCATCGTGGGCCGCGCGAAGGATCTCATCATCACCGGTGGCCTCAATGTGTATCCCAAGGAAATCGAGGAACGGATCGACGCGATGAACGGCGTGACGGAGTCAGCGGTGGTCGGTATCCCGGACCCGGACTTCGGCGAAGCGGTGGCCGCCGTGGTGGTGCGCTCGCCCGGCTGCGTGCTCACCGAGTCGGGTGTGATCGCGGCGCTCAAGGGCGAGATCGCGAGTTTCAAGGTGCCCAAGCGCGTGGTCTTCGTCGACGACCTGCCGCGCAACGCAATGGGCAAGGTGCAGAAGGCCGTGCTGCGCGAGAAGCTGGCCGCCGGCTAGCGCCCCGCCGCACGACCCTCTCGCAACGACCGCGCCGTCCGTTGCGGGCGGCGCGGCGCTTCCTCTGAGGTCAAGCGCGTCACGCTTCCTTCGGCGCGGGCGTGCCCCCGCCACCGCCACGGCTGCGCAGCTTGCCGACCAGCGGCCAGCACAGGATCACGAGCGCAAGCGTGACGATCGATCCCACGAGCGGATTCGACCAGAAGATGCCCATGTTGCCGCCTGACAGCAGCATCGACTGCCGGAAGGAGGTCTCCGCCATGTCCCCCAGCACGAGCGCCAGGACGAACGGCGCCAGCGGGTACTTCAACTTCTTGAACACATATCCGATCACGCCGAACACCACCATCATCACCACGTCGAACATGTTGTTGTGGACCGTATACGCGCCGATCGCGCAAATCACCACGATCACGGGCGCGATGATCGCGAACGGGATGCGCAGGATGGCCGCCCACCACGGCACGGTGGTCAGCACCACGATCAGGCCCACGATGTTGCCGAGGTACATGCTCGCGATGAGGCCCCACACGAAGTCCTTCTTCTCCACGAAGAGGAGGGGTCCCGGCTGCAGGCCCCAGATCAGGAGGCCGCCCAGCAGCACGGCGGCGGTGGGCGAGCCGGGGATGCCCAGCGTGAGCATCGGCAGCAGCGCGCTGGTGCCGGCGGCGTGCGCCGCGGTTTCCGGCGCCACCACGCCCTCGATCTCGCCTTCGCCGAACTTGTCGCGGTTCTTGGCAAAGCGGCGCGCCATGCCGTAGCTCATGAACGATGCCGGCGTGGCGCCCCCCGGGGTGATGCCCATCCAGCAGCCGACGAGGCACGCGCGCAGCGACGTGGCCCAGTACCGCGGCAGCTCCTTCCACGTCTTCCACACGATCTTGGGGTCGATGCGCCCGCTCTTGCCCTTGAACGAGAGCCCTTCCTCCATGGTGAGGAAGATCTCCCCGAGGCCGAAGAGGCCGATCACCGCCACGAGGAAGTCAAAGCCTTGCAGAAGCGCGGGCATGCCGTAGGTCATGCGCAGCGTGCCGGTGACGGTGTCGATGCCCACGGCGGCGAGCGCGAAGCCGATCATCATCGCGGCGATCGTCTTCACCGGCGGCTCGCGCCCCATGCCCACGAAGCTGCAGAACGTGAGGAGCTGGATCGCGAAGTACTCCGGCGGCCCGAACTTCAGCGCGAACTTGGCCACCAGCGGCGCCAGGAACGTGATGAGGACGATCGCGAAGAAGGCCCCCACGAACGACGAGGTGAACGCCGCAGTGAGCGCCTCGCCGGCGCGTCCCTTCTGCGCCATGGGGTAGCCGTCGAACGTGGTGGCCACCGACCATGGCTCGCCCGGTATGTTGAACAGGATCGACGTGATGGCCCCACCGAACAGCGCGCCCCAGTAGATGCAGGACAGCATGATGATCGCCGAGGTCGGCGGCATCGTGAAGGTGAGGGGCAGGAGGATCGCGACCCCGTTCGCCCCGCCCAGCCCGGGGAGCACGCCGATCAGCACGCCCAGCAGGATGCCGACGAACATGAACAGCAGGTTCTTCCAGGTCAGGGCGACCGCGAACCCGTGCATCAGATTGCCGATGTCTTCCACGCGAATCCCTCGTCAATGCGGGTGCTTAGTGCACCGTCGTATCGTTGTGCTCGATCGCGCCAGCGCTTGGCGCGCGGTCCGGTGCTAGAAGCCCAGCATGTGCTCGACCGGCCCCTTGGGCAGCGGCACGAGGAACCAGATCTCGAACAGGACGAAGATCACCAGTGGCACGCCCACGCTCACGCAGAGCGTGGGGAACCACTTGTACTTCCCCTGGAAGAGCATGAAGCCCGCGATGAAGATGGCCGAGGCGACGTAGATGCCGATCAGGCCGATCAGCACGATGTAGCCGATGGTAGGCAGCAGCATCGCCAGAACCGGCTTGAAGTCGGCGTACGTCACGAACACGTTGCCGGCGTTGGCACGCCAGCGCCTGACCTGCTGGAAGACCACCCAGGCGCCGCAGGCGACGAGGATCCAGCCGATCCCGTTCGGGAAGTAACCCGACTGGGGACCGTCCTCGGCCCAGGCGGCGCCCACCCGGTGGCTGTCCACTACCACGAGGGCACCGAGAAGGGCGATGAGCACGCCCACCGCCACTTCCATCCACCGCGTCTGGATGAAGCCACTCGTCGCTTCGTTCTTCTCGGCCATGGGCGCGGTCCTACTTGGCGATGAAGCCGGCTTCCTGCATGAGCTGCTTGTGGATGGTCTCCGCCTGCGACACCCAGTCCACGAAGTCCTTGCCCACCATGAAGCTGTCCTTGAACGCGCCGTCCTCCGTGAACTTCTTCCAATCGGGCGTGGCGCGCACCTTCTTGAAGAGATCGATGTAGAAGTTGACCTGCTCCTGGGTGACGCCAGGCGCCATGAAGATGCCGCGGAGCATGAGGTACTCCACTGCGAGACCCTGCGTCTTGCACGGGGGAATGTCGCCCCACGCCTGCGTGGCCGTGATCTTGGCCGTGTACGCCATCGGGGCGCTGTCGAACACGCAAAGCGGACGCAGCGTGCCCGCGCGCCAGTGCGCCACCGCCTCGATCGGGTTGTTCACGGTGGAGTCGACGTGCTTGCCCACGAGCTGCACGGCCACGTCACCGCCGCCCTTGAAGGGGATGTAGGTCATCTTCTTGCCCACGGCCTTCTCGAGCGCCACGGTGATGATCTGGTCTTCCTGCTTGCTGCCGGTGCCCGCCATCCTGAACTTGCCGGCGTCGGCGCCCCTGATGGCCGTCATGTACTCCGCGGTGGTCTTGTACGGCGACTCGGAGTTGACCCACAGCACGAACTCGTCGAGAGCGAGCATCGCGACCGGCGTGAGGTCTTTCCAGTTGAACGGAACCCCGGTGGCGAGCGGGGTGGTGAAGAGGTTGGAGAGGGTGATGATGATCTTGTTCGCATCGCCCTTCGCGTTCTTCACCTCGAGGAAGCCTTCCGCGCCGGCGCCGCCCGACTTGTTCACGACGATGAGCGGCTGTTTCATCAGGTTGTTCTTGGCGACCACGCCCTGGATGAAACGCGCCATCTGGTCGGCGCCACCGCCAGTGCCCGCGGGCACCACGAACTCGACAGGCTTGGTGGGCTCCCACGCGGCGAAGGCAGGGAACGGGCTCGCTACGGCAACTGCAAAGCCAGCCGCGACGAACGCGCGGCGCAACGTAAAGACCATGACTATCCTCCTAGGACTTGTTGGGGTTGCGCGGCTCTTCATTGGCCCGCTCGTACCGCACTGTACCGTCATTCGGAAACGGGCGCGCAAATCCTCCGACGGCGCGCCCGCGCTGCAAATCTACTTCACGAGCCCCGCGCCGCGCGCCCACTTGTATTTGGCGCCGAGCACCATCACGGGCATCTCCGTGGAGTACGGATAGGCGGGAATGCCGTGGTCAAACAGGTACTCCGCCGCCTCCTCCACCTCGACGTCGCCGGCGAGCGAGGCCACCACGGGCTTCTCGATGCCCTTCGCCTTGAACTCCTCCACGACTTCCGCCACGAGCTTCGCGAACACCATCGGAGGGGTAACGATCGTGTGCCAGTAGCCCAGGATCAGCGCATGGATGCGCGGGTCCTCGAGCCCCAGGCGGATCGTGTTCTGGTACGTCTTGGGCGGCTCGCCGCCCGTGATGTCGACCGGATTGCCGGCGGCACCGAAGGGCGGGATGAACTTGCGGAAGGCCGCGTCGAGGTCGGGCGGCATCGCCATCAGCTTGAGGCCGTTGTCCACGCACGCATCGGACAGCAGCACGCCCGAGCCGCCGGCGCCGGTGATGATCACCACGTTCTCGCCCTTGGGCGTGGGCAGCTTCGGAATCGCGCGCGCGTACTCGAGCATCTCGCGCAGGGCCTTGGCGCGAATCACGCCCGACTGCCGCAGCACGTCGTCGTAGATCTTGTCGTTGCCGGCGAGCGCGCCCGTGTGCGAGCTCGCCGCCTTGGCGCCCATGCTCGTGCGGCCCGCCTTGAGCATCACGATGGGCTTCTTCTTCGACACGCGCTTGGCCACTTCCGCGAAGGCGCGGCCATCCTTCAGGTCTTCGCAGTGCTGCGCGATGATGTGCGTGTTCTCGTCCTGCTCGAAGAAGGTGAGCAGATCGTCCTCGTCGATGTCCGACTTGTTGCCGAGGCCCACGATCGCCGACACACCCATCTTGGCCGAGCGCGAGAAGCCGATGATCGCCATGCCGATGCCGCCCGACTGCGACGACAGCGCCGCGTGGCCCTTGACGTCGTAGGCCGTGCAGAACGTCGCGCAGAGGTTCTTCCACGTGTAGTAGAAGCCGTAGATGTTGGGCCCCATGAGACGCACGCCGTACTTGCGGCCGATGTCCTGGATCTCCTTCTGCCCTTCCACGTTGCCGGTCTCGGCAAAGCCCGACGGGATCAGCACGGCGCCGGGGATCTTCTTCTCGCCGCACTCGACGAGCGCCGCGGCCACGAACTTGGCGGGAATGGCGAACACGGCCACATCGACCGTGTCCGGGATGTCCTTGACGCTCTTGTAGGCCTTCAACCCCATGATCTCGTCGGCGGACGGATTGATCGGGAAGATCTTGCCCTTGTAGCCGCCGTTGATGAGGTTCTTCATCACCGAGTTGCCGATCTTGCCCGCTTCCACCGAGGCCCCGATCACCGCCACCGCCTCCGGCTTCATGATGCGGTTCATGTCGCGCACGATGTCCTCGTGCTTGGGGCGGTAGCGCGCCTCCGGCGGATTCCAGTCGCACACGATACGCACGTCCGCGGCGGTCGCACCGCTTTTCGTGGCAAACACCGGATTCAGGTCCATCTCGGAGATCTCCGGAAAATCGGAGATGAGCTGCGAGACGTTCTCGATGAGGCCGGCAAGCGCATCACGGCTCACCGGATCGGCGCCCCGCACACCCTTCAGGATCTCCGCGGCCTGGATGCCGTCGAGCATCGACAGCGCGTCGTCCTTGGAGGCGGGGGCGAGGCGGAACGTGACGTCCTTCATCACTTCCACCAGAACGCCGCCCAGGCCGAAAGCCACGAGCTTGCCGAACGACGGATCAGTGACCGCGCCGATGATCACTTCCTGGCCGCCGGCGAGCATCTGCTGCACCTGCACGCCAAGGAGATTGGCTTTCGCATCGTACTTCTTGGCGTTCGCCATGATGGTGGCGAAGCCCTTCTCCACATCCTCCGCCGTCTTGACGCCCACGAGCACGCCACCCGCTTCCGTCTTGTGCAAGATCTCGGGCGAGACGATCTTCAGCACCACCGGAAAGCCCATGCCGGAGGCGAGCTTCGCCGCCTCCGCGGACGTGGTGGCAACCCCTTCCTTGGGAACGGGAATGCCGTAGGCATCGCATACTTCCTTGCCTTCGGGCGCCGTCAGCGACGTGCGGCCCGACGCCTTCACGGCATCGAGGATCTTGCGTACTGCATTCTTGTCGTGGGCCATGTCGTTTCCTCGCTGTCGGTAACTAGATCGCGCCTTCGGCGCGCAGTGCGGCAATCTGATCCTTGCTGTAGCCGAGCTCGGCCATCACCTCGTCGGTGTGCTCGCCGAGCAGCGGCGAGCGCGTGACCTCGGTGGGGCTGTCGGACATCTTGATCGGGTTGCCGACTGTCAGATACTTGCCGCGCTTGGGATGGTCCACTTCGACGACCGTGCCCGTCTTGCGCAGGGACGGCTCTTCGGCGATCTCCTTCATCGACAGGATCGGCCCGCACGGGATGTCGCGCTTGTTGAGGATGTCCATGGCCTCGAACTTCGTCTTGGTCATGGTCCATTTCTCGATCTCGCCGAAGATCTCCATGAGGTGCGGCAAGCGGGCCTTGGGGGTGGCGTAGCGCGGATCCTCGAGCCACTCGGGGCGGCCGATCACCTCGCAGATGTCCTTCCACACAGGCGCCTGCGTGATGAAGTAGATGTAGGCGTTCGGGTCGGTTTCCCAGCCCTTGCACTTCAGGATCCAGCCCGGCTGGCCGCCGCCCGAGGCGTTGCCTGCGCGCGGCACGGCCTCGAGGAACTTGCCGTTGGGATACTGGGGATACTCGTGCATCACGCCGGTGCGGTCGAGCCGCTGCTGGTCGCGCAGCTTCACGCGGCAGAGGTTGAGCACACCATCCTGCATCGCGGCCAGCACCTTCTGCCCCTTGCCCGTCGCGTTGCGCTGGTACAGCGCGGCGACGATGCCGAGGGCGAGATGCAGGCCCGTGCCGGAATCACCGATCTGCGCGCCCGTGACGAGCGGCGGGCCGTCGTCGAAGCCGGTGGTGGATGCGGCACCGCCCGCGCACTGCGCGACGTTCTCGTAGACCTTGCAGTCTTCGTACGGGCCGGGCCCGAAGCCCTTGACCGAGGCCACGATCATTCGCGGATTGAGCTCCTGGATGCGCTCCCATGTGAAGCCCATGCGGTCGAGCGCACCCGGGGCGAAGTTCTCCACGAGGACGTCGCACTTCTTGACCAGCGCCTCGAGCACTTCCTTGCCCTTGGGCTTCTTGGCGTCGATCGTGACCGAGCGCTTATTGTGGTTCAGCATCGTGAAGTAGAGGCTGTCCACGTCCGGGATATCGCGCAGCTGGCCGCGCGTGATGTCGCCCTCGCCCGCGCGCTCGACCTTGATCACGTCGGCGCCGAACCAGGCGAGAAGTTGCGTGCAGGTCGGCCCTGACTGCACGTGGGTGAAATCGAGAATGCGAACGCCGTCTAGTGCCTTGCCCATTGCGATCCCTCGTTTAACACTCGTTTTACGTGGCATTTCCATTCGAATCGTCGGGTTTCACCCGCGATTCGAAACAAACCGAATCGAACGAAGGCAGGCTTCTGCCTTCGTTCGCGCGGATTACTTCTTTTTGGCCGTGGGATTGAGGCTCGTGATGCGGCCACTCTCCGTGCCTCCGCCCTCGTCGATCACCGCATTGATGAGCGTGGGCCGCTTGCTGCGGATCGCCTCTTCCATGGCGGCACGCAGCTCGGTGGGCGTCTTCACATGCACGCCGACGCCGCCCCATGCCTCCATCATCTTCTCGTAGCGCGCGTCCTTGACGAACACGAGCGGCGACGGATCGGCGCCCCCCGTGGGGTTCTTCTCGTCCCCCCGGTACACGCCGTTGTTGTTCATGATCACGATGCACACCGGCAGGTTGTACCGGCAGATCGTCTCGGTCTCCATCCCGGAGAAGCCGAACGCGGAGTCGCCCTCCACCGCGATCACCTGCTGCCCCGTCACCACCGCGGCGGCAACGCAGTAACCCATGCCGACGCCCATGATTCCCCACGTGCCGACGTCGATGCGCTTGCGCGGCTTGTACATGTCCACGATGGAGCGGGTGAAGTCGAGCGCGTTGGCGCCCTCGTTCACGAGCATCGCGTCGGGATTGGCCTTGACGATATCGCGCACCACGTTGAGCGCGCTCTGGAAGCTCATGGGCGACGGGTTCTTCGCGAGGGTTTCGGCCATCTTGGCCACGTTCTTGGTCCTGCGCTCGGCAATGGCGCCCGTCCACTCGGCAGGCGGCTTGGGGAAGCTCGGCCCCATGGCCGCGAGCAGCGCCGACACGCAGGACGCGATATCGCCCACCACGGGCGCCTCGATGCGCACGTTGCTGTCCGCTTCCTGCGGCGAGATGTCGATCTGGATGAAGCGCTGGCCTCCCCACGACTTGGACGTGGCGCCGCCCCACGTCTTGCCCTTGCCCTGCGACAGCAGCCAGTTGAGCCGCGCACCGATCAGCATCACGACGTCCGCTTCGGGCAGCACGTAGGAGCGCGCGGCGGACGCCGACTGCTCGTGCGTGTCGGGCAGAAGGCCCTTGGCCATCGACATCGGCAGGTACGGAATGCCGGTCTTCTCCACGAGCGACTTGATGTCGGCATCGGCCTGCGCGTACGCGGCGCCCTTGCCGAGGATGATGAGTGGCTTTTTCGCGGACTTGAGGAGGTCGACAGCGCGCTGCACGGCCTCCGACGACGGGATCTGGCGCGGCGCCGCATCGACGACCTTGATGAGCGAGTTGCGGCCCGCGACCGCTTCCATCGCCTGCGGGAAGAGCTTGGCGGGCAGGTCGAGATACACGCCACCGGGACGCCCCGACACGGCCGCCCGGATCGCGCGGGCCACGCCCACGCCGATGTCCTCCGCATGCAGCACGCGGAACGCGGCCTTGCACAGCGGCTTGGCGATGGCGAGCTGGTCGAGCTCCTCGTAGTCGCCCTGCGCGAGGTCCACGACCTCGCGCTCGGAGGAGCCACTGATGAGGATCATCGGGAAGCAGTTGACCGTGGCGTGCGTGAGCGCGGTCACGCCGTTGAGAAAGCCGGGGGCGGACACCGTAAGGCAGATGCCGGGCTTCTGGGTGAGGAAGCCGGCAATGGAGGCGGCGTAGCCGGCGTTCTGCTCGTGCCGGAACGCAAGCACGCGCAGCCCCTCCTTCTGCATGCGGCGCGTGAGGTCGGTGATCGGGATGCCGGGCAGGCCGAAGATCGTGTCGATGCCGTTGAGCTTCAGCGCCTCGATCACGAGTTGGAAGCCGTCGATCTCTTCCGCGGCGGAAGGGGAGGGGGAGGGTGCGTCGTTGACCGAGGCGGGCTTGCTTGCAGCTTGTTCCATGAAGATCTCTCCGGGCGGCCGTGCTCTCGCGGGCGAACGCGGGCAACGTTTGCCATTGCGCTTGGGATAGGGCGGGCGAGGCCCGCCGGTCCTCCTACAGCGAAGCCGTGCGTGCTTGGCTTCTCTAGATATTCGGCGTAACGTATGTGGTATATCAGGCCTTGTCAACACCCGGCCACACTAAAATCGAGGGTGCACTTCCGGAGGACGTGACCGCCCGGGACCACGCCCCGCTCCTTTGCGCTGCAGCAAACCATGAACGAGACCACCGCTCCGGTCCTGCCCCCGCTCACGCCCATTGGCGTGGGCGTGAGCTTGCGCGACCAGGCCTACGCTGCCTTGAAGCAGATGATCACGGAAGCGGACATCTACGCGCATCCGGAGGAGATCCGCCTCGACGAAAAGCAACTCTCCTCGGCGCTGGGCGTGTCGCGCACGCCCATCCGCGAGGCGATGACGCTCCTCGAGCAGGAGGGCTTCCTGCGCACCGAGCCGCGCCGCGGCATCTTCATCGTGCGCAAGACGAAGAAGCAGATCATCGAGATGATCGAGATGTGGGCAGCGCTCGAGAGCATGGCGGCGCGGCTGGCCACCACCAACGCCACCGATGAGGAGATCGCCGGCCTGCGCCGGATGTTCGACGAGTTCCGCACCGAGGCGCCGGCGGATCACCTCGAGGAATACAGCGACGCGAACATCGCCTTCCACCAGGCGATCATCCGGCTGTCGGGGTCGCACCTCATGGGCAAGACCATCGACAACCTCTTCATTCACGTGCGCGCGATCCGCAAGATGACGATCTCGCAGAAGGACCGCGCCGCGCGCTCCATCAAGGACCACATGCGCATCATCGAGGCGCTCGAGCAGCGCGACACCGAGCTCGCCGAGCGTCTGGTGCGCCAGCACTCCCTCGACCTCGCCGCGCACGTCGAGAAGTACTGCGACTTCCTCGACTGATCGCACCGCGAGGCGCGTCGCCTCAGCACTGCCCAGGCAGCCGCCTACAGGTGCAGCGCCTTCCACAGCATGTAGGCGCCGAGGAAGAAAAGCATCGTCGAGAAGACGAAGCGCAGCTTGGCCACGGGCAGCGCGTGGGCCACGCGCGCCCCCACCGGCGCCAGCAACGTGCTGGTGATCACGATCCCCACCAGCGCCGGGAGATAGACGTAGCCCACCGCATACGGCGGCAGCCCCGCCTTGCCCCAGCCCGCGAACATGAAGCCGATCGTCGCGGCGATGGCCACGGGAATGCCTATAGCGGCCGACGTGGCCACTGCCGTGTGTAGCTTGACGTTGCAGCGGGTCATGAAGGGCACGGCGAGGAACGCGCCGCCAGTGCCGACCATCCCCGCCACGGTGCCGATGAGCGTCCCCATCGCCGTGAGGCCCACGGTCCCGGGCAGCTGGCGATCCGCCACCGTGGGACGGTTGCGCAGCATGCGCCAGGCCCCCCACCAGATGAATGCCCCGAACACCGCCGCCATCAGCGCCGGCGGCATTGCACTCGCGATCTGCGGGCCTAGCAGCGAGCCGAGCACGATGCCGGGCGACATCGTCTTCACCACGCGCCAGTCGACGGCGCCTTTGGCGTGATGCGCCCGCGCCGACGAGAACGCGGTGAACACGATCGTACCGGCGGACGTGCCGATGGCCATCGGCACGATGTGCTCGCGCGCGAAGCCTTGCGAAAAGAACACCTCGACCAGCACCGGCACCATCGTGAAGCCGCCACCGATGCCCAGGAGGCCCGCCATGAAGCCGACGAAGGCCCCGAGGACCAGGAAGATCGGGATCAGCGCGAAGTTCATCGACGGGTCCTGCAGGCGCGCGCCGGCGCGCACGCCCTCCGTGGCGCCGCCGTGCGCCCCGTCCCTTCGCAGACGCGCGCCGTCATCCGCGCGCGACGAGCTTCTCGACGGCCTTCCACTCCGCCGGCATGACCGGCGTGATCGACAGGCGGTTGCCCTTGCGCAGCGTGATCATGCCCTCGAGCGCGGGGGTGGTGCGCATCTCGGCCAGCGGGACGAGACGCGTCTTGCGCACGAGCCGGACGTCGACATTCCACCAACGCGGAGCGTCCTTCGGGGATTTGGGATCGTAGTAATCGCTGTGCGGATCGAACTGCGACACGTCGGGATGCGCGAGCTTGCTGATCGCAACGATCCCCGCAATGCCCGGCTCCGGACAGCTCGAGTGATAGAAGAGCGCGAGCTCGCCCACCTTCATCTCGCGCATGAAGTTGCGCGCCTGGTAGTTGCGCACGCCGAACCAGGACGTGGTCTGTCCCTTGGCCTTGACGAGGTCGTCGATGGAGAACTCGTCAGGTTCGGATTTCATCAGCCAGTAGCGCAATCGACCTCCAGACCCATCCGTGCCGGCCCTGTGGCTCCTGCCACGAGAGAGGATACGAAACCCGACGTGGTCCGACGGTGCAGGATACATTCCGTCGCTTGCGTCGCTTTGAAAGGTATCACAGGGCGACCCAGGCGCTTGGCAAGCCCCGTCCTGTCGAGCCGATCCGACGCGGGCCGCGCCGCGATGACGGCGATGGGCAGGAGCACGAACGCCCAAACGAAGTAACCCACCATCGCGACACCGCAGAACACACCGGAAGCGAAGCGAAAGCGACGCGCCGAATCGCCGGAGGCGCCACCCGCCCGTTGCAGGCACCACAACGCGAGGAAGATCCACGCCGCGGGCAAAGGTGGCGTGCACCCGCCGCACGCCCTCGACGCTCGTTCCGGCAAGTCCATGTGGCGGGCCGCGACGAGGCGGTAGGCCACGACGATGGCCCTAGGCACGCCGCGGGACGCGGGACGCGGGACGCGGGATAGTGTCGTCGCCCAGCGACGAGCGAGATCGCCTGCGAACCGCCGACGGAAGCGCGGCTACCGGGCCACCACGTACACGTGACTCTCGTACGTCTCGCCGGCGCTCAAGTCGGTGACCCGATGCAACACGCGTCCGCCGCCCGCGCCCACGGCCGCCTCCACCGCCGGATGCGGCAGGAGGTTCATATCGATGGTGACCGTTCCTTCGCCGGTATCGATCGGGCTCTGGAACACGGTCTGCGTGCTCGCGTCGCGAACGCCCGTCACCACCTGGAACACCGCGATCCCGCCGGGCTTCAGCACGCGCATGAACTCCTCCAGGTACATGGACTGCAGCGCCGCCTGCAGGTGCTGCAAGACGATCCTTGACAGCACGAAATCGTAGCTGGCGCTCGGCAACGGCAGGCGATCGGGCTCGCCCTGCACGTAGCGCACGCGCTCGCCGTGCCGGTTGAGGGTACGCGCCTTGGCGAGCATCGTGGCCGAGATGTCCACGCCGTCCACACGGTCGAAGCGCAGCGCGAGCGCCTGCGTGAGACGGCCCACGCCCGCGCCGAAGTCGAGGGCCGCGCCGCGCTCATGGGCCACGCCGAGGCGTGCGAGCAGGTCGAACACGTGCCGCACCTCCACCGCGCCGGTATCGAAGAACGCGTCTTCCTCCCAGCGATTGCCGCGCTTGTCGGGAGTGGACACGATCGCCCACAGCGGATCGTGGCGGGCGAGCGTTTCCCAGCTCCGGCTCACGCGATCGGCCTCCCCGGCATCGATGGCCGGGGCGCGCGCTGCGCCGCGGCCGAAGCGCGCCGCGAGACGGGACCAGAGGGAGGACGGGGCGCGGGCGCCGTGCGAGCTCGACATGACCGGTGGACGTTCCTTGGCCCGCGTTGCGCGGCCCGACTAGGTTGCGTGGTTATACCTCAACCGGGACGCCGCGGCGCCGTGGGACCGATGGGGCCCGCGGCGGCAGGGCGGGGCTCACGTCTCGGGCACCTCTTCGCAGTGGACGACGAACCGCTTCAGGTGATTGACGCCAAAGGTGGTGGCAAGCGCCACATCGGAGGCGTCGCGACCGCGCGCCATTAGCACGCGCCCGATGCGCGGCACGTGGTTGCGCGGATCGAACGTATACCAGCGCCCGCCGAGATAGGCTTCGAACCAACCCGCGAAGTCCATCGGATCGGGCACCGCCGGCACGCCGATGTCGCCCAGATACCCGGTGCAGTAGCGCGCCGGAATGTTCATGCAGCGGCAGAAGGTGAGCCCCAGGTGGGCGAAGTCGCGGCACACTCCGGCGCGCTCGTTGTACGCCTCCCACGCCGACTTGGTACGGCGGGCGTATTGGTAGCCGAACTTGATGTGCGAGTGCACGAAATCGCAAATGGCCTGCACGCGTGCCCAGCCGGGCGGCGTGTGCCCGAAGAGCCGCCAGGCTTCCTCGGTGAGGCGATCGGTCTCGCAATAGCGGCTGTTGAGGAGGTAGACGAGCGTCTCCTCGGGCAGCTCCTCGATGGGATGCTGT
>CALFEY010000155.1 GCA_937958295.1 uncultured Pseudomonadota bacterium
GTGATGCTGAGCGTCAGTGCATAGCGGTTGTAGGCGTCGCCCACGCGCAGCGTGAGCCGTGTGCAGGTGCCGAGGAACACGCACTTCTCCACGTGCGCGCGCACCGGGCCGGCGTCGTCGCTGGCGGGCATGACCTGCACGTCCTCGGGGCGGATGCCGAGAAACGAGCCCGGCCCGGTCGCCCAGTCGTTCGCCAGCGCTGGCGGCATGCGGTTCATGCGGCCGAGGAAGCCGGCGACGAAGGCGTCGCCCGGGCGCTCGTACAGGTCCACCGCATCACCCACCTGCGCGATGCGCCCGGCATTCATCACCACGATACGGTCGGCGACTTCCATCGCCTCCTGCTGGTCGTGCGTGACCATCACGGTGGTGATGGAAAGGGCCTTTTGCAGGTCACGGATCTGCCCGCGCAACTCGTCACGCACCTTCGCATCGAGGGCCGACAGCGGCTCGTCGAGGAGGAGCACCGCCGGCTTGGGCGCGAGTGCGCGGGCGAGGGCCACACGCTGCTGCTGGCCGCCCGAGAGCTGATGTGGATGCTTGCGGGCCTGGTCGGGCAGTCCCACGAGCTCGAGCATCTCTTCCACCCGCTGGGCGATCTGCGCCCGCTTCCATCCGCGGCACTCGAGGCCGTAGGCGACGTTGCGGGCGATCGTCATGTTCGGGAACAGCGAGTACGACTGGAAGACGATGCCGAAGTTGCGCAGCCGCGCCGACACGGAGGACAGCTCGCGCCCGCCCAGCGTGAGCGTGCCGGCGTCGAGGCGCTCGAGCCCGGCGATGGCACGCAGCAGCGTGGTCTTGCCACAGCCCGATGGACCGAGGAAGCACACGAACTCGCCTTCGGCGATGTCGAGGCTCACGCCGGCGAGCGCGGTAATCTCGCCGTAGCGCTTCACCACGCCGCGCAGGGCGAGGAAGGCCGGCACGGCCGCCATGACGGCGGGCGCGCCGGCGGATGCGTCCGCCGTGGGGCAGGCCTCCCGCCGCGAATCGGCGGGCGCGCCCACCGCTAGCGCTCGATCTTCTGCTTCCATTCCGCCACGATGCGGTCCTTGTTCTTCGACGAGCTGGCGAAGTCCATCTTCCACAGCACGCTCGATACGTCGGCCGGCAGCCCGGCCTTGAGCACCGCTTCGGTGGGCTTGGCCCCAGGCACCGACGACATCTCCGCACGCTCGCCGTAGAGCTTCGCGGCGTCGAGCGTGAGCAGCCAGTCGAGGAACTGCTTGGCGTCGGCCTTGTTTTTCGCCGTCTTCATGAGGAGGTTGACCTCGACCTCGTACCCCGCGCCTTCCTTGGGGATCACGAGCGTGACCGGATAGCCCTCCATGATCTGCTTTACGCCCGAGAAGGCAAAGGAGAGGCCGATCGCGTACTCGCCGGTAGCCGCCGCCTTGCACGGCCGGGAGCCCGACTTGATGTACTGGGCGACGTTCTTGTCGAGCTCCTTGAGGTACTGCCACCCCTTCTCCTCGCCCATCATCTGCAGGAGCGACACGACCTGCAGGTAGCCCGTGCCGGAGCTCGCGGCGTTGGGCATCACGATCTGGCCCTTGTAGACCGGGTTGAGCAGGTCTGCCCACGACGTGGGCATGGGCAGGTTCTTCTTCTTCAGCACCTCGTTGTTCACGCAGAAGCCGGCGAAGTAGCCCGTGGTGGCGAACCAGCGGCCTTCGGGATCCTTGAACTGGGGATTGATCCGGTCGAACCCCGGCGGGCGATATGGCTCGGCCATCTCGAGGATGCGCGGATCGACCATCTGGGTGACGGCCGTCCCCCAGATCACGTCGTGCCGCGGATTGGCCTTCTCCGCCAGGATGCGTGCCGTGAGGTCGCCAGTGGACAGGCGCAGCACGTTCACCTTGATGCCCGGCTGGGTCTTGGCGAAGGCATCGAGGTACACCTTGACGTCGTCCTCCTCGAGCGCGGTATAGGCCGTGATGTCACCGGCCCGCGCGCCGGCGGCGAAGGAGAGCACGGCGAGAGCGACGAGTGCGCCGGCAGCGAAGGGCCGGACAGGAAGGCGGGCGGAGGGGCGAGCGGACGGGCTGTCCATGGGGGTCTCCCTGCGAGGCGCCGGCGATGCGCGTCCCCGTCGGCAGGAAGGGAACGCGGCACCCGGCGTTCGGCGCGGCAACGAGCAGCGAGTGCCATGCGACGATAGCACGCGATGTTTTGAATCACAATATGCATGTTGGACTTACCAAATAGGAGTTCGGTGGCGTGCAATGCGCGGCGAGCAGGCGATCGCTCGCGCCAAGGGCGCCGGTACCGCGGAGAGCGCAAGGGGCAGCGCCGCGCGGTGGCGCGGCGTGCGAGTGGAGGGTTCCCCGCTAGCGGGCGAGGACGAACGACGTGCCGGCGGCACGCAGGGCGGCGGCGATGGGCCGCGGCGGCGCCTTCTCGCTCACGAGGTCGTCGATGTCGGTGAACGCGCACACGCGCTCGAACTGCGCGGCGGCGTACTTGGAGCTGTCCACCAGGAGGACGGCGCGCTCGGCCCGCTCGAGCATCGTGCGCTTGACCGCGCAGCTCGCGGAGTCGGCGTCGAGTACGCCGTCGACGGTGACGCCGCTCGCGCCGATGAAAGACTTGTTGGCATTGAAGCGGCGGATGAAGTCGATGGTGTCGGCGCCGAACACTCCGCCTTCTCGCATCACGTACTCGCCCGGGCAGAGCATCACGCGGCAGTGCGCACTCGCCCCGAGCGCCTGCGCGACGAGGAAGCAGTTCGTGAGCACGGTGAGCGGCAAGCCCCGCAAAGCGAGTGCCGTGGCGAAGTGGCTCGTGGTGGAGCCGCAGTCGATCATCAACGCGTCGCCGGGCTGCACGAGCGCGGCCGCCGCCGCGGCGATGCGCGTGCGCTCCGCGGCGTGGGCCTGGCCCCGCTCGCCGATGCCCGGCTCATGGGTGAGCGAGCGGCTCGCGCCGCCGCCGTAGGTGCGGGTGAGCTCGCCCGCTTCCGCGAGCTCGTCGAGGTCGCGCCGGGCTGTCTCGGTAGTGACGTCGAAGAGCTCAGCAAGCGTGGCGATGCGAACGGTGCCGTCGCGCTTCGCCATGGCGAGGATCTGTGCGTGACGGTCTTGCGGGGAAAGCCGGGAAGCGGGCTTGCGGGGCGGTGGCATTGCGTCATCTTCTCACGCAGCGCCCGGGCGTCATCCGGTCAGCGCGAGATCGAGCATGCCGGCATCCCCGGCGAGGTCGAGGAACGTGTAGCGGTCCCGCAGGTAACGGGCCTCGTGCACTGCGCGTGCGAAGAACTCCGGCGTGAGGCCGATGTGGGCGGCGGTGGTGGGCGCGCCGGCCCGCCGCAGCGTGCTCTCGAGCACCTGCGCGGGGACGGCCGCGCGCGTGAGCGTTTCCACGAGGCGCGGCCAGGCCTCCACGATGCGCTCGTTGAGGGCGGCGGCATCGCGTGGCGTGAGGTGCTTTGGCGCGAAGGCGCTCCAGCAGGAGGCGCCGATTTGCGCGCCGAAGCGGTGCTCGAAGCTCCCGCGCGACTCCCCGCTCGCACGCAGCGCGGGCGGGGGCGCGGCCAGCATGCGCTCTTGCAGTCGGGCGACGGCGAGGGTGGCCACGGCCACCTGCTCGCCGTGCAGGTAGGGCGCGCGGGCCGCTGGCGCGAACATGTCGATGTAGTGGCTTACCAGGTGCTCGCCCTGGCTCGCCGGATGGCTCCCCTCGCACAGCGTCATCCCGAGCCCGGAGAGAATCAGCGTGCGAGCGAGCGCGCGCATGGCCTCGAGGTCGCCGCCCATCACCGCCTCCGGGGCATCGCGCCAGTGGGGCTCGTCGGGCGCGAGGAGCGCGAACGGCGCCGTGCGGTAGCGGCTGCCGTGGAGCTCGTGCGAGAGGCGCCAGTCGACCTGCGCGGTGGGGCGGCACAGCGAGTCGCCGATGCCGGCGCGAATGAGGCGGGGCGGGGCGGCGCAGAAGACTTCGAGGTCCACGAACACGCCCTTGGGCGCGCGGGCGGCGAGGGTGTGCTTGTGCCCGTCCACCGTGATGGCGGCGTTGCCGGAGGCGTAGCCGTTCATCGAAGGCGCGGTGGCGAACACGGCGTAGGGCTTGTCGTCCTGCGCGGCCGCGTGCTTGCACAGGTCGTTCAGGGTGCCCGAGCCCACGGCGACGAGCGCATCCATGGTCGCCGTGGCGATGCGCAGCCGGTCCACGGCTGCGATGTCGGCGTGCACGTCGCGCGGCAGGCGTACCTGCGTGAGCTCCACGCGGCCGGCCAGCGCCCTCGCCACGCGGTGACCGAGTGCCGCCTCCGTCGCAGGGTCGAACACCACCGCCACGCGGCCGCCAAAGCCCAAGGCGCGCACGAGGTCTCCCTCGCTGCCGGCAAGCGTGCGCTCGATGGCGATCGAGTCCACCGGCACGCCGAGGAGGCCGCCG
>CALFEY010000156.1 GCA_937958295.1 uncultured Pseudomonadota bacterium
GCGCCCAGCACGATGACGCCCACCTGGCCCAAGGCTCCCGGAACGGCGAGCACGCCGAGCGCCGCGACCACCGCGATCCCCGCGCGCGGTCGATCCGGGCACAGCGATCTCGTCATGGCGAGGACGGCCTGCGCCACCACCGCCACCGCCGCCATCTTGAGGCCGTGCAAGGCCCCCGAGCTCGCGAGCGTGTTCCACTGCGTGACACCGAGCGCGAAGAGGACCATCGCCGCCGCCGACGGCAGCGTGAAGGCGAGCCACGCCGCGAGCGCGCCGGCCCAGCCCGCACGCCCGAGTCCCAGCGCCATGCCCACCTGGCTGCTCGCCGGACCGGGCAGGAACTGGCACAGGGCCACGAGATCGGTATAGCTCGCGTCGTCGAGCCAGCCCCGGCGCTGCACGAACTCGCTGCGGAAGTAGCCCAGGTGCGCGACCGGTCCGCCGAAGGACGTGAGCCCGAGCTTGAGGAAGGCGGCGAAGACCTCGCCGATCGAGCCGCGCTGCCGGGGGCCGGCAGCGCGGGCCATCAGGCGGGGATCCAGAGCGCCGGCATGCCATCGAGCGCACGCAGCACGCGCGACAGCGAGCCGTCCTGCACAAGCACGGTCGCGGCCTCGATGTCGGGAGCGAGGTAACGGTCGCGCGGCATCGGGGGGCACTGCGCGCGCAGGAGCGCGTGCGCCCGCTCGATGGGCGCCGAGGACGCGAGCGGCCGCAGGAAGTCGATGCCCACCGCGGCGGCGAGGTACTCGATGGCGAGGATGTGCGCCACGTTGTCGATCATTGCGTGCAACCGGCGCGCGGCGAAGGTTGCCATCGAGACGTGGTCTTCCTGGTTCGCCGACGTGGGCAGCGAATCCACGCTCGCCGGATGTGCGAGCGACTTGTTCTCCGAGGCGAGCGCAGCGGCCGTGACGTGCGCGATCATGAACCCGCTGTTGAGGCCCGCATCCGCGGTGAGGAACGGCGGCAGGCGCGACACGCCGGCGTCGATCAGCATCGCGATACGGCGCTCGGCGATGGCTCCCACCTCGGCAATCGCCACGGCCATCGCATCGGCCGTGAGCGCCACCGGCTCCGCGTGGAAGTTGCCGCCGGAGACGAGCTCGCCGGTGTCGGCGAACACGAGCGGGTTGTCGGTCACGCCATTGCTCTCGCGCAGCAGCACGAGGGCCGCATGCCGCAGCTGGTCGAGGCACGCGCCCACCACCTGCGGCTGGCAGCGCAGGCTGTAGGGATCCTGCACGCGATCGTCGCCATCGAGGTGCGAGCGGCGGATGGCGCTGCCATCGAGGAGGCGCCGGTAGTACTGCGCGACGTCGCTTTGCCCCGGATGCCCGCGCAGCGCGTGGATGCGCGGATCGAAGGGGCCGTCGCTGCCGCGCGCGGCATCGACCGTCATCGCGCCGATCACGAGCGCGGCTTCCAGCACCGGCTCGAAGCGCAGCAATGCGCAGAGCGCGAGCGCGGTCGATACCTGCGTGCCGTTGATGAGCGCGAGGCCTTCCTTGGCGCCGAGCCTGAGGGGCTCGACGCCGGCGGCCTTCAATGCAGGTCCGGCAGGAAGACGCTGCCCCTCGTGCAGCACTTCGCCTTCGCCGAGGAGGGCGAGCGTGAGATGCGCGAGGGGGGCCAGGTCGCCGGAGGCGCCGACCGATCCCTGCGCCGGGATGTAGGGCACGATGCCCGCGTTGTACACGGCGAGCAGCGTGTCGACCACGATCTCGCGCACGCCGGACGCGCCGCGCGCGAGGCTCGCCGCCTTGAGGCCCAGCACGAGCCGCACCACGGCGGGAGAGAGCGGTGCACCCACGCCCACGGCGTGCGAGCGGATGAGATTGCGTTGCAGCGTGTCGAGCGCGGAGGCGTCGATGCGCGTCTGCGCGAGCTTGCCGAAGCCGGTGTTGACGCCGTACACCGCCACCTCGCCACGCGCGGCGCGCTCGACAACCGCCGCACTCGCGCGGATGCCCTCGCGGCATGCCGGATCGAGGGCCAAGCGGTTGCCGCCCTCGTGCAGGGCGCCGATCTCGGCAAGGCCGAGGCGGCCGGGTACCAGTGTGATGGGAGCAGGCATGGTCATGGAGCGGCGCGCGCGAGCATCGGCAGGTCGAGGCCGTTCTCGCGGGCGCAGGCGATCGCATCTTCGTAGCCGGCGTCGGCATGACGCATCACGCCGGTGGCCGGATCGTTCCATAGCACGCGCTCGATGCGCTTGGCCGCAGCGGCGGTGCCGTCGCACACGATCACCACGCCCGCGTGCTGCGAATAGCCCATACCCACGCCGCCGCCGTGATGCAGCGACACCCACGTCGCGCCGCCGGCCGTGTTCAGCAGCGCATTGAGCAGTGGCCAGTCGGACACGGCATCGGAGCCGTCGCGCATCGCCTCGGTTTCGCGGTTGGGCGAGGCCACGGAGCCGCTGTCCAGATGATCGCGGCCGATCACGATCGGCGCCTTCAACTCGCCCTTGGCGACCATCTCGTTGAAGGCAAGCCCGGCGCGATGCCGCTCGCCCAGTCCGATCCAGCAGATGCGCGCGGGCAGACCCTGGAAGGCGATGCGATCGTGCGCCAGATCGAGCCAGCGGTGCAGCGGCGCATCCTCGGGGAAGAGCTCTTTCATCTTCGCGTCGGTGCGGGCGATGTCGGACGGATCGCCGGACAGCGCCACCCAGCGGAACGGCCCCTTGCCGCGGCAGAAGAGGGGCCGGATGTACTGCGGCACGAAGCCCGGAATGTCGAACGCGTTGGCCACACCGCCGTCGCGCGCGACCTGGCGGATGTTGTTGCCGTAGTCCACCGTGGGAATGCCAAGCGACTGCAACTCGAGCATCGCCTGCACGTGGGTGGCACAACTGGCGGCGGCCTGCTTGCGCAGCGCCGCGTGCTGCGCGGGATCGGCCTGCGCCGCGCGCCATTGCTCGATCGTCCAGCCCGCGGGCAGGTAGCCATTGACAAGATCGTGGGCGGAGGTCTGGTCGGTGAGGAGGTCCGGCCGCGGTCCCCCGGCCTTCACGCGCGCCACGATCTGCGGCATGAGCTCAGCGGCATTGCCTCGCAGGCCTACCGACACGGCCTTGCCTTCCGCGGCGTAGCGGGCCATGCGCGCGAGGGCGTCGTCGAGGTCGCGCGCCTCTTCGTCGAGATAGCGCGTCCGCAGGCGGAAGTCGATGCGGCTCTGCTGGCACTCGATGGTGAGCGAGGAGGCGCCCGCGCAGCTCGCGGCGAGCGGCTGCGCACCGCCCATGCCGCCCAGGCCCGCCGTGAGGATCCAGCGACCCGCGAGGCTGCCGCCGTAGTGCTGGCGCCCCGCCTCCACGAACGTCTCGTAGGTGCCCTGCACGATGCCCTGGCTGCCGATGTAGATCCACGAGCCGGCGGTCATCTGGCCGAACATCATGAGGCCCTTGCGGTCGAGCTCGTTGAAGTGCTCCCACGTGGCCCACTTCGGCACGAGGTTGGAGTTGGCGATGAGCACGCGCGGCGCATCCGCATGGGTGCGGAACACGCCGACCGGCTTGCCCGACTGGATGAGCAGCGACTCGTCGTCGCCCAGGCGCTCGAGGGTGGCGAGGATCGCCTCGAAGGCGGCCCAGTTGCGCGCCGCCTTGCCGATGCCGCCGTACACCACGAGCGCGTCCGGATTCTCGGCCACGGCGGGATCGAGGTTGTTCTGGAGCATGCGCCAGGCGGCCTCGGTGAGCCAGCTCCTGCAGGTGAGCTTCGCGCCGTGCGGCGCGCGCACGGCGCGCGGGCCGGGCGTGGCAGCAATGGCGGGATCGAGTCGTTGATTCATGTCGGGGGCTCCTTCCAGCGGCGAACGAGCGCGTGGTCGATGCCGAACAGGTCGAGGGCGCGGCCCACCGTGTGGTCGACGATGTCGTCGACCGTGGCGGGCCGGCTGTAGAACGCGGGGACCGGGGGCATCACGATGGCCCCCATCTCGGTGGCCTGCACCATGCTGCGCAGGTGACCGAGATGCAGCGGCGTCTCGCGCACGAGGAGCACCAGGCGCCGGCGCTCCTTCAGCACGACGTCGGCTGCGCGCGTGAGCAGGCTCGACGTAACGCCGGTGACGATCTCCGACAGGCTGCGGATCGAGCATGGCGCCACCACCATGCCCATGGTGGCAAACGAGCCGCTGGAGATCGACGCGCCGATGTCGTCCACCGCGTGGTTCACGCTCGCGAGCGCCTGCACTTCCGCGAGCTTGATCTCCATCTCGTAGCTCAGCGTGAGCTTGGCCGAGCGGGACATCACGAGGTGCGTCTCCACCCCGGCCGCGCGCAGGGCGTGGAGCATGCGAACGCCGTACACGACGCCCGATGCCCCACTGATGCCGACGATGAGTCTGCGCGCGGACACGGTTGGGCCTGCCTACTTGGCCTTGGGCAGGAAGGCGTTGGTGTAATACACGGACACGTCGTCCACACCCTTGGTAAGGCCGCCATACTGCAGCATGAGGTCCTGCGCGGCCTTCCAGCGCTCCTTGCTCGAGTAGCCGATGCCGTTGGCCTTGGTGTCGGCGGACACGAGCAGCGGCGCGGTGGCCTTGAGCTTCTCGAGCTCCACTTCCGGCTTGATCGACGGGGACACCTTCTTGAGCGATGCGATCGCTTCCTCGGGATGGGCGAGGGCGTATTGATAGGACTTCAGGGTCGCGCGTACGAAGCCCTCGAGGAGCTTAGGCCCGTTCTTGATGGTGTCCTGGTGCGCGATCACCCCGTCGCCCATGGTGTCGATCCCGAACTGCGAATACGGGAACATCCGGATCGGGCCGTCGGCGGTGGACTTGAGGCCGAGATAGGAGTCGTTGGTGAAGCCCGTGATCGCCTCCGAACGCTTGTTGAGGAACGTCTGGTTGCGAGTGCCGCCGTCGGAGGCGACGATGCGCACCTTCGATGCCTCGATGCCGTTCTTCGCGAGCAGCGCGTAGAGCATCGTGGTGGTGGTGTCGCCCTGCAGCGTGGCCACCGTCTTGCCCACGAGGTCGGCGGGCTTGGTGATGTTGGCCGAATCCCAGCTTATCACGGCGTTGGGGCTCGTCTGGTAGAGCTGGACCACGGTGCGCACCGGCATGCCCTGCGCGTAGCCCAGCATCAGCGACGGCGGGTCCACCACGGCGAACGTGTCCTGCTTGCTCGCCACGAGCTGCATCGAGGAGGTGACGCCCTTGCCCTCCAGCACCTTCACGTCGAGGCCTTCCTCGGCGTAGAAGCCCTTGTCCACGCCGAGCAGGTAGGGCGAGCGGTGCCCGTTGTAATTGAAGGCGAGCCGCACCGTGACCGGCGTGAGCTCCTTCTTCGCCTGCGCCCATGCCGCCTGCGGCGCCGCGGCAAGCGTGCCCGCCAGGATGAGACCGATGCCACCGCCAACGATTGTCCTGCGCTTCCAGCTTGTCGCCATGTGAATCTCCTTACGCGGATTGGCCGTCGGCGTGAAGCACGCCGGAGCGGATGAAAAGGTTGCGGGCGCGCGCCACCAGGGCCAGGAAGGCCGGCGACTCGCGCATGTGCGCCGCGCGCGGGCGCGGCAGGTCCACATCGATGATCTCGGCGATGCGTCCCGGACGCGGCGTCATCACGAGCACGCGGTCGGCGAGGTAGATGGCTTCGGCGATGTCGTGAGTGACGAACATCACGCTCTTGCGTGTGGCCGTCCAGATGCGGTCGAGCTCCGACACCATCTGCTCGCGCGTGATGGCGTCGAGCGCGCCGAAGGGCTCGTCCATGAGCAGGAGCCCCGGGTCGTGGACGAGCGCGCGGCAGATCGACGCGCGCTGGCGCATGCCACCGGAGAGCTCGTAAGGACGCTTGTCCTCGAAGCCGGCGAGGCCCACGCTGGCGAGAAGCTCTCGCGCACGCGGCTCGAATACCGCGCGATCGAGCTTGCGCATCTCGATCTGCAGCATCACGTTGCCCATCACGGTGAGCCAGTCGAGCAGCACGTCCGTCTGGAAGACGATACCCAAGTCGGTCACGGCGCGGTCGACCGCCGTGCCATTCACCTCGACGCGACCCTGCGTGGGCCGGTCGAGCCCGCTCGCCATGGCGAGCAGCGTGCTCTTGCCGCAGCCGGAAGGCCCCAGCACCGAGAGGAACTCGCCCTTGCGCACCTCGAAGTCGATGTCCTTCAGCGCCTCCACCCGGCCGGTAGCGGTGCCGTAGATCTTGGTCACGCCGCTGAAGCGTACCGAGCTCGTCATACGCGCAACTCCGCGTTGGCCCGCGCCGCCGCGCCTAGGCGCTGCGATACGTGCCAGGGCAGCATGGCGCGCTCGAGGAGGTCGATCGCGGCGTACAGGACCACGCCCAGGATCGACAGCAGGAGCAGCAGCGCGAAGGACAGCTGAACGTCCATCACGCCGTTGGCCACGATGAGCTGGTAGCCCAAGCCCCGGTCGGCGGCCACGAACTCGCCCACGACGGCGCCGACCACCGCGAGCGTGCTCGCCACCTTGAGGCCCGCGAAAATGTGGGGCAGCGCGGCAGGCACCGAGATGCGGCGAAACGTGTCCCACTGCGAGGCGCCCATCGAGCGCGCGAGCCACGTCACCTCCCGCGGGACCGAGCGGAAGCCCACCATCGAGTCGACCACGATGGGGAAGAACGCGATGAGGAACACGATGAGCACCTTGGGCAGGAGGCCGAAGCCGAACCACACGACGAGCAGCGGAGCGATGGCCACCTTGGGGATCGTCTGCGACGCCACGAGCAGGGGATAGAGCGCGCTCTCGAGCGGGCGGAAGCGCGCGAGCACGGCCGCGAGCGGAATGCTCACCACTACCGCCAGCCCGAACCCTGCCAGGACCTCAACGATCGTGGCCCACGCGTGCGTGGCGAA
>CALFEY010000157.1 GCA_937958295.1 uncultured Pseudomonadota bacterium
AAAGCAGCGAACAACGTGCGCGATGGCGTCGGTCTCGCGGATGTTGGCCAGGAACTGGTTGCCCAACCCCTCCCCCTTCGACGCGCCCGCCACGAGCCCCGCGATGTCCACAAACTCCACCACCGCCGGCATCACGCGCTCGGGCTTGGCGATCGCGGCGAGCGCCACGAGCCGAGGATCGGGCACCTCCACGATGCCCACGTTGGGCTCGATGGTGCAGAACGGATAGTTCTCCGCCGCGATGCCCGCCTTGGTAAGCGCATTGAAAAGAGTGGACTTGCCCACGTTGGGCAGGCCCACGATTCCACATTTCAGACTCATGCCAGTGCCATCCTAGTGACGGTCCGGCAGCGCCGGACCGGTTGACGCAGGCGGTGTCGCCTTCGTGTGCAGCGCCATCATCGCGCGCTCCATGTCGCCTGTCGCCATCGCGGGCCAGGCGTCGAGCGCGCGGCGAATCGCCGCATCGATGGCATCCGCCTCTTCCGCTCGCGGCGGCTTCAGTACGTAGTCGACGACCTGCTGCTGGGCGAGCTCCGAATCGCGCGGGTGGCCGATGCCGAGGCGCAGCCGCCAATAGTCGGGGGAGCCGAGCTGCGCATGGATGTCGCGCAGGCCGTTGTGGCCGGCGTGGCCGCCGCCGAACTTCATCTTTGCCTCGCCGGGCTTGAGATCGAGCTCGTCGTGCGCCACGAGGATGGATTCGGGGGCGATTGCGAAGAAGCGCGCCAGCGCCGCCACCGAGCGTCCGGACAGGTTCATGAACGTTGTGGGCTTGACCAGCCGCATGTCGCCCGCGCGCGCCACCTCGCCCGCGAACTTGGATTCCGGCGCGAAGGACGTGCGCAGCCGGGCGGCGAGCTCGTCGACGAACCAGAAACCCGCATTGTGCCGGGTACGCGCGTATTCGCGTCCGGGGTTGCCCAGGCCGGCAACGAGCTTGATCGGTGCGCCCATGTGTGAAGTTGCCCTGCTGCAACGAAAAAGGCCCGCGGGTTGCGCGGGCCTTCGAGCCGATGCCGCAAAGGCGCCGGAGAACCGCTTACTTCTTCTTGTCGTCCTTCTTCTCGTCTTTCTTCTCGGCGCCCTTCGCGGCTTCGGCCGGTGCAGCGGCGCCTTCGGCTGCGGCTTCCTCGGCCTCGGCAGCGCCGCGCGGCACGACCGCGGCGGCGACGACCGGATCGGTCCTGCCGTGGGTGACGATCGTCACGCCCTGGGGCAGCTTCAGCGCGGAGACGTGGATCGAATGGCCCACGCCGAGCTCCGCCAAGTCCACCTCGATGAACTCGGGCAGGTCCTTCGGCAGGCAGGACACGTCCACTTCCGTGGTCACGTGGCTCACGATGGCGGCGTTGAGCTTCACCGCCGGCGAGACCTCGGCGTTCACGAAGTGCAGCGGCACCTTCATGTGGATCTTGCGGTTCTCGTCCACGCGCTGGAAGTCGACGTGCAGGACCTCGTTGCGGAACGGGTGCATCTGCACGTCGCGCAGCAGCACCTTGGTGACGGCGCCGTCGAGCTTCATCGTGAGGATGGAGGCGTGGAACGCCTCGTTGCGCAGCGCGTGGAAGAGCGCGTTGTGGTCGAGCTCGATCGGCGTGGGCTTGACGGTGCCGCCGTAGACGATGCCGGGGGCCTTGCCGGCGCGGCGCATGCGGCGGGAGGCGCCGCGGCCTTCGGCCGTGCGCGCGAATGCGGTGAATTCGATGGTCATGGAAACTCCGGTTGTCTGCGGCCTTCCGTTATCGCGCGGCCTGAAAACTGGCGGGCGCGGCCCGGTCGTCCGCCTCAAGGTTGCCTCGATGGGCGACAAACGCCTCGCGATGCACCTTTGCTTCCAGGGCTCGACCCGAGGCGGGAAAGCCTTCGATTATAACCCGCATCGCGCCATTGGCCAAGCGGGAGTAGGAAGGGTCAGTCCGTGAACAGCGAGGACACCGATTCCTCGTTGGAAATGCGGGTCATCGTCTCCGCGAGGAGCTGCGCGCAGGAGAGCTGGCGGATGTTTGCGCACATCTTGGCCTCGGCGGACAGCGGGATGGTGTCGGTCACCACCAGCTCGTCGAGGTCCGACGTGCGAATACGCTCGATCGCCCCGCCCGACAGCACGGGGTGCGTGCAGTACGCCATCACCTTGCGCGCACCGCGCTCCTTCAGCGCCGACGCCGCCTTGCATAGCGTGTTCGCAGTATCGACGATGTCGTCCATGATCACGCAGGTGCGGTCTTCGACGTCGCCGATGATGTTCATCACCTCCGCGACGTTGGCCTTGGGACGGCGCTTGTCGATGATAGCGAGGTCGGAGTCGAGCCGCTTGGCGATGGCGCGCGCGCGCACCACGCCGCCCACGTCGGGCGACACCACGAGGAGGTTGTCGTAGTTGCGCTTCCACAGGTCGCCCAGGAGGATGGGCGTGGCGTAGATGTTGTCGACGGGGATGTTGAAGAAGCCCTGGATCTGGTCGGCGTGCAGGTCCATCACCATCACGCGCTGCACGCCCACGGTGGAGAGCATGTCGGCCACGACCTTGGCGGTGATCGCCACGCGCGCCGAGCGCGGGCGGCGGTCCTGGCGGGCGTAGCCGAAATAGGGGATCGCCGCGGTGATGCGTCCCGCCGACGCGCGCTTGAGCGCATCGGCCATCACCATGATCTCCATCAGGTTGTCGTTGGTGGGCGCGCAGGTGGACTGCAGGATGAACGCGTCGCGACCGCGGACGTTCTCCATGAGCTCGACCATCACCTCGCCGTCGGAGAAGCGATCCACCGTGCAGCGGCCGAGGCTGACGTTCAGGTGGCGGCACACCGCCTCGGCGAGCTTGGGATTCGCGTTACCCGCAAAAATGCGCATGCGCTCGAATGCCATGGTCGCCGGACGTGCCTAAGATGATTGAAGCGGAGCCTTCGAGTCTATCCGAAAACCCCGCCGCCGACCCCGGCATCCTGTCGGTCCGTCCGGTAAACGCCCGGAACGTCGCGAACGTCGCGACGTGGATGCAACAGGTGAACGCCCGTGCCTAGCCCGGGCCACGCCCGTGATGGGCGACGAGCCCACGGAGGAAGGCCACCACCGGCGACCCCAGCGTGGATTCGAGGCCTGCCCACTCCGCGGGGCCGAGCGAGGCGAGGAAGCGCGCCGCGGGACCGACGTCGAACTCCGGACGCGCATCGGCCGGGACCGGAAGGCGCAGCGACTCGTACACGTACGCGTAGTTGACGGTGTAGCGCGTGGTGAGCGCGCCGGTGCAGGCGAAGCGCAAGCCGCGCGCGTGGAGGATGCGGCCCACGAGACGGTCGTCGATGAGCGAGAGCGGGCGCGGATACGCGAGCCACACGGCTGCCATCGACGCGACGTCGCCGGCGAACAACATGCAGCTCGTGTCGATGTGCGCACGGCCGTCGGCGGGGTCGAGCGCGGGCACGAGGCGGCCGTCGGGAAGATGCAGCGTGCGGCCCGAGAACACCACGGCGGCGCCCGTGGCGGCATGACGCGCCACGAGCGAGGCGACGTGATGCGGTCGCAACGTATTGTCGGCGTCAAGCCAGGCGATGGCGTCGTAGCCTTGCGCGGCTGCGTGCTCGCCGCCCTTCGCGCGCGGCGTGTCGCCATAGTCGGCCGCCGGCGCCGCCAGGCGCAGGTGCTCGGCGTCCCACGCGTCGATCGCG
>CALFEY010000158.1 GCA_937958295.1 uncultured Pseudomonadota bacterium
CCGCAGCCTGCCGCGCCGCCTGTGGCGCCAGCGGCGCCAGCAGAACCGGGACGACCGGGCAGCGACGGCGGGTCGATCAATCGCGGCGAGCGCGGTCGCTGACGCCGCGATCGCGCCCGGCCGCTCGTGGCGGGGCGGCCCCGGTTCCGCCAGCGGAGGCGTGCCGGAGACCTACTTGCCGTCCGCGCGGATGCGCGCGTAGGACCCGGGCGCGGCCTCGATCACCTTGAGCTTGCCCTTGCCTGGCGCGCGCACGGGGACCTCGCGGCCCAAGTACGGCGTGATCCACTTGCGCCAGTCCGGCCACCAGGAGCCTTCGTGCTGCGCAGCACCGGCGAGCCACGCGTCCGGATCGGCGGGGAGTGTGTCGCTCGTCCAATGGCCGTATTTGCCGGCCACCGGCGGGTTGACCATGCCGGCGATGTGGCCCGAGCCCGACAGCACGAAGCGGTTCTTTCCCTTGAGCAGCTGAGTTCCCGCGTAGGTGGTCTTCCACGGCGCGATGTGATCCTCGATCGCCGACACGAAGTAGGCGGGCACGCCCACCTTGGACAGGTCGATCCTGGTCCCCGCGAGGGTGAGCGCGCCGGGCTCGCGTAGCAGGTTCTTCATGTACATGTTGCGCAGGTAATAGCTGTGCATGGCAGCCGGCATGCGCGTGGAGTCGCAGTTCCAGTGCAGCAGGTCGAACGGGAACGGATCCCGTCCCATGAGGTAGTTGTTGATCACGAACGACCAGATGAGGTCGTTGGCGCGCAGCATGTTGAACGTCTGCGCCATCTCGCTGCCCTCGAGATAGCCGCGCTCGCTCATCTTGCGCTCGAGCGAGGCCACCTGGTCCTCGTCGATGAAGACCTCGAGCTCGCCAGCGGCGGTGAAGTCGATGAGCGCGGTCATGAAGGTGGCGCTGGCGATGCGCTTGTCTTTTTTCGCCGCGAGATGCCCGAGCGTGGCCGCGAGCAGCGTGCCGCCGAGGCAATAGCCGATCACGTTGGCATCGGGCTCGCCGGTGGCCTTCTCGATCGCGTCGAGGGCGGCCAGGATGCCTTCGGTGATGTAGTCGCCGAAGTCCTTGTGCGCGAGCTTCGCGTCGGGGTTGACCCACGACACCACGAAGGTGGTCATGCCCTCGCCCACGGCCCAGCGCAGGAAGGAGTTCTTCTCGCGCAGGTCGAGGATGTAGTACTTGTTGATCCACGGCGGGATCACGAGCAGCGGACGCTTCCATACCTTCTTGGTCGACGGCTCGTACTGGATGAGCTGGATGAGGTCGTTCTGGAACACCACCTTGCCGGGCGTGGTGGCGATGTTCACCCCGAGCTCGAAGGCCTTCTGATCGGTCATCGAGATCTTGAGCTGGCCGCCTCCTCGCTCAATGTCGTCTAGGAGATTGTGCAGTCCCTTGACGAGGTTCTGTCCGCCCGAGGCCACGGTCTCGCGGAAGACCTCCGGATTGGTGAGCGCGAAGTTCGATGGCGCGAGGGCGTCGATGTACTGCCGGGTGAAGAAGTCGACCTTCTTCTTGGTCTGATCGGGCAGGCCCTCGACACTCGCCACCTGCTCGTGCATCCAGCGGGCCGTGATGAGGTAGCTCTGCTTGATGTAGTCGAACAGGAAGTGCTCGTGCCAGTCCTCGTGCTTGAAGCGGCGGTCTCCCTGCGCGGGCACGGCCACGGGGCCGGCCTGGCCGCCCATGAGGCGCAGCATCGAGCCCTGCCAGAGGTTCATGTACTCCCACCACAGGTTCATCTGTGACTCGGCGAGCCTGGCCGGGTTGGCGAGCATCTGCGCCGCGAGCTCCATGAAGGCCTTGCCGAGACCGAGCTCGTCGGTGGGAAGGCCCTTGCCGGCCGCGGCATTGCGCGTGGCGAAATCGCCCATCACCTTGGCGCTCTTCTCGGCGGCGGCGGCGAGGGACTGGGCAAGGGCGAGCGGATCGGGGGCCGGCGGCGTGGCGGCGGGCGTGGACATCGTGGTGTTCCTCCCAGCGGGGCCTCGATTGGCCCCTTCGTGGACGTGACGTTACCGCATCAGGGTCGGGTCACGCCATCGCCGTGCACGCGGCAAGGCGCGCGCTAGCGGTGGTCCGCCACCGCGAAACGATAGCCGCCCGCAGGGTCGCCCACGCGGCGCAGGCGATCCCCGCGCCACAGGTGATTAAGATGGGCGAGCGCTTCACCCATGGCGAAGAAGCGCTGCTGGAGGTCGAGCTCGCGCCGGAAGAGAACGGGAAGCACATCGGCGGCGGACAGGGGCTGCGCCGCGCCGGCGATGGCGTCGTGGAGTTCGGCCAGGCGGGCGTCGTGATGCGCGCGCAGCTGCGCGACGCGCAGCGGGATGCCGCGGAAGGGCAGGCCGTGCGAGGGCAGCACGAAGGTTTCCGACGGAAGCGCCTCGAACGCGGCGAGCGAGCGCAGAAAGCGTCCGAGCGGATCGCCGTCGGGGTCCGCGGGCCACACGGAGACATTGGTGCTGATGCGCGGAAGGAGCATGTCGCCGGAGACGAGCAGTCGATCCGCGTCGGCGTACAGCGACGCGTGCTCGTTGGAGTGCCCGTATCCTGCGATTACGCGAAAGTCGCGGCCGCCGGCCGCGAGCGTGTCACCGTGGAGGATGCGCACGTACGACGCCGGCAGCGTCGGCACCCCCTGGCGATAGTGGTTGCCGCGCGCGGCGAGGGCGGCAAGGTCGCTGTCGATCATGCCGTGCCGGCGGAAGAGCTCGCGGTTGTCGGCAGGCGCGTGTCCCGCGCGCTCGTCGCATATCGCGTGCGCCGACATGAACTCGCCGTGGGTCATGAGCACCGGGCAGCCGAAGCGCTGCGCGAGCCACGCCGCGTTGCCGAGGTGGTCGGGATGGCAGTGCGTGGCCACAATGCGCATTAGCGGTTTGCCAGCGAGCGTCTCCCGGAAATGGCGCTCCCAGAGCTCGCGCGTGGCAGCGTTGCCGTAGCCCGTGTCCACGAGCGTGAACCCGTCGGCCTCCTCCACGAGCCACAGATTGATGTGGTCGAGCGCGAAGGGGAGGGGCATGCGCAGCCACAGGATCGAGGGCGCGATGCGCAGCACGGTCCCGGGAGCGGGCGGCTGGGCGACGGGATAGTCGACAACGGCAGGAGCGGGGGCGGACATCGGGGCCTTCGAGCACGGAAACGGTATGGTATCGTGGCCCGGCGATCGATCCGCCGCACCGCCGCACTCTGTCCCGCCATGGCTCCTCCCTCCGCGAAACGCCCGGCACCGGCCGCGGACCCGACTTACACCATCTCCGCGCTCGCCCATGAGTTCGCGCTGACCACGCGCGCGATCCGCTTCTACGAGGACGAGGGCATGCTGTCGCCGGAGCGGCGCGGGCAGGCCCGGATCTACCGCGAGCGCGAGCGGGTGCGGCTAAAGCTGATCCTGCGCGGCAAGCGCCTGGGGTTGAGCCTGTCGGAGATTCGGGAGATCCTCGACCTCTACGAAGTGTCGCGCAACGAGCGCGCGCAGCTCGCCAAGTTCCTCGAGGTGCTCGCCGAACGCCGGGCCCGCCTGCTTCAGCAGCGGGAAGACATCGACGCCGTGCTGGCCGAGATCGACGGCGTGGAGCGCGACTGCCGCCGCCGCCTGCGCGAAGAGGGCGGCGCGCCCAAGCCGGCCGCGGCCGCGCGCAAAGCGCGCTCCGGTTGACGTTAACGTAAACGTCATCTAGGATCGCAGACCCGCGCATTCGCGGTCCCGCTCCCATGCCACGTCCAGCCGGCACCCCGTTCGTCGCCCCCTTCGCCGGATTCGCGCAGCGCGTCCGCGACAGCTTCGCGCGGCAGGGCGCCATGGGGCACATCGGCGCCGAGATCTTGGCCATCGAGCCCGGCTATTGCGCCATCGCGTTGCCCACGCGGGCGGAGCTCACCCAGCAGCACGGTTACGTGCACGCGGGGATGATCGGCGCGATCGTGGACACGGCCGGGGGTTACGCCGGCTTCACCCTCTTCCCGGAGGATGCCTCGGTGCTCACGGTCGAGTTCAAGGTCAATCTGGTGGCGCCCGCGCACGGCGAGCGGCTTGTCGCCGAAGGCTTCGTGGTGAAGCCGGGACGTACCCTCGCGATCACTCGGGGGGAGGTGCACGCGGAGCACGGCGGCACGCGCACGCTGGTCGCGTTGATGCAGCAGACGCTGATGGTGATGCACGGGAAAGCCGACGTTGCCGATCGCAGCAGGACGACGTCGTGACGAATGTGGCAGAAGGGCGGTCGCGGTGGCGCCCGTCGATGACAAAGCAACCAGGAGGCCGGCCATGCTGAATTTTCCCTCGCTCTCGTTCCATCATGGCGAGACGATCGACATGCTGCGCGAGACCGTGCAGTCGTTCGCCGCGGCGGAGATCGCTCCGCGCGCCGCGCAGATCGATCACGACAACGAGTTCCCGCCGGACTTGTGGCGCAAGATGGGCGATCTGGGCCTGCTCGGCGTCACTGTGGAGGAGGAGTACGGCGGTACGGCGATGGGCTATCTCGCCCACTGCGTGGCGATGGAGGAGATCTCGCGCGCCTCGGCGTCAGTGGGCCTGTCCTACGGCGCCCACTCGAACCTCTGCGTGAACCAGATCCGCCGTAACGGCAGCGAGGCGCAGAAGCGCAAGTACCTGCCCAAGCTCATCAGTGGCGAGCACGTGGGCGCCCTCGCGATGAGCGAGCCGGGCGCGGGCTCGGATGTGGTGTCGATGCGGTTGCGCGCGGATCGCAAGGGCGATCGCTACGTCCTCAACGGCAACAAGATGTGGATCACCAACGGCCCCGATGCGGACACGCTGGTGGTCTACGCCAAGACCGACGTCCAGGCGGGTCCCAAGGGCATCACCGCGTTTCTGATCGAGAAGGGCATGAAGGGCTTCTCCACGGCGCAGAAGCTCGACAAGCTCGGCATGCGCGGCAGCAACACCTGCGAGCTCGTGTTCGTGGACTGCGAGGTGCCGGTCGAGAACATCCTCGGCAGCGAAGGCGGCGGCGTGCGGGTGCTGATGAGCGGCCTCGACTACGAGCGCGCCGTGCTGGCGGCGGGCCCGCTCGGCATCATGGCAGCCTGCATGGACGCCGTGCTTCCCTACGTGCACGAGCGCTCGCAATTCGGCCAGCCGATCGGTGAGTTCCAATTGATGCAGGGCAAGGTCGCCGACATGTATTCGACCATGATGGCGTGCAAGGCCTACGTCTACGCTGTGGCGCAGGCCTGCGACCGTGGGCAGACCACGCGCAAGGATGCGGCCGGGGCGATCCTGTACGCTGCCGAAAAGGCTACATGGATGGCCGGCGAGGCGATCCAGTCGCTCGGCGGGAATGGCTACATCAACGAGTTCCCCACGGGACGGCTGTGGCGCGATGCCAAGCTCTACGAAATCGGCGCCGGCACCAGCGAGATCCGGCGCATGTTGATCGGCCGGGAGCTCTTCAACGAGACGAAGTAGGACCCACGAAGCTCACGCGGCGCCGGCAGTGGCCGCAAGGAAGGTGTGACAGTCATGGACAACGATCCCGTCGTCATCGTCGGTGCCGCACGTACTCCCATGGGCGGTTTTCAGGGCGATTTCACGTCCCTCGCGGCGAGCGACCTGGGCGCCGTGGCCATCAAGGCCGCGGTCGAGCGTGCGGGCCTTGCGCCGGAAGACGTCGACAAGGTCGTCATGGGTTGCGTGCTGCCGGCGGGGCAGGGGCAGGCACCGGCACGGCAGGCGGCGCTCAAGGCCGGCCTGCCGAAGTCGGTGGGCTGCACCACCGTGAACAAGATGTGCGGCTCCGCGATGGAAGCCGCCATGCTGGCGCACGACGCGCTCCTCGCCGGCTCCGCCGACGTGATCGTGGCCGGGGGCATGGAGAGCATGAGCAATGCGCCCTATCTGTTGCCCAAGGCGCGCGGCGGCTATCGCATGGGCCACCAGCAGGTGCTCGACCACATGTTCTACGACGGTCTGGAGGACGCCTACGAAAAGGGCCGCCTCATGGGTACCTTTGCCGAGGATTGCGCGGCCAAGTACGAGTTCACGCGCGAGGCGCAGGACGCCTTCGCGACGACCTCGTTGTCCCGTGCCCTGAAGGCCAACGAGGACGGCACGTTCGCCTGGGAGATCGCGCCGGTGGCGGTGACCACGCGCAAGGGCGAGACGACCTTCGACAAGGACGAGCAGCCCGCGAAGGCGAGCCCGGAGAAGATCCCCACGCTGAAGCCGGCCTTCCGCAAGGACGGCACCGTCACCGCCGCCAACTCGAGCTCGATCTCCGACGGCGCCGCGGCGCTCGTGCTGATGCGCCGCTCGCAGGCCGAAAAGCGCGGCCTGAAGCCGCTGGCCGTGATCGTGGGACACGCCACGCACGCGCAAGAGCCGGCATGGTTCTCGACGGCCCCGGTCGGTGCGATCGAGAAGCTCTATCGCAAGACCGGCTGGCGGTCGAAGGACGTCGATGCCTTCGAGATCAATGAGGCCTTCGCGGTGGTGACGATGGCTGCGATGAAGGAGCACGACCTTCCGCACGACAAGGTGAACGTGCATGGCGGTGCGTGCGCGCTCGGCCATCCGATAGGCGCCTCGGGGGCGCGCATCCTGGTCACGCTCCTGGGCGCGCTGCGCAAGCATGGCGGCAGGCGCGGCGTGGCCGCGCTGTGCATCGGCGGTGGCGAGGCCACGGCGATGGCGATCGAGCGGGTCTGACGGTGGAGCACACGCTGGTTCCGCTGGCGACGTGGCTGGTGTTCGTCGTTGCCTGCGTGGCGCTGGTGGCCACCCCGGGACCCAACCTCCTATACCTCGTCTCGCGCACGCTGGTGCAGGGACGCGGGGCCGGCTTCGTGTCGCTCGCAGGCACGTCCACAGGCTCGCTCCTGCACATTCTCGCCGCAGCCTTCGGCCTGTCGGCGCTCCTGGCTGCGGTGCCCTACGCTTACGACACCATCCGCGTCGCCGGCGCGATTTACCTCGCCTGGCTCGCCTGGACCACCTGGCGCGCCCCCGACCCGCAGGCGGTGGCCGGCACGTCCGCACAGGTGTCCGCCGCCCGTCTGTATCGCGATGGTGTCTTTACTGCCATCCTCAATCCCAAGGTCGCGATCTTCCAGCTCGCGCTCTTCCCGCAGTTCGTGGATCCCGCGCGCGGCAGCGTGCTCGCGCAGAGCCTGATCCTCGGGGCGACGCAGATCGTGATCTACGTCGCGGGCGATGCGATCTTCGTGCTCACGGCATCGGGCATGCGGCGCTGGTTCGCCCGTCGTCCGCGGTGGCATGCGTGGTCCAAGCGCATACTCGCCAGCGTGTTCGCCGCGCTCGCGGCGCGCCTCGCGGTGGACGACCACCGGTGAGCGGCGCGTCGCGCACCACCGTCTACGTCAAGCTCGTGCTCATGGCGCTCTTCTGGGGAGCCACGTTCATCGGCGGCCGCGTGGCCACCGCGGAGATCCCGCCGGCCGTGGCCGCGTTGTGGCGCTACGGGATCGCGGCAGTGGCGCTCGTGGTGGTCGTGTACGCAGTGGAAGGCGGGCTCCCGCGCCTGGCCGCCCGCGAGTGGAAGGCCGTGGTGCTCCTCGGCGCCACGGGCGTGCTGATCTTCAGCCTCTGCTTCATGTATGGCCTCGCGCTCGTGCCCGCATCGCGCGGCTCGCTCATCATGGCGCTCAACCCGGCGGTCACGCTCGTGGCCTCCGCAGTGATCTTTCGCGAGCACCTCACGCGCAACAAGGTGCTAGGCGTGGTCATCGCGCTCGTCGGGGTGATCGTGGTGCTGGGACGCGGCGACCTCGCCCATCTCTTCTCCGGCGGCATCGGCGCGGGCGAGATCATCCTTTTCGGCTGCCCGGTGTCGTGGGCGATCTACACCCTGGCGGCGAAGCACCTCCTGCCCAAGCGCTCCGCGCTCGCGGTCACGGCCTACGCTTCCCTCGTCGGCAGTGCCATGCTGGTCGTGGTGACCGCCGCCATCGGCAGCCTCGTGCCGCCGGCGGCGTCGTGGCAGGCCTGGGGCGCGGTCGCGTTCACCGGACTCTTCGGCACCGCCGTGTCGCTCGTGTGGTTCTACGAAGGCGTGCGCGCGATCGGAGCTGCCCGCACCTCGGTGTTCATCAACCTGGTGCCGGTATTCGCCATCGCCCTGGGCGTCATGCTGCTCGGCGAGGCGCTTGAGGCGTCGATGCTGATCGGCGGCGCGATCGTGATTGCCGGCATCTACCTCCTCAACCGTCCGGAACGGGCGCGGGCCGTCCCCGCGGCCGCGGAGTGACGCCATGCTGCTCTCACCCGAACAGACGCTCGTGCGCGACACCCTGCGCGCCTTCGCGCGGGAGCGCCTTGCCCCGCATGCGGCGCGCTGGGACCGCGAGTCGCACTTCCCCCGCGCCGAGCTCCACGCGCTGGGCGAGCTCGGCGCGCTCGGCATGGTGGTCCCCGAAGCCTTTGGAGGCGCCGCGATGGACTACATGAGCCTCGCGCTGGCGCTCGAGGAGATCGCCGCCGGTGACGGCGCCACGTCCACCATCGTGAGCGTGCAGAACTCGGTGGTCTGCGGCCCGCTCGCGGCGTTCGGCACGGACGCCCAGAAGGCGCACTACCTCGCGCCGCTGGCCCGCGGCGAGAAACTCGGCTGCTTCTGCCTTACCGAGCCGCAGGTCGGCTCCGACGCTGGCGCACTGGCCACCCAGGCACGGCGGCACGGCGACCGCTACGTGCTGAGCGGCGTGAAGCAGTTCATCACCACCGGCAAGAACGCCGATGTGGCCATCGTCTTTGCCGTGACTGACAAGTCCGCCGGGAAGAAGGGCATCTCCGCGTTCGTCGTCGACACCGGCAGTCCCGGTTACGTGGTCGCGCGGGTGGAGGACAAGCTCGGACAGCGGGCATCGGACACTGCGCAGATCGTCTTCGAGGATTGCGAGGTCCCGGCAGCCAATCTCCTTGGGGCGGAAGGGGCGGGTTACCGCATTGCCCTCGGCAACCTCGAGGCGGGCCGTATCGGGATCGCCGCCCAGGCCGTGGGCATGGCCCGCGCCGCGCTCGAGGCGGCGCTCGCCTACGCGCGGGAGCGCACGAGCTTCGGCAAGGCCATCGCGGAGCACCAGGCCGTGAATTTCAAGCTGGCCGACATGGCCGTGGAGATCGAGGCGGCCCGCCAGCTCGTGTGGCACGCCGCCGCGCTGCGCGATGCCGGCGAGCCTTGCCTCAAGGAGGCTTCGATGGCGAAGCTCTTCGCCTCCGAGATGGCCGAGCGGGTATGCTCGGCGGCCATCCAGATCCACGGCGGCTACGGCTACGTGAACGATTTCCCCGTCGAGCGCATCTATCGCGACGTGCGCGTGTGCCAGATCTACGAAGGGACGAGTGAGATCCAGCGCCTCGTGATCGGACGTGCGCTCGTCGGCTGACCACGTTTGGAGGATGCAATGAACGCCCCCGCCCCCGTCGACTTCTATTTCGACTTCTCCTCCCCCTACGGCTACCTCGCCGCGGAGAGGATCGATGCCCTTGCCGCGAAGCACGGGCGCGCCGTGGACTGGCACCCGATCCTGCTTGGCGTGATCTTCAAAGGGACCGGCGGCCGGCCGCTCACCGAGGTTCCGGTAAAGGGCCCTTACTCGCAGCGGGATTTCGCGCGCAGCGCGCGCTACTTCGGCGTTCCCTTCGCCATGCCGCCGGTGTTTCCCATTGCCGGACAGGCGCCGGCGCGAATCACGCTGTGGGCCAAGCGCTCGGACCCCGCGGCCGGCGTGCGGGTGGCGCGCGCGTTGTATCGCGCGTTCTTCGTCGATGGCAAGGACATCTCGCGGCCGGAGACCGCGGCGCAGGTGGCAGGCGAAGCCGGCTTCGATGCGCTCGCCGCGCGCGCGGCGGTTGACGATCCGGCGATCAAGGATGCGCTGAAGGCCGAGGTGGAGCATGCCATCGCGGCGGGCGTCTTCGGCTCGCCCTTCTTCATCGTCGACGGCGAGCCCTTCTGGGGCTCCGATCGCTTCGACCAGATCGAGCGCTGGCTTGCGCAGGGGGGCTTCTGACATGGCCGAGTACACGCTCCACGCCTTCGCGCAATCGGGCAACTGCTACAAGGTCGCGCTCGCGCTCGAGCTCGCCGGGGCCGACTGGAATGCATGCTTCGTCGACTTCTTCAATGGGCAAACGCGCACGCCGGCGTATCGCGAGCTCAACGTGATGGGTGAGGCGCCGGTGCTCGAGCATCGCGGCTTGCGCTTCTCGCAGTCGGGGGTGATCCTCGACTACCTCGCCGGCACGCTCGGTCGCTTCGGCGGCAACAGCGAGGACGAGCGGCGCGAGATCCTGCGCTGGATACTCTTCGACAACCACAAGCTCACGAGCTACACGGCCACGTATCGCTTCCTGCGCGTGTTGGCCAAGGATCCCAACCCGCACGTGCAGGACGAGTTCCGCCGCCGCGCCGAGGCGGCGTGGCGCGTGCTCGACACCCATCTGGCCGGACGCAGCTACGTCGTGGGCGAGCGCCTCACCATCGCCGACCTGTCGCTTGCCGGCTACCTCTTCTTCGACGATGAGGTCGGCGTGGCGTGGAACGACGCGCACCCGAACGTTGCCGCCTGGCTCGCACGTATTCGCGGCGAGCCCGGCTGGAAGCACCCCTACCAACTGCTGCCTGGCCACCCGCGGCCCGCCTCCTCCTGATCCCATGCCTGCCAAGAAACCCCCGGTATCTGTATTCACCACGCTGTCCGTCGCTCGTCGCAACGGCATCGGCATCGTCACGCTCGAGCGTCCCGAGCTGCACAATGCTTTCAACGAGACCGTGATCGCGGAGCTCACGGCCGCCTTTCGCGACCTGGGCGACGCCGCCGATGTGCGCGTGGTGATCCTCGCCGGCAACGGCGCGAGCTTCTGCGCCGGCGCCGACCTCAACTGGATGAAGAAGATGGCGGGCTACGACGCCGCGCAGAATCGCGCCGATGCCGCCGGCCTCGCGCAGATGCTCCGCGCGGTGGACGAGTGTCCCAAGCCCACGGTGGCCCGCGTGCACGGAGCGGCCTACGGCGGCGGTGTGGGCCTCGTGGCGTGCTGCGACATTGCCATCGCCGCCGTCGAAGCGACCTTCGCGCTGTCGGAGGCGAAGCTCGGTCTTATCCCGGCCACGATCTCGCCCTACGTGATCGAGGCGATCGGCGCGCGCCAGGCGCGGCGCTACTTCCTCACCGCCGAGCGCTTCGAGGCCGCCGAGGCCTATCGCCTCGGGCTCGTGCACGACATCGTGCCGGTCGCGCAGCTCGACGATCGCGTCAACGAGATCCTGACGCCCCTGCTCGTGGCCGGACCCGCCGCGCAGCGCGAGTGCAAGGCGCTGATCCGGCACGTGGCGGGCCGTGCCATCGACGCGGCGCTCATCGACGACACCGTCGAGCGCATCACCCGCGTGCGCGCCTCGCCCGAGGGCAAGGAGGGCGTGGGTGCCTTCCTCGGCAAGCGGCCGGCGGCCTGGGTGCCGCCCGAGCTGCATCCTGCGAAGCGATGAACGAGGCACTGGGCCACTTCGACACGCTGCAGCTCGTGGCGCTTGCCGCCGCCGTGGGTTGGGCGAGCGGACTGCGCCTGTACGCGGTGCTCTTCGTGGTGGGGGGCGTGGGCCACCTGGGCTGGGTGGACCTGCCCCCGGGCCTCGCGGTGCTCTCGCATCCGCTGGTGCTCGGCGCGTCCGGCCTCATGTGCTTCGTGGAGTTCTTCGCCGACAAGATTCCCGGCGTGGACTCCGTGTGGGACGTGGTGCAGACCTTTATCCGGATCCCGGCGGGGGCGGCGCTGGCAGCGAGCGTCTTCGGGGATGCCTCGACGGCCACAGTGGTGGCGGCAGCGATCCTCGGCGGCACGCTCGCGGCAGGCAGCCATCTCGCCAAGACGGGCAGCCGTGCGCTCATCAACACATCGCCCGAGCCCTTCTCCAACTGGACCGCGTCCTTCGGCGAAGAGTTCGCCGTGGGCGCGGTGCTGTGGCTCGCCTTTGCGCATCCGGTGGTCGCGCTCGTGGTGCTGGCGTTCCTCGTGCTCCTCATGCTCTGGATCATTCCGAAAGTGTGGCGCCTGCTGAAGGCGATCGTCCACCGCGTGCTCGGCTGGCTCGATGCCGCCCACGGGACCTCGCAGCGATGAGCGGCATGGCACCCTTTCCCGTCGAGAACGTGCCCTCGCCGTGCGTGAACGTGTGCCGCATCGACGAGGCGTCGGGCCTATGCGCGGGTTGCCTGCGCACGCTCGACGAGATCGCGATGTGGTCGCTGCTCGACGACGAAGCGCGCCGCGACGTGTGGGCTGCGATCGCCCTCCGGCGCGCCGAAGGCCGCCCCTGACCATGGCCACCGTCGACTGGTTCTTCGATTTCATCTCGCCCTTCGCCTATCTGCAAAGCGAGCAGCTCGACCGGCTCGGTCCGAAGACCCGGATCCGATATCGTCCGGTGCTCTTCGCGGGCCTGCTCGCCGCGCACGGGCAGAAGGGCCCCGCGGAGATTTCCGGCAAGCGCGAGTTCACGTATCGGTTCGCGTACTGGCAGGCGGGCAAGCTCGGCATCCCCTTCAAGATGCCGCACGAGCATCCTTTCAATCCTCTGCCCTTGCTGCGCCTGGCGATCGCCTGCGACTGCGTGCCGGAAGCCGTGCACCGGATCTTCCGCTTCGTGTGGCGCGACGGCCGCCTGCCCGACCTGCCCATCGAGTGGGCCGAGCTCGCACACGATCTGCGGCTGCCCGACGCGCAGCGGCGCATCAACGACCCCGACGTCAAGGATGCCCTGCGCCGCAATACGGACGAAGCGGTGGCGCGGGGCGTGTTCGGCGTGCCCACGATCGCCGTCGGCCAGGAGCTGTTCTGGGGCGCGGATGCCACAGCCATGGCGGCCGAGTACCTCGCGGCGGGCAGCAAGTTCACCGATCCGGAGTACGCGCGCATCGCGCACTTGCCGGTGGGCGCGACGCGGCGCGCAGCGACCGCCGTGCCGTCGAAGCGCTCCGGGGGAAAGGGAGGTGCCTGATGCAGTTCGTGGGTGACTTCACCGTGAAGCCGGCCATCTGCGACCGCCTGATCGAGCTGCATCGCACTTGCGACCGGCAGGGCCTCGTCAAGCGCGGCGCGATGTCCAAGGGCGACACGCCCGTCGTGGATCTGGCGAAGAAGGATTCCTTCGACGTATTCGTCTCCGCGATCCCCGAGCGCCTGCAGGACGAGTACGGCATCCCCGACTACTTCGCCGAGCTGAAGCGCTGCCTCGACCAGTACACCACGCGGCATCCCCTGCTGCAGCGGATCGGCACCTTTCGCATGACGGAGACGCCCATCATCCAGCACTACCGGCCGGGCGGCGGATTCATGCTGGAGCACTTCGAGCGCAGCAGCTTCGCCACGACCACGCGCATGCTGGTGTGGATGACGTATCTCAACGATGTCACCGACGGTGGCGGCACGCGCTTCGTCTATCAGGGGCACACCTTCGAGGCGGTGCGCGGCCGTACCCTCATCTGGCCTTCGGACTTCACGCACACGCATGCGGGCGTGGTGTCCCCCACGCAGCACAAGTACATCATCACGGGGTGGCTGAACTTCGCGGAATAGGGCGTATCGCGCCCAGGCTCCGCGCTACGGCGTGCCTGCCGGGATCCCAAGCGCCGCCTTGATCGTGCGCGCCGTGGCGAGCGCCTCGTCGAGCGTCGTGCCGAGGCAGGTGACGTGCCCCATCTTGCGTCCGCGCCGCGCCTCGGCCTTGCCGTACAGGTGCAGCTTGGCGGCGGGGTGGCGCAATACGGCGTCCCAATCGGGCTCACGGGGCGTGCTCGCATCGGCGTCCGCGAACCAGATGTCGCCCAGCAGGTTCACCATCACCGCGGGGGTGTGCTGCCGCGTGTCCCCGAAGGGCAGTCCCGCGAGCACCCGGGCCTGCTGCTCGAACTGCGAGGTGACGCACGCATCGATCGTGTAGTGGCCGCTGTTGTGCGGCCGGGGCGCAATCTCGTTCACGAGCAGCGCGCCGTCCTGCGCGATAAACATCTCCACGCAGAGCACGCCATGGTAGTCGAGGGTGGCGGCCACGCGCATGGCGATTTCGCGGGCTGCGACGATCACGTCCGCCCCCACGCGCGCCGGCACGATCGACACGTCGAGGATGCCGTCGCGATGACGGTTCTCGGCGGCCGGCCAGCTCACGACGTCGCCGTCTTCGTTGCGGGCCACGATCACGGAGATCTCGCAGGCGAGCGCGATGCGTCGTTCAAGCACGCAGGGCTGGCGCTGCATCGATTCCCAGGCCACGCGCGCGTCGTCGCGGCTCGCCACACTCGCCTGGCCTTTGCCGTCGTAGCCAAACCGCGCGCCTTTCACGATCCCTGGCAGGAGCTCGTCGGCGAGGCGGTCGATGTCCTCGGCGGCACGCAGGACGGCGAACGGCGCCACGGCGAAGCCGTGCCCATGGAGAAAGGTCTTCTCGCTGATGCGGTCCTGGGCGATGGCCACGCTCGCGGCCGCGGGCGTGACCCGCGCTGAGTGCGCGAGGAAATCCAGAGCCGCCGCGGGAACATTCTCGAACTCGGTGGTGGCGGCCAGCGCGGTCGCCGCGAGGTCGGCCAAGCCGCGGGCGTCGAGGTAGTCGGCCCGGATGTGCCGATCGGCCACGCTCGCCGCGGGGCCGTCCTTGCCGGGGTCGAGCACCACCACCTTGTAGCCCAGGCTCTGGGCCGCCATGCAGAACATGCGCCCGAGCTGCCCGCCACCGAGCAAGCCCAGCCACCCGCCGGGTGCGATTGCAGCCATCGGCGGCGACCCTAGGCGGTCGGGGGAACGCGCATCGCCCGGGCGGTGGCGGTCTGCTTCTGGCGGAAGGCCGCGAGCTTGCGGGCGAGGGCGGGATCAGACGCGGCGAGCATTGCCGCCACGAACAGGGCCGCATTGGCCGCGCCGGCCTCGCCGATGGCGAACGTGGCGACCGGGATGCCCTTGGGCATCTGCACGATGGACAGCAGCGAATCCTCGCCCCGCAGGTATTTCGAGGGCACGGGGACACCGAGTACGGGTACGGTGGTCTTGGCGGCGAGCATGCCGGGCAGGTGAGCGGCGCCGCCAGCGCCAGCGATGATCGCGCGCAAGCCGCGCGGTCCGGCATCCTCGGCATATTCGAACATCTCGTCGGGCATCCGGTGCGCCGACAGAACGCGTGGCTCGTTGGCGATGCCGAAGGCGTCGAGCTGGGCCACCGCGTGCTTCATGATCTCCCAGTCGCTATCGCTGCCCATCACCACCCCGGCCAGCGGTGCCGCCTTGCGCTGCGCCATCGATCCTCCGCGTCCGTTGGTGCGCGATTGAGCGCGAATCTTAGCACTGGGTTGCGCGGTTTCCCCAGGGAACGATACGGTACGCGAGCTGACCAATGGTTGCCGCGTACGACCTTCGTCCTTGAAATGCGCTGTCCCGTCGACCACAATCCAAGCATGTCTCCCGTTGCCACGCGCGCGCGTCCCTGGACGCGAATCCTCCTTGCCCCGGTTTGCCGGCGGTGGGCCGTTGCGATTGCTGCGACGATGCTCGCGACCTCCGTGACGGCCCAATCCGATGCCGACTTCCTCGCGGCCCGCGCCGCGTTCGACAAGGGGGACCGCGCCAAGCTCGCGAGCCTCGCGGGCAAGCTCAATGGCCACGTGCTCGCGCCCTATGTCGGCTACTGGCAGCTGAAGCTCGGCATGGACGATGCCTCGCCCGAGGCCATTCGCACGTATCTCGACCGCTATCCCAATACCCCGCTCGCCGATCGCCTGCGCGCCGACTGGTTGAAGTACCTCGGTCGCCGCGCGATCTGGCCGCGGTTTGCGGCAGACTACGCGCCGCCGGCCAACGCCGACGACGTCGATCTCGCCTGCGTCACCGTGCTCTTCAAGTGGCAACGCGATGGCGATGCCGCGTTGGCAGAGGCCGTGCCCCTGTGGTTCACCGGCAGCGCCACGCCCGATACTTGCGAGCCCGTTTTCGCGGCCCTGCTCGCGAAAGGCACGCTCACTGCGGCCGACCGCCGCGCGCGCCTGCGCCTGGCGAGCGAGGCCAACAACGTGCGCGTGGCCCAGTCGCTCGGCAACGACTTGCCCGGCAAGGACCGACTCACCGACCGCGACTTCAGCGACGTCGCCCGCGATCCTGTCGCGGCGCTGGCCCGGGGCAACTTCGCGTGGAACACCGGCGGCGGACGCGAGCTCGCGCTGTATGCCCTCGAGCGCGCGGCCCGCAACGACGCCGCCGCGGCCCGAGGGGCTTGGGTCAAGTGGCGCGACAAGCTGCCCGATGCCGATCTGCGCTATGGCAACGCGCGGCTGGGCTTTCATGCCGCGCGCCAGCTCAATCCCGCGGCCAACGACTATTTCCGCGAAGCCGGTGACGTGCGGCTCACCGCCGAAGGTCAGGCCTGGCGCGTTCGCGCCGCGCTGCGCGCGCAATCTTGGGACGACGTGCTCGTTGCCGTGGACGGGATGTCCGATGCGCAGCGCCAGGAAGCGGCGTGGCGGTACTGGCGCGGGCGCGCGCTCATGGCCACCGGCAAGGCGGAGGAGGGGCGACTCGCGCTCGCCTCGGTGGCCGTCGAGACCCATTTCTACGGCATGCTCGCCGCCGAGGCGCTCGGCCAGCGCTTCACCGTGCCTGCGAGCCTCCCGCTCGAGCCGGCCCCCGAGGCCCTCGCGTCATTCGGCGCGCGACCGGAGGTCAAGCGCGTGGTGAAGCTCGTCGAGCTCGACCTGCGCATGGATTCGCTGCGCGAGTGGAGCTACATCGTGCGCGGGCTGCCCGACGACGACCTGCTGCTGGCCGCCAACTACGCCCGGCGCGCCGGCCTGTACGACCGCGCGATCAACACCGCCGAACGAACCCAGACCCGCCACGACTTCGGCCTGCGCTACCTCGCGCCTTATCGCACCGAATTCGACGCCGCGGCACGCGCGCACGACATCGACGTGGCGATCCTCTACGGCATCGCCCGCCAGGAGTCGCGCTTCAACCTCGACATCGTGTCCTCCGCCGGTGCCGTCGGGCTCATGCAGCTCATGCCCGGCACGGCCCGGTGGGTGGCCAAGCAGCTCAATCGTGCCGACTACCGTCCCGCCCAGATCAGCGCGGCCGAGCTCAACACCCATTTCGGCGCTTTCTACTTCAAGTATTGGCTCGATCGCCTCGATCGCATGCCGGCGCTGGCCGCCGCTGCCTATAATGCGGGACCGGGTCGTGCCCAGCAGTGGCGGCCCGCCACGCCCCTCGAGGGGGCGATCTGGGTCGAGACCATTCCCTTCAACGAAACGCGCGACTACGTGAAGAAGGTGCTTGCCAACGCCGTGATCTACGGCCAAGCGTTCAACACGAGCGCCAGGCCGCTGACCACGCAGCTCGGCATCATCGCGCCGCGCGGCGCGACGCTCGCTAGCACGTCCGCGCCCGCGGTTCAGTAGGCGGAGCGGCGTGGCGCAGTCCACGATTGTCGTCCTGGGAGGCAGCGGCTTCGTGGGCCGCCACATCGTGGCTCGCCTGTCTGCCCTCGATCACCGGGTGGTGGTGCCTACCCGCCGCCGCGAGGCTGCCAAGCACCTCATCCTCCTGCCCACCGTCGAGGTCGTGGAAGCCGATGTCCAGGATCCGGCCGTGCTCGCGCGCCTTTTCGAGGGTGCTGCAGCGGTGGTCAATCTCGTGGGCATCCTGCACGCCGCGGGGGGGGCCACGTTCGACACCGCGCATGTCGAGCTGGCGCGCAAGGTCGTGCAGGCATGCGCGGCGGCGGGCGTGCCGCGGCTCTTGCACATGAGTGCGCTGGGGGCCGCGGAGGACGCGCCGTCGCAGTACCTGCGCAGCAAGGGCACCGCCGAGGCAGCGGTCAAAGCCTCGGCTGCGCAGTGGACGATCTTCCGTCCCTCGGTGGTCTTCGGTCCCGACGACCGCTTCCTCAACATGTTCGTGCGCCTGTCGCGGATGCTGCCGGTGATCGCGCTGGCCGCGCCCTCGGCCCGCTTCCAGCCGGTTTACGTCGGCGACGTCGCGCACTGCTTCGTGCATGCGCTGGACGACGATCTCACCCGTCTTGCGAGCTACGACCTGTGCGGGCCCAAGGTCTACACGCTGCGCGAGCTCGTGGCCTACGCCGGTGAAATCTCCGGCGCGGTCCGTCCGATCGTGCCTCTCGGTCCCTCGCTGTCGGCGCTGCAGGCCACGGTGCTCGAGCACCTTCCGGGCAAGCTCATGACGCGCGACAACCTGCGCTCGATGCAGGTGGACAACGTATGCGGCTGCCCCTTCGCGGCGGTGTTCGGGATCGCGCCCACGGCGCTGGAGGCCGTCGCCCCGCAGTACCTCGCCCCGGCGGCCCGGCGCAGCGCGTTCGACTCGTATCGCGCGCACGGCGGCCGCTAGCGCGCGAGGCACCATGGCGCGAGGGCTGCCGCAGCCCGTCCGGGTGTATCGGGTGGGAGGCTCCGTCCGCGACGAGCTCCTCGGTCGTCCCGTGGCCGACCACGACTACGTGGTGGTGGGCGCCACGCCCGAGACGATGCTCGCCTCGGGGTTTCGCCCGGTGGGCCGCGACTTCCCGGTCTTCCTTCATCCGCAGACGCAGGAGGAATACGCCCTGGCGCGCACGGAGCGCAAGCACGGGCAGGGGTACCGGGGCTTCGAGTTCTTCGCCTCGCCCGACGTGACCCTCGAGCAGGACCTCGAGCGGCGCGACCTCACCATCAATGCGATGGCACGCGGCGATGCCGGCGTGCTCGTCGATCCGTACGGCGGCCAGGCTGACCTGGCCGCCGGCGTGCTGCGGCACGTCTCGCCTGCCTTCGCCGAGGACCCGTTGCGGGTGCTGCGCGTGGCGCGCTTTGCGGCGCGGTTCGGTTTCGCGGTCGCCCCCGCCACCGAGGCGCTCATGCGCCGCCTCGTGGATTCGGGCGAGCTTGCCACCCTTGCCGCGGAGCGCGTGTGGCAGGAGATTGCGCGGGGGCTCATGGAGGCGCAGCCCTCTCGCCTGCTCGCGGTGCTGCGCGACTGCGGTGCGCTCGCGGCCGTGCTCCCCGAAGTCGAGGCCCTTTTTGGCGTGCCGCAACCCCCGGGCCATCACCCGGAGGTCGATACCGGGGTGCACGTGCTGCAAGCCCTCGACTGGGCCGCGGCGCGCGGGGCGAGTTTGCCGGCCCGCTATGCGGTGCTCACCCACGACCTCGGCAAGGCGGATTCCGACCCGAAAGCCCTGCCGCGACACATCGCGCACGAGCCGCGTAGCGCGCGCCTGTCACTTGCGCTGTCCGAGCGGCTGCGCGTTCCCCAGGACTGCCGCGACGCCGCAGTGCTGGTGGCGCGCTTCCACGGCACGGTCCATCGTGCCGGCGAGCTGCGCCCGGCCACGCTGCTCGATTTGCTCGGGGCCGCCGATGCGCTGCGTCGCCCGGAACGCCTCGACATCTTGCTCGAGGCATGCGCCGCGGATGCGTGCTCGCGGCCGGGCGCGTCCCAAACGTACCTCCCGGCGACGGTCCTGCGGGATGCGCTGGCCGTGGTCCGCGCAGTCGACGCAGGCGCCATCGCGCGCGCGACCGTGGCAAGGGCGTCGAGCAAGCCGACCGGCGGCGCCGATGCCGTCGCGCGGGCGGTGCGGTCGGCCCGGCTACTGGCGTTGCGGCAGTGGACCGCGGCGCGCCGTGCGGCGCAGGGCGCCGCCGCGATAGGCTAGATCCGGAAGGCGACGGCCCGCATCACGTCCGCGGCCCGGCGCATCATGAAGGGCACCGGCGGGGGCAGCGGCAGCGCGCCGGCCTCCTGCGCCATTGCGCCGTGTCGAGCTTCGTCGGCGCGCATGGTGTCGACGATGGCGCGGCTCTTGTGATCCCGGTCGGGCAAGCGATCAAGATGGGTGGTGAGATGCTCCTCGACCTGTCGCTCCGTCTCTACGACGAAACCGAGGTTGACGCGATCGCCGGCGACGCCGGCGGCCGCGCCGAGGGCGAAGGCGCCGGCATACCAGAGGGGATTGAACAGCGAAGGGCGGGCATCGAGCTCGGCGAGCCGCTGCTGCGTCCACGCGAGATGGTCCTCTTCCTCGCGCGCGGCAGCTGCAAAGCGTGCGGCCACCGCGGGGTCGCGTGACACCAGCGCCTGCGCGGCGTAGAGCGCCTGCGCACAAACCTCGCCGGTGTGATTGACGCGCATGAGCCCGCCCGCCAGTCGGCGCTCCTCTTCGGCGAGATCGGCCTCCGGCACTCCGGCAGCAGGGGTGGGACGGCCCGGCTGGGCGATCCCGGAAAGGGTGCGCAGGGCGCGGTCGAAGCTCACGATCAAGGCGGCGATCATGACTTCATTCTAGCGTGAAGGGCGGATGCGCACGGCTGCCTGGCGACGCGCGCGCCGAAGCAAGGGCAAAAAAAACGGGCGCCGAAGCGCCCGTCGAGTACCGTTTCCGGAGAGACCCGGATGTCGCCTCTTCGCTTAGAAGAAGTGGACGAGGCCAACGACAAAGCCGCTGGCGTTGGCGTCCTTGACGACCGCGTACGGGTTGATGTTGAAGTTGTACGCAGCGTTCGTGTCGTTCGCGGTTTGCACGAAGCCGGTGTAGGCCAGGGTACGCTTCGACAGCGCGTACGTGTAGCTGATTTCCCACTGCGTGGCACCCGTGCCGCCACCCTTGGTCAGCTGGCCGACCGTGGTGCCGTTGGCGGCGCCACCCTTGCCGTCGTCCGCCTGGCCCCAGAAGGCGTAGAGCTCGCCCGGGCCGATGGGAACCGTGCCGCTGATGCCGTAGAAGTTGCGCGTCAGGCTGCCGGTCGGGGTGTCGTAGTCGAGACGTTCGTACACGCCGCCGACCTTGACCACGCCGAAGTTCCAGTTGGCGGCCACGGACAGGGCGTTGTCGTCGAGACCTTGGCCACGGACCTTCTGGTTGGTTTCATACGCGACACCGGCCTGGAACGGGCCGTTCGTGTAGTAGCCGCCCATCGACATGACGTAGGCGTGACGCTTTTCCGTCGCCTGGTCGCCGTAGACGACGCCACCTTGGCCCGTCGAGCCGTCCAGGGTCGAGATCTGCAAGGACCCGAGGAAGCCGGCGATGCGCGGCGAGTCGTAGCGGATCGAGTTGCCGAGGCGGGCGTCGAAG
>CALFEY010000159.1 GCA_937958295.1 uncultured Pseudomonadota bacterium
TCGCCGGTGGTCTCGACCTTGGCCTTCTTGCTGATCTCTTCCTTCTCGATGTAGTTGTTGAGCGTGCGCGTCATGGCCTGGCGCAGGCCCGTCAAGTGGGTGCCGCCGTCGCGCTGCGGGATGTTGTTGGTGAACACCTGCACGGTCTCGGCGTAGCTGTCGTTCCACTGCATGGCGACTTCGACGGTCACGCCGTCTTTCTCGCCCGTTGCGTAGAAGATCTTGGGGTGCAGCACGGACTTCGTGCGGTTCATGTACTCCACGAAACCCTTCACGCCACCGGAGTGCGCGAAGTTCTCGACCTTGCCGTCGCGCTGGTCGATGAGCTCGATCTTGGTGCCGTTGTTGAGGAACGAGAGCTCGCGGATGCGCTTGGCGAGGAGGTCGAAGTGATATTCGACGTGCGTGAAAGTCTCACGCGAGGCCATGAAGTGCACCTCGGTACCGCGGCGGTCGGAAGGACCCACCACCGCGAGCGGCGCCACGGCCTCGCCGCGGCGGAACTCCATCTGGTGCATCTTGCCGTCGCGCCAGATTTTCAGGCGCAGCCAGTCGGACAGCGCATTGACCACCGACACGCCTACGCCGTGCAGGCCGCCGGACACCTTGTAGCTGTTGTTGTCGAACTTGCCGCCCGCGTGCAGTTCCGTCATCACGATCTCGGCGGCGGAGCGCTTGAGCTCGTCGTCGTCCTTGATGCCCGTGGGAATGCCGCGGCCGTTGTCGAGCACCGACACCGAGTTGTCGGCGTGGATGATGACCTTGATGTCGTCGCACACGCCTGCCAGGGCCTCGTCGATGGCGTTGTCCAGGACCTCGAACACCATGTGATGCAGGCCGGTGCCGTCGGACGTGTCGCCAATGTACATCCCCGGGCGCTTGCGGACGGCGTCGAGGCCCTTGAGGATCTTGATGCTGGACGAGTCGTAATCGCTGCCTTGCGACGGCGGGATGGGCTGAGCTTGAGCAGAAGACATGGAATCCTGACTGACTAGACGCAAACGCGGCGACGGGCTAGTGCGCCCACCTCGCGCTCGCTTTCGCGCGGCTGTTGCCAGCGGCCGATGCCGCGCCGCCCCAAGGCGACTACCTGACCGTGAACTGCAACCGGATGCAAAAGGCGCGACGCCGACTTCACGAACGCCACCGATGTCGCGGACGCCCTTTGCATCCGAAGCTATATCCGCATCGGCATGACGACGTACTTGTAGTCATCGCGGTCGGGCATGGTGACGAGCGCGCTGGAATTGGCGTCGCCAAAAGCGAATTTCACGCGTGGCACGGTGAGGTTGGACAAGGCATCGACGAGGTACGTGATGTTGAAGCCGATGTCGAGCGGATCGCCCTTGTAGTCGATGGCGAGCTCTTCCTCGGCCTCTTCTTGTTCGCTGTTCGTGCAGATGATCTTGAGGGTGTCGGTGGCGAGCACCACGCGCACGCCGCGGAACTTCTCGTTGGAGAGGATTGCCGCGCGCTGCAGTGCCGAGAGGAGCTCCGCCCGCTCCATTTCCACGTGCTTGCCGTGACCCACCGGGATCACGCGATTGAAATCGGGGAACTTGCCGTCGACGACCTTGGATACGAGCTCGACGTTGCCGAAGCGGAAGCGCACCTGGTTGGCCAGGATGTCGAGGGTGACGGGGTCGTCGCTGTCGGTGAGGAGCTTGCCGAGTTCCAGCACGGTCTTGCGCGGCAGGATGACCTCTTGGCGCGCGTAGTCACCGTCGACCGCGATGCTCGCCCACGACAGGCGATGGCCGTCGGTAGCCACGGCCTGCAGCGTGCCCTTGTCGACCACCACCAGCATGCCGTTGAGGTAGTAGCGGATGTCCTGCTGGGCCATTGCGAACTCGACGAGCTTGAAGAGTGCGCGGAGGTCCTTCTGCGGCAGCGTGAGCGTTTGCAGCTGCTCGGTGGCCACCCCGATGCGGGGATAGTCGGCGGCGGCGAGCGTTTGCAGGTTGAAGCGCGAGCGACCGGCCTTGACCGTCATCTTGTTGCCCGTGGCCTCGATGTTGAGCTCCGAATCGTCGGGCAAGGCACGCAGGAGGTCCTGCAGCTTGCGAGCTCCCACGGTGATGGCTTGGCCGTCTTTGCCGGCCATTTCGCTGCGCGCCGTGATCTGCATCTCGAGATCGGTGGCGGTTACGAAGAGGTGGCCGTCTTTCTGCTCGAGCAGCACGTTGGCGAGGATCGGCAGGGTATGTCGACGCTCGACAATGCCGGAGACAGCTTGCAACGGTTTCAGGAGCGCATCGCGGGCGATCTGCTTTAGTTGCATTTTGTCTAACGGTAGGATCAGTTAATAGGAGACGGGCGCCTGCTGGGGATAACGATAAAAACGGTGCGGGCTCAACGCCTTGCGCTGTTTCGAACGCGCCGGATAAAGTCTGTCGGGGCTGTGGAGCGTTTGGGGGTGAATTCGCCTTTTGTGCAATTGCGCGGCTTGTCCACAGATTGCTCCCCCGGAGCTGCACGTAAAACTTACTGATTATACATCGGAAAGGCCTCTTTTCATAGGGAAAGCGGGTCCGCCCGATGGGGCGTTTCCCCTCGGTCCGGACCTCGCTGCGAGGGCAGAACGGGCTAGCTGCGCAGGACCTGCAGCAGGAAGTTCACGTCGTGGTTCATCTCCGGCATGGACTCCCGCAACTTGGCCACCTGCCGGCAGGCGTGCAGCACCGTGGTGTGGTCGCGCCCGCCGAAATTGCTGCCGATCTCGGGCAGCGACATCTGGGTCAGCTCCTTGGCCAGCGCCATGGCCACCTGGCGGGGGCGGGCCACGGCGCGCGAGCGCTTCTTGGAGTGCATGTCGGTTACGCGGATCTTGTAGTAGTCGGCGACCGTCTTCTGGATGTTCTCGATGCTGATCTGCCGGTTCTGCACCGCCAGGAGGTCGCGCAGGGCCTCCTTGGCGAGCGCCAGGGAGATTTCCTGCCCATGGAAGTTGGAATACGCCTGAACGCGTTTCAGCGCCCCTTCCAGCTCCCGCACGTTGCTGCGGATGTGCTTGGCGATGAAGAACGCCACCTGCTCGTCCATGCGCACGCCCACCGAGTGCGCCTTGGACAGCAGGATCGCCACGCGCATCTCAAGCTCGGGCGGTTCGAGTGCCACCGTGAGCCCCCAGCCAAAGCGGGAGATGAGCCGCTCCTCGATCCCGGCGATTTCCTTGGGATAAGTGTCGCAGGTGATCACCACCTGCTTGTGCGCCTCGATGAGCGTGTTGAAGAGGTAGAAGAACTCCTCCTGCGTGCGACTCTTGCCGCCGAAGAACTGGATGTCGTCGATGAGCAGGAGGTCGAGCGAGCGGTAATAGCGCTTGAAGTCGTCGAAGGCCTTGTGCTGGTAGGCCCGCACGACGTCGGAGACGTAGGTCTCGGCATGGATGTAGCGAATCTTGGCCGAGGGATTGCTCGTCAGGATGTGGTTGCCGATGGCCTGGATGAGGTGCGTCTTGCCCAGGCCCACCCCGCCGTACACGAACAGCGGGTTGTAAGAAGTGGGATGATCGGCCACCTGCAGCCCGGCCGCGCGGGCAAGCTGGTTGGCCTTGCCGGACACGAAGGTGGCGAAGTTGAAAGTGGGATTGAGGCTCGACGGGTCGCTTTTTCGAACCCCGACCGAAGCGCCGGGGGGCGCCTTGGGCGCCATGCGGGCCGCCGGTACCAGCGAGGTATCCACAGGCACGGCCAGGGAGGCCATGGGCGCCAGGGCGGCGGTTCGTACCGGCATCGCGGCGCCGTCCGTCCTTGCGCCGTAGGCAGCCGCGGGGGCCATCGCGGCAGGGGCGGGGGCGGATGCCTCCGCCACGGCGTACTCCACCTGCACGGGCGCGCCGGCGGCGGCGCTCGCGAGCGTCTGGATCCGGGCACCGAAGCGCTCTCGCACCCACTGCAGCACGAAACGGTTGGGCGCGGTGAGGCGCAGCGCGAGGGGGGCTTCCTGCTCCTGTCGGCAGGTGAGCGGCTGGATCCACGTCACGAACTGCTGGGGGCTCAACTCGAGCGCGAAGGCGTCGAGGCAGGCTTGCCAGGGCACGGGCGGGAAAGCGGGTACGGCAGACGTCATGGGCAGCATGAGGCTCTTGTGATGGGCCTGTGGAGTCGGTGGAAGCCGCGGCGTGGCAGGTTCGATCGCCGGGAGCCGCGGCGTCCCCCGCGGGCCCCGTGAGACGGCTCGGGCCGGCACGCGCGGGGAGTGGATTCTAGTCGCCTCGCCGCCAGTTATCCACAGCCGTTGGACCGCCTCGTGCGTGTCTGGCGCAAAGGGGCGCCCGGCGGCGCGAGCGGCCGAAAGTGATCGCTCGCATCGCGGAGCGGGAAGGGGGCCTGCGGACGATTCGGGCCTCTGCCGGGACGTGCGCGCGGCGTGTGCTGGGAGGTGGGAGGTCGCGGCGGCGTGTCCGGCGACCGCGTGCGGGGGCTTGCGGCGACCTCCCGCTGAGCGAAGGGGCCGTTCGGGGCGGCCTTGACAGACAGCCGTCTAACGCGCTCTAATATAAGGCTTTTCGCCGCCTGTTCGCCGTTTGGCGAAGGTCCCTAGACTTAGAAGCGAGTTCGCCATGAAACGGACGTTCCAGCCCTCCAAGATCAAACGTGCCCGCAACCACGGGTTCCGCGCGCGCATGTCCACGGTCGGGGGCCGCAAGGTGCTCTCGGCGCGGCGCGCCAAGGGCCGCAAGAGCCTCACCGTCGTCTGATCGCGCTTGCGCAGGCCGGACCGGGCCCGGGTGACCGCATTGCGCCGTCCGAGCCTTCCGGCTCTCCCGCCCGGCGCCCGCTGCGGCGCCTGACGGGCCACGGCGCCTTCGACGCGCACCTACGCGCCGGCCGCCGTATGGAAGGCCAGTATCTCCAGATCATCGTCGCTCCCGCCCCGGCCGCAGGCGGGCGGAGTGGCTTCATCATCGGACGCAAGGTCTCCCCGCGCGCGGTGGATCGCAATCGCATCCGCCGCAAGCTGCGTGAGGTGCTGCGCACGCTGCCGGCAGCGGCCGACGGCTACGACCTCGTGTTGCGGGTGGTGCGCGGCCGCACGCGCGACGAGCAGGACGCCGCCGCCCGCGAGGCCGCGCAGCTCCTCGCCCGCCTCGTGGCCGGCGAGCATCCCGCGGCCCGGGGCGCGCGATGAGCGCCCTGCTGCAGTGGCTGGTGCGCGGCTACCAGTACCTGCTGCGGCCCATGCTGGGCAATAATTGCCGTTTCTACCCGAGCTGCTCCGACTACGCGCTGGAGGCCCTGAAGCGGCACGGCGCGATCCGCGGGAGTTGGCTCGCCGTGCGGCGGCTTGGCCGCTGTCATCCGTATCATCCCGGGGGCTACGACCCCGTTCCATGAAAGCGCGTCGCCCTGCGCCTGTCGGCTCCGCCGGCAGGCCGCACCCGCGGGCGGCCGATTGACCACCATGCCATTGACGGACATCCGCCGCCTGCTGCTGCTCATGATCTTCTTCTCGTCCGCATTCTTTCTGTGGACGGCGTGGCAGCAGGAGCACGCACCGCCGCCGCCGAAGAGCGCGGCCGCTCCGGCGGCGCCGGGGACCCCCGGCGCGCCAGCGGCGCCTCCCAAGGAC
>CALFEY010000160.1 GCA_937958295.1 uncultured Pseudomonadota bacterium
GGACCCGCTACGGCCGTCCCGGCATCGGCGTGCCCGAGGACGCGATCGCACGGCTCGCGAGCGAGCTCGCGGGCCGCGACCTGTCGGCCTTCTTCGCGCGGTACGTGGACGGCACCGAGGATCCGCCCTTCGCGGAGTTGCTGGCGCGCTTCGGCGTGGAGCTGGCGATGCGACCCGCCGCGGGGCCACGCGATCGCGGCGGCAAGCCCGCCACCGGGAGCACGCCGCGTTGCACCTTGGGCGCCCGCGTGGGCGGCGACCAGAAGCTGGCGGCGGTGGCTGCCGACGGGCCGGCAGCGCGGGCGGGACTGTCGGCCAACGACGTGCTCGTGGCGATCGCGGGATTGCGCGCCACGCCAGAGCGCGTGGCCACGATGCTTGCCCGCTACAGCCCCGGCGAGACGGTGCCCGTGGCGGCCTTCCGCCGCGACGAGCTCATGACGTTCGCCGTCACGCTCGCAGCCGCCCCGGCCGATACCTGCTACCTCACCCTGCAACCCGACATGGACGCGCCGGCCGCGGACCGCCGCAGCGCGTGGCTGGGCACTACAGCCTGACGCCGGGATTGAGCGTGTAGCGTCCGGTGATCGAGGCCTGGGCGAGCACGTGGGCACGCATCGCCGCCAGCGCGTCGGCACCCGTGAAACGCTCGGGCAGCTCGAGCTTCGGCACGGCGAGGGCGTAGAGGGTGAAGACGTAGCGGTGCACGATCTCGTCGTTCCACGGCGGACACGGACCGTCGTAGCCGTAATAGTCGCCGCCCATGTCGACATCACCGGCGAACCAGGTGGTGTAGTCGTTGATGCCGTGGCGTCCCTCGCGCGGCGCCGCAGGACCCGGCTTGCCCCGGGCCATCACGCCGTCGGAGTGCTCTGCGCGAGCGAGCGAGCGCGTGGACGGATCGAGGTCGACGAGCACCCAATGGTAGAACGTCACACGCGGCAGCGAAGCGGCCACCACGCGTCCTTCCTGGTTGACGTTCTCGCCGCTCGACGGCACGTCCGGGTCGTGGCACACGAGCGCGAGCGAGCGCGTGCCCACCGGCGGCGTGTCCCACGCGAGGTCGGGATTGCGATTGGCCGAAAGACGCACGTGGGCGGCAGCATCGATCACGGCAAAGGCGAACTCGCCCGGAATGGCCCCGTTGTCGGAGAATGCAGTGGTAGTGAGCTTCATTGTCAGGCGGCAGCCTTCCAGTGCGGGGGAAAGGTGGCATCGAAGAACGGAAGCGCCTCGATCCGTGCCTTCCATGCCGCGAGGGCAGGCGGCATGAGCGCCGCGGGAACGAACTGCGGCAGCTTGCGTGTGCAACGATCGAGGAAGCCCACGATCGGGTACAGCGCGAAATCGGCGGCGGACAGCGGCCCGGCGAGGTAGTCGCCGCGCATGGCATTGGCGAGAAGCACGAACTCGTCGCGTAGCTGTTGCTCGCCCGCGGCCTGGCGGGCGGAATCGCGCTCCTCGGGCTTCTTCGCGAAGGCCTCGTCGACGATGTCGTCGGTGGCCTTGTCGAGGTAGCTGTCGACCTCCGCAATGAGCCGGCGCACCAGCGCACGCTGGCGGACATCGCCCGGAAAGAGCGGCGCGCCGCGGCCGGGATAGGCCTCGTCGAGGTACTCGACGATCGCATTGGACTCGTAGAGCACGAAATCGCCATCGACGATCACGGGGACGCGGTGGCGCGGGTTCAGTGCGAGGAACTCGGGCGTGCGCGTATCTCCCGCCGAGAACGAGAGGACCTTGCGCTCGTAGGGCAGCGCCTTGTGCTCGAGGGCGAGCTGCACGCGCCACGCGTAAGGCGACCCCGAGCCGTAGTAGAGGACGAGGCTCACCGGCCGCTTCCGGCGCGCATCGCTTCGAGCGATGCTTTTTGCAGTTCCATGGTCTTGATGCTCATCTGCATCATCGACACGCTCATCGTGAGCCAGTTCTCGACGATGCGCAGCTCGGCGATCTTGCGGTCGAGCTCCGCGGGATCGAGAGCAGGAAACATCGCCGCGGGATTGGGATAGGGCATGCCGCCCGGCAACGGGGACCCGGGGGTCGCCGTCGCGCCGCCGGGCACCCCGAAGCCGGGCAGCGGGAGGCCTAGCGGATTCCACATGCGCTGCATGAACTCGAGCGCATCTTGCGGGGAGAACGGAAACGCCGGGGCGTCCTTGTCGTCGGTCTTGGGGTCGTGCGCCATCGGATCGCTTCCTCCTTGCAGACTGGACGCAGCGACGCGCCGGTCCGGTTTGCTACTATCGTCCCCTATGGCGCAACCTGGCGCAACCTTGCTCGCGCGCTTGGCCGGCGTGGTCGGCGCCTCGCACGTTCTTACGGCGGCCGCCGACGTCGAGCCCTTCGTCGCTGACTGGCGCGGCCGTTACCGCGGCCAGGCGCAGGCCGTCGTCTTGCCTGCCACGACCGAGGAAGTCGCTGCCGTCGTGCGGGAATGCGCCGCTGCCGGCGTCGCGCTGGTGCCCCAGGGGGGGAACACCGGCCTATGCGGCGGCTCGGTGCCCGACGGCGAGGGCCGCGAGATCGTGGTGGCGCTGCGCCGCATGAATCGCCTGCGCCACCTCGACGCCGCCAACATGACGCTCACGGCCGAGGCGGGGATGACCCTCGCAGCCGTGCAGCAAGCGGCGACCGACGCCGGCTTCCTCTTCCCGCTCTCGCTCGCGTCCGAAGGCAGCTGCACGCTCGGGGGCAACATTTCCACCAACGCCGGCGGCACGGCGGTGCTCCGCTACGGGAACACGCGCGAGCTCACCCTCGGCATCGAGGCAGTGTTGGCCGACGGCAGCGTCTTTTCCGGCTTGCGCGGCCTGCGCAAGGACAACACCGGCTACGACCTCAAGCAGCTGTTCATCGGCGCCGAAGGTA
>CALFEY010000161.1 GCA_937958295.1 uncultured Pseudomonadota bacterium
TCGATGCGGCCGGCGCGGTGGAGGGACCGAGCGGACTTACCGTCGACACTCTCGGCGCGACCGTCGATTTCGGCGGAACCATCGACAACGCGGGGACCTTAGACGGCGGACCCGCGCTGAGCTTGCTCGCTGCCAGGATTACCGGCGGCGGCCCGTACAAGGGCGACGCGCTCCTTATCAGTACCTTCGGCAATGCCAACAATCCGGTCAACGGCTCGCGGTTCCTCGCCAACGGGCTGCAACTGTTTCCAGGGACCGGAGCGAGCGTCGCGCTTACGCTAAACGACTACGGCGCGGGTCCCCAGTTCCTGAACCTGAAGGTCAACGGCGATGCGTCCATCGCGATGCCCTCGGCGTGGCCTGCGGGCAGTGTCCTGCCGCCGAACAACGCGCCGCTAGCGTTCGGGGGCACCCGTGCTCCCGGAGCGGGTGAGCCTGTCTTCGGCGGCGGCAGCATGATCATCCAGGCGGCCGGCGACATGACGGTGGTGGGCGGCACGGCGGGGGACTTCGTGTTTCCCGGCGCGATCGCATTGATCGCCACCGGCACGCTGAACCTGAACGGCACGCTGATTAACCAGGGATGGACCACCACGGGCAAGACGTTCCAGGGCGTTTTTTTCGAGTCGCCGAGGATCGTAAGCCCGGCGGGGACCATCCGCGTGCTCGCGAACAATCTCAACTGGATCAACTTCAGCACGCTGCCACATGCGGCGGTCAGGGCGTGGGCCCTCGCGCCGCAATCCAACGGCGGCGCGGCGTACGTCACCGCGGACGGCACCTTGCCGCATCTTAATACCTACTCGGTGGTGTCCGAGGCCGCGGCCAATGGCGAGTGCTGGATCTGCCTCATCAGCACGCAGAGCGTCAACATGTACGGCCCGTAGCGTGCGCGACGGGGCCGGCCTCATGCGTTGACGCGCCGCCGGGCCAGCAGCGCCGCCCAGCGTGGATCACCGTGTAGGGCCGCGAAGCTCGGTTCGACCGCCAGCATCATCACGCTCGGATCGCGCCGCGCGATGGCGTCGTGCAGATGCTCGAAGGCCCGGTCGAAGCGGCCGCAGCGGGTGGCCACGATGGCCAGTGCATAAGGGGAAATCGTGGCGGCGCCGAAGCGCGCGAGCGCGGCGGCCACCGTCACGTAGGCGCCGGCCACGTCGCCGGCCATTCCCTGTGCCGCGGCGAGACAGACGTAGGCGTTCGGGTGCTGCGGAGCGAGAGCGCACACGCGCTCGTACAGGCGAACCGCGGCGCCAGGGCTGCCCGTCTGCATGGCGATGAGGGCGGCCAATCCGGTTGCCGCGACATTGTCGGGAGCGAGATCGCGCATGCCGTCCAGTTCGGCCTGCGCATCGGCGAAGCGGCGCTGCGCAATGCGCAGGGTCACCATGTGCATGCGCGTGGTGAGATACTGCGGATCCAGCCGCCGCGCGAGCAGCAGCTCGTGTTGCGCGCGATCGAGCTCCGCGCGCGCCACGAGGTGACAGCCGAAGGCGGAGTGGCCGAAGGCCTGGTCGGGTGCGAGGGCGATCGCCCGCTCGAAGAGGATGTGTGCCGCCGGCCAGTCGTGCTCGAACTGGTGCAGCACGGCGGCGCGCAGGGCGTGAGCCGTTGCATGGCTTGCGTCCAGATCGAGAGCCCGCTGCAAGGCTTCTGCCGCATGGTCCGCGGCGGGCCCGGGATCGTGGTGCCAACCCGTGGCCAGATTGAGCCACGCGCGGCCCATGCCCACATGCGCGTCGATGTGGTCCGGCGACTCGCGCAGCGCGGCGTCGAAGCGGGCCAATGCGGCTTCGAGCGACGCCTTCGAAAGCGGCTGGCGCAGGAAGTACTCTCCGCGCTCGACGAGGTCGCGAGCCCGCCGCGAGGCGACATTGCCATGGACATCCCGTCGGCGCAGCGTGGGAACGTAGCTGCCCACCGGTAGGCGAATCTCCAGTGTCGAGGCGCGACCCTCGCCGTCGTAGTAGCGCGCGAGTCGCTGACGCAGGCGGCGCACTTCCACGCGCACGATGGTGTCGCGCGCCGGATCGAACGCGTCGGCCCCGCGCGCGAACACCTCGATCGCCAGCACCTGCTCCTTCAGGGCGCCGACGTTGCCGGTGATCGCCTGCTCGACGATGTGCCGCAGGAGCTGCTGGTGGCGAGGCGACGGCCGGAACGAACGGCTGCGCGTGATGCGTGCGAGCTCGGCCTGGATCAGCGCGGGCGCGATGCCGGCGACGATCAGGGCGGTATGGTCGACAAGTTCATCATCGTCAGGCATGGTACGACGAGAGAAGGCCGCGGCGCGGTTCCCCAGTGTAGCCTACGGGGCGGCCTCGGCGTGTCGGACCAAAAGACGCGGGAGCGAACGATGCGGCGGAAGAACGAGCACGGCGTGCCACGCACGCTGGCGATGAGCAGAACCATATGGGCACTGACCGCGAGCGCATGGCTCGCGGCGGGCTGCGGCGGCGGCGATGGCGACGGCTCTCCTGCGCCGGAAGCGGCAGCGCCCCCGGCCCCGCTCGCCGTCGTGGTGCTCGGGGATTCGATCGCGTCCGGCGAAGGGATCAACTACGGCTACGTGTATTCCACGGACACGCCCAACGAGTGGTACGGCGGCACCGACGATCCCACGTGGCAGGGCGACTATCAACTGTGCCATGACTCCGACCAGGCGTATGGCGACGTGCTGGCTCCGATGATCGGGGCCAAGCTGACCAAGTTCGCGTGCACGGGATCGACCTACGACAACGGCATCGCCTTCGACCGCCGCTACGGCGGCGCGCTGTATCGTCCCGCGCAGTTCGGCAACTGGCTCGGCCAGACCAACCTCAACCAAGCCTACGACGATGCCAAGCCGGACGTCGTGATCATCACGCTCGGTGCCGACGACGTGAGCTTCGCCGACATCTTCACCTTCTGCGCGACAGGCTATACCGATGCTGCGCAGGTGGCGGCTATCGCCACGATGCCCGACCGGTCGCGGCACTTGAAGGCCAACTTCGCCAAGCGATTCCCTTCCAAGGAGGCCTGGCAGGCACGCGCTCCGCGCGCGAGCTCCTCGTCGTACTGCACGGCCGCCAATCCCGGCGCGCCGATCATCAGCCTCTTTTGGGATCCGATCAACAGCGGGCTCATCGCCGGCCATTACAAGAGCCTCGTCGCGGCGATCAAGGCACGCGGCGAGAAGGCAGGCAAGGTACCCCGCATCATCTTCACCACCTACCACCAGCCACTGCCGAACCCGAGCCAGTCGGATGAGTGTCTCGACATGGGCGACATCGAGCGCGACGAGACCGATTACCTCATCTCGCTGCAGAACACGCTGAAGCAGACGCTCATCGATGCGGTGACCGGATTGGACGGCGTGTCCGTGGCGGATATCTCCGGCGTGGTGGCCGGGCACGAGTACTGCACGAGCGACCCCTGGGCCTACGGGCTCAGCGTGCTCCTGCACAACGATGCGAGCCTCGCCCCCTTCCACCCGACCCCGCAAGGGCAGGCGGCGATCGCGGCCGTGCTGAAGCAGAGCTTCGGACCGTAGCGCGGCTGGTCGATGCGCGGCGCGCCGGTCGTGCGTGCCTGATGCCCACGGGGCCGCAGCGCGCGGCCCGCCGGCGGACGACCGTCAGGGCGTCCCCAGGTCGGCATTCACCGAGCGCAGTTCCTCGTCGGTGAGCTCGCCGGCGGCCCGGGCCAGAGCCAGCCGATCGAGCAGCACCTGGACCTTGGCCTGCGCGAGCTCGCGCTCGGCGCGGAACAGGTCGGCCTGCGCATTGAGCAGATCGAGCGTCGTGCGGGCGCCGACCTCGCGGCCCATCTCCGTGGCATCGACGCGCAATCGTGCCGAGGCGATGGCCCGCTCGTAAGCGGGAATGCGCGACATGCCTCCCGTGGCCCCGAGCCAGGCGCCACGCGTGTCGCGCGCCACTGCCCGGCGGGTGGCCTCCACGTCGTAGCGCGCCTTCTCGGCGAGCGCGACGGCCTCGTCGCTGCGCGCCGAGCGCATGCCGCCGGTGTACAGCGGAATGGATAGCTGTACCCCGATGACGCTCGTGCTGCCGCTGACGATCCCCGTGCCGCCATAGGCGCTGCTTCCGGAGACGCGATCGCCGCCTGCCTGGGCAATCAGCGAGAGCGTCGGCGCAGCCTGGGCCGACCATTTGTCGATCTCCTGCTGGGCGATGTCGCGCGTGAGCGCCTGCAACGCGACTTCCGGGCTCGCCCGGTCGGTCTTGCCGAGCCACTGCTCGAGGTGACCCGCGGGAAACGGGCGCAGTCCGCGGCTCGCCACGACGCGCCGCAGGGCGTCTGCCGGCAGCCCCGTGAGGTCGGTGAACGTCGCCTGGGCAAGGGCCAGCGCGTCATGCGCCGCACTCTCGCGCGCCACGACGGCATCGTGTCTCGCCTGGGCCTCGTCGCGGTCGGTGACCGGCAGCTTGCCCTCGTCGTAGATCCCTTGCGCCACTTCCAGCGCGCGGGCCGCGGCGGCACGCTGCCGCTGCGTTTCCGTCAGCGCGTCGTCGGCAAGCAGCACGGCAAAGTAGGCTCGCGCGGTGCGGAGCATGAGATCGCTGCGCGCGAGCTTGAGTGCCACTTCCGCGCGATCCGCCGACAGCGAGAGCTGCCGCGCACTGGCTCGCCGCTCCGCGTTGTAGAGCGGCTGCTCGGCGGTGATCTTCCAGCCCGAGGCCGTGCCATCGCCGATGTCGGTGCGGAAGTCCGCGCCGTTGACGGTTCCCAAGCCCGGGGCGGTGAACTGGGCGCCCGCTGTGTTCTGGATGAGCGCGCCGTAGCCGACCGTGCCGCCTACGGTGATCGTGGGCAGGGACAGCGCGCGTCCCTGCCGGCTGCGCGCGGCGCCCGCATCCAGCTCCGCGCGCGCGGCGGCGAGCACCGGATCGTGGCGCTGCGCGGCCTCCCATGCCGCCATGAGGTCCACGTCCGCGTGCGCGAGCGTGGGCAGCGCGAGTCCCGTGACGAGCATCAGGAGATGCCGCACGCACGGGCGGGCGGCGGGGGCGCGGGGGCGCATGGCGTCTGTCCGAATGGTCAAGGGCCCGGCTGCACGCCGACCTTGCGCAGGATCGACTCCATGAGGCACCAGCGCGTGACCCCGCTCTGGAGGAGGTTGATGCCCACGAACGCGGTGAAGGCGAGCCACCACGAACTGACGAAGAGCGGGCTCTCGCGCACGCCCAGGGCGAGCGAGACGAGGATGAAGCTGCCGGCGACGATGCGGACGATCTGCCAGGTGGTCATGTCGGGTTCTCCGGAAGAGCCGCGTGCTTGCGGCGATAGGCGACGTAGTAGAGCAGCGGGATCACGACGAGCGTCAGGAGCGTCGAGACCAGGATGCCGAAGATCAGCGAGACGGCGAGCCCGTTGAAGATGGGATCGTCGAGAATGAAGAAGGCGCCCAGCATCGCGGCCAGCGCGGTCAGCGCGATGGGTTGCGCGCGGATCACTGCCGAGCGCACGACCGCAGCCTCGAACGGCACCCCTTGGTCCACCTGCAGGTTGATGAAATCCACGAGCAGGATCGAGTTGCGCACGATGATCCCCGCGAGGGCGATCATGCCGATCATCGACGTGGCGGTGAATTGCGCTCCGAGAAGCGCATGCCCCGGCATCACGCCGATGATGGTGAGCGGGATCGGTGCCATGATGATGAGCGGCGTGAGGTACGAGCCGAACTGGGCCACCACGAGAAGGTAGATCAGCACCAGCCCCACGGCGTAGGCGAGACCCATGTCGCGAAAGGTCTCGTAGGTGACCTGCCACTCGCCGTCCCACTTGATGCTGTAGCCGCGGTAAGGGTCGTCGGGCTGGCTCACGAAGTGCTCGACGAGGTTGCCGCCGCCGGGCATGGGCAGCGCGAGAATCGCCGGGCGCACGGCGAACATGCCGTAGAGCGGACTGTCGATGCGGCCGGCGGTGTCGCCGACGACGTATTGCACCGGCAGCAGATCCTTGTGGTAGCGGGGTTGCTCGCGCAGGCCGTCGCGATCCACATCCACGACTTCGCGCAGCGGAACGAGCTTGCCGCCGGTGCCGCGTACGGACAGTTGCAGCAGGGCATCGAGGTCGGTCTGCGCGGCGTCCGGCAGCTGCACGCGGATCGGCGCGGGAAACTTGGAGGCATCGCGCAAATAGGTGACGTCGTCACCGCCCAGCCCGGCACGCAGCGTGGCGATGACATCGTCCTGCCGCACGCCGGCCAGCGCCGCCTTGGCGCGGTCGAGGCTGACCATCACGCGCTGTGCCGGCGCGATCGCGCTCACGTCGGCGTCGACCACGCCCGCTTGCTTGCGCAACGCGTTCTCGACGGCGCGGGCCACGGCGATCCGCCCGGCGTCGTCGGGCCCGTAAATCTCGGCGACGATCGGGGCGAGCACGGGCGGTCCGGGTGGGACCTCCACGATCTTCACCCGCGCCCCGGCCTTGTCGGCGATGCGCGTGAGCGCGGGACGCACACGGGTGGCGATGGCATGGCTCTGATCGTGGCGATGCGCCTTGTCGACGAGGTTCACCTGCAGGTCGCCGACGTCGTGGCCCTGCCGCAGGTAATACTGCCTGACGAGGCCATTGAAGCTGATGGGCGCGGAGGTTCCCGCAAAGGCCTGGTAGTCGGACACTTCGGGCACGGTGGCAAGGTAGGCGCCCATCTCGCGCAGCACCGCGGCCGTGCGCTCCAGCGAGGCGTCGGCGGGCATGTCGACCACGACCTGGAACTCCGACTTGTTGTCGAAGGGCAGCATCTTCATCACCACGAGCTGTGCCACCGGCAGCGCGAGCGACAGGACGATAAGGCCGCCGATGCCGAGCCACAGGAGGAGCCGGTTGCGCGCGCTGCGGCCATTGGTGACGAAAGGTGCGAACGCACGCTCGAACAACGGCGCGAGGCGCGTGGCGATGCCGTTCCCCCCGTCCGCGTGGGCGTGGGCAAGGAGGCGTCGCGCGAGCCAGGGCGTGACCGTGAAGGCGATGGCGAGCGAGAGCAGCATCCCCATGCTGGCGTTGATGGGAATGGGGCTCATGTACGGCCCCATCAAGCCGCTGACGAAGGCCATGGGCAGCAGTGCCGCGATCACGGCCAGCGTGGCAAGCACGGTCGGCCCGCCCACTTCGTCGACGGCCTGCGGGATGACATCCGTGAGCGGCCGCGATGGGTCCAGGCCGCGGTGGCGATGAATGTTCTCCACGACCACGATGGCGTCGTCGACAAGGATTCCGATGGAGAAGATCAAGGCGAACAGCGAGACCCGGTTCAGGGTGAAGCCGTAGGCCCACGAGGCGAACAGGGTCGCCATGAGCGTGAGGACCACGGCCGTGCCCACGATGATCGCCTCGCGCCAGCCCAGTGCAAAGAGCACCAAGGCGACGACACTGGCCGTGGCGAACACGAGCTTCTGGATGAGCTTCATTGCCTTGTCGTTGGCCGTGGCACCGTAGTTGCGGGTGACGGCCACCTCGACGTTGGGCGGGATCACGGCGTTGCGCAGGCTGTCGACGCGGCGGATCACGGCATCGGCCACGTCCACTGCGTTCTGGCCCGGCTTCTTGGTGATGCTCATGATCACCGCGGGATACTCCTGCGCATCCTTGCCGGCCGTGCCGTACCACACGTAGTGCTCGGGCAGCGGCGGGCCATCGTCGATCTCCGCGACCTGGCCGAGATGGACCGGCGCACCATTGCGCGTGGCGACGATGAGCGTGGAGAGGTCGCGGGCATCGGTGATGAAAGGTCCGGCGTCCACGCGGACGGTGCGGTCGCCGGCCACGAGGTCGCCGATGGGCGCGCCGTTGTTCGCCGAGACGAGCGCCGCGCGAAGATCGGACACCGTCACGCCCGCGGCGCTCATGCGCGGCGGATCGAGGCGGACGTTGATAGCGCGGCGGGGGCCGCCGATGGTCTGGATCTCGCGCGTTCCCGCTACGCGCTTCAGGTCGGCCTCGATCGCGTGCGCTACGCGCTCGAGCCCGCTGCTGCCCGTTGCCGCGTCCTTGGCGCGCAGCGCGAGCGTCACGATGGGCACGTCGTCGATGCCTTTCGGCTTTACGATGGGGGTGAGCGTGCCCAGGTTGCGTGGAAGCCAGTCCTGATTCGACAAGATCGTGTCATGCAGGCTCACCAACGCAGTGATGCGCGGCACGCCTACCTTGAACTGCACGGTGACGACGGCGAGGCCGGGGCGCGACACCGACATGACGTGCTCCACGTCGGCGATTCGCGCGATCACCTGCTCGGCGGGAGCGGCGACCATCTGCTCCACGTCCGCCGCGGAGGCGCCGGGAAATGGGATCAGCACGTTCGCCATCGTCACGTTGATCTGTGGCTCCTCCTCGCGTGGGGTGACGAGCACCGCGAACAGACCCGCCAGGAGCGCAACGAGCGCCAGCAGCGGTGTGATCTGTGCCGACTGGAAATAGCGCGCGATACGGCCCGAGAGGCCGAGCGGCGCGAGAGGCGATGGGTTGTTCATCGGCGCGCGGCTGCGGTGGCGTCCACCGCGATGCGCTCGCCCGCGGCGAGGCCGGACGCAACCTCGACGAGGTCGCCCGCGGTGCGGCCCAGGCGGACCTGCCGCAGCTGCGCCCGGCCCGCCGCGTCCACCACATACACGGCCGTGAACTCGGGACGCCGTACCACGGCGCTCGTCGGAATACGCAGCGTGGCGCTGCCCGCGCCGGAAAGCGGGAAGGACGCGCGCACGAACATGCCGGGTGCGAGGTCCTTGTCGCCGAGCGGCAACTCGAGGCGCACGTCACGAGTGTGCGTCGAGGGATTGGCCGTGGGCAGCACCGTCAGTGCGGTGGCTTCAACGGGGCGCGTGTGCCCACCGGCGGCCACCAGCAAGGTCACCGGCTTGCCCGGCGCGAGCAGCGGCACGTGTCCTTCGGGAAGCGGCGCGACGACGCGCATCTGCGCGGGGTCGTAGAGGGTGAGCAGTGGAACGCCCGGCGAGGCGAGGTCCCCGATCTCCGCGGCCACGCTTGCGACGATGCCGCCGAAAGGCGCGGTGAGGATCGCGTACGTCGACTGGGTGGAGGCCACGCCGGCCTGCGCGAGGGTTGCCCTAGCCTGGGCCTCCGCCGCCTTGAACTGCGTCTCCGCCTGCTCCATCGCGGCCTGGCTGATGTAGCGCTTCTCGTAGAGCCGGCGGTTGCGGTCGAACTCGCGCCGTGCGGACTCGAGCTGTGCCTGCGCGGCGGCCACCTGGGCCTGGCTCGACGCCAGCTGGTCGGCGGCGGCACGAGCATCGAGGCGCACCAGGACCTGACCCTGCTTGACGATGTCGCCAGCGCGGACCCGCATCTGCACAATCCGCCCGGGCACCTGCGCGGCAATGGCGCTCTGGCGCACCGCCTCCACGACGCCTTCGGCCACGTACGCCGGACTTGCCGCGGCGGCAGTCACCTCGATCGTAGCGAGCGGCGCCAGGGCCTCGCCCGCGTGTGCGCGGGCGACCCCCACCAGGAGGGCGAGGGCGAGGACGGGCAGGCGCGCCATGGGATTCCTTCTCCAGTGTTCCGTGGTCCGGTCGTTGGCGGGCCGACATGGCCTCGCAATGTTTACTATATCGCTACATAGCGATAAAATCAAGTACCGGAAAAGCGCTAGACTTGATGCTCCCTCTACTTAAAGTGCAGTGTCGCCGCATGGAACAACTCGACGACCGCGCCATGGAGGCGGTGGCGATGTTCTTCTCCGCCTTCGCCGTGCCCATGCGGCTCAGGATCCTCAATGCGCTGCGCCATGGCGAGCGCAATGTGGGGGAGCTCACCGCGGAGCTCGGCGGCAGTCAGGCCAACGTCAGCAAGCACCTCGCCACGCTCGCCCGGATCGGGGTGATTGCCAAGCGGACGAGCGGCACGAGCGCCTACTACCGGATCGTGGACCCGCGCATCTTCCAGTTATGCGATCTGGTCTGCGTCCAAGTGGGCAACCGCCTCGAGCAGGAGGTCGTCACGCGCGACGCGTTGCTGCGATCGGTGGCGCCGGGACCTTCCGGGAAAAGGCGCGCGGCCCGACGCTGACGGACAATGACAGCGACAGCGACCGACCAGGAACCAGGAGAGAAGGATGACGAGCGACTTCGATGCGCGCGCACAGACGTGGGACGATGACCCGGCAAAATCCGACCGCGCGAAGGTGGTGGCCGACGCGATCGTTCGCCAGGTCGCCCCGACCCGGGCGATGAAGGGACTCGAGTACGGCAGCGGCACCGGCCTGCTGAGCTTCATGCTGCGCCCCCACCTGGGGGCCATCACGCTCATCGACACCTCCGCCGGCATGCTCGAGGTCGCCGATCGCAAGATTGCCGCCACAGGTGATGCCGGCATGCGCACGCTGCGGATCGACCTCCTCACGGACACCGCGCCGCAAGAGCGCTACGACATCGTGTATTCGCTCATGGTGCTGCACCACGTGCCGGATACACCGGGCATCCTGCGCCGGTTCCACGACGTGCTGAGCCCCGGGGGCGTGTTGTGCATCGCCGACCTCGACGCCGAGGATGGCTCGTTCCACGGCGAGGGATTTGACGGTCACCTCGGCTTCGATCGCACCGAGCTCGGCGCGAAGACCCGCGCCGCGGGCTTCCGCGCCGTCGAGTTCTCGACCGTCCACGAGATCCGCCGCGACACCGACGGTCACAAGCACGTCTATCCCGTGTTCCTCATGGTGGCGCGCAAGGACTGACGGCGCTGCAATGCGTGCGGGCCCGCAGCCCGCGGCGCCCTACCCCGCTTCCTGCATGCGCGCCCGCCGCGCCTCCTCCTCGAGGCGCACGTCGTCGATCTCGCGCATGATGGCGTCGAGGTCGACGGCGGTTTCCACGCGCACGTAGCGTCCGGTGAGTGGCGTGTCCGGCGCGAGCGTGCCGCCGGCGTAGCGAGCCCAGATCTCCTTGCCGTAGTCGGTGGCGAGCAGTGAAGGCGCGGACTTGCCGAAGAAGCGCCGGAGGTTGTCGACGTCGCGCACGAGCATGCGCTGCGCGTGATTGTTGCCGGCGGCATCCACCGCTTGCGGCAGGTCGATGATCACGGGTCCATCGGCGCCAATGAGGATGTTGAACTCCGACAGGTCGCCGTGGACGATGCCTGCGCAGAGCATGCGCACGACCTCGCGGATCAGCACGTCGTGGAAGGCGACGGCATCGTCCGCTTCCAGCTCGACGTCGTTCAGGCGCGGCGCGGCATTGCCGTCGGCGTCCACCACGAGCTCCATCAGCAGCACGCCGGCCTGGAACAGGTAGGGGCGGGGCACGCGCACGCCGGCCTCGGCGAGGCGGTACAGCGCGCTCACTTCCGCGCTCTGCCACGCGGCTTCCTGCGCCTCGCGTCCGAAGCGCGTGCCCTTCGCCATGGCCCGCGCGGCGCGCGAATTGCGCGTCTTGCGGTTCTCGGTGTAGTCGACCGCCTGGCGGAAGCTGCGCTTGTCCGCCTCCTTGTATACCTTGGCGCAACGTACCTCGTGACCGCTGCGCACCACGAACACCATGGCTTCCTTGCCGCTCATGAGCTGCCGCACCACGGTGTCGATCATGCCTTCCTCGACGAGCGGCTGTAGGCGCTTGGGAATCTTCATGCGCCGGACTATACGTGAGGCGGTGCCTCCCGCGCGCGCTCCTCCGGCGGGAGGCTTCGCCACCGGTGCCACCATGCTTCGGCATCCTCCCGAGTCCACGCGGGAAGGCAGAGCGCTTCCAGCGTGCTGACGATGGGCTGCACCGTCTCCGGACGGTCGCCCGGCGCCTTCGCGAGGCATCGGGCCACGAGCTCGGCAAGCGCTGCCGGCACGCCTGGGACCGCAAGGGCGAGGTTGGGCGGCGCCTCGGCCAACACGGCGCGCAGCACGGCGGCCTCGTCCTCCCCCGGGAAGGGCGGACGCCCGGCGACCAGAAAATAAATCAGCGCGCCCACGCCATAGACGTCGGTACGGGCGTCGACACAGGAGGGGTTGCCGATGCGCTCCGGCGGCATGTAGGCGGGCGTTCCGAGGAGGCGCACTTGCCGGGTCAGCACGCGCTTCGCATCCCGGTAGTCGCCCGTCGCCTCCGCTTCGATGCGCTTGACGATGCCGAAATCGAGCAGCTTGACGAAGTCGAGCTCGCCGCCGTGCTCGCAAATCATGATGTTCTCGGGCTTGATGTCGCGGTGGACCAGACCCTTCGCGTGGACTCCGGCCAGCGCGGCGCACACCTGCGCGACGATGTGGCGCATTCGCTGGAGCGGCAGCATGTGCTCGTGCGCGATCAGCGTGGCCAGCGTGACGCCATCGATGTACTCCATCGCGTAGTAGAGCAGCCCGTCGGGGGTGTGGCCGCAATCGTAGATCTCGATGGTGTTCGGATGGCGCAGTTCGCTGACCAACCGCACTTCGCGCTCGAAGCGGGCGATGACTTCGTCCGTGGCCATATGCCGCTTCAGGATCTTGATGGCGGCGGGTCGTCTTAGCAGTGCGTGCCGCGCGAGATGGACGGTGGACATGCCGCCCTCGGCAAGCGGGCGCTCGAGCCGGTACGCCCCGAGCCTGCGTCCGGCCGCCGGAGCGTCCGACAGGCGCGCCAGCGCGAGCGTGGACCACGCGGCCCAGCCTGCGGTGAGCCCAAGCAGCACGAGCATGGCGACCAGCGTCAACTGCACGTAGCGCATCGGCGCGTAGGCCTCGTCCACCCCGATCTCCGCCACTACGCCCATGTGCTCGTGGGGCAGCCACCGCCAGGCACCGATGACCTCCACGCCGAGGTAATTGCGGTAGGGATCGAGCAGCACGCCTTGCGACGGGGTGCCGCGTTGCGTGGCGGCGGCGAGCGCGAGCGCGACCGGTTGCGTGGGCGGCCACTGCGCCACACTACGCTCGGAAACGATCCCCGGCGCGAGCGGCTGCCCTGGATCCCGCACCTTGAGCCGGAACGCGGCTCGTTCAACGCCATCGGGCAGCAAGCCAACGCGATGCAGGCCGCGCACGTCGCGCAAGTCGGAGAGGAGCGTGCCCGTCTCGTCGAAGGCATACGCTTCGCCGGTGTCGCCGGGACGCGCCGTAGAGAGGATGCCTTCGAAGTCGCGGTCCACATACGTCGCAAAGCCGAGCGCCGCGACGATGGTGCCATCGGCATTGCGCACCGGTGTCTCGACCCACGCCAGCGGGCGCGCGCCGAGGAAGGGCTGCGCCGCGACCAATCGCGGATCGGCGGCGAAGGGACGGACAAACTGTGTGCGTCCGGCGAAGACCGGCGCAAGCGCGGGTGCGGTCGTCCGCGGCTGTGCGGACAAGCCGCAGATCCCCGGCAGCGTCGACGCGAGGATCCTGCCGTCGCGATCCACCGCGTTGACCGCCGCGATCTTCTCGCTGTGCAACAGTGGAGCGAACATGCTGCGCCAGAGCGCCAATTGCTCGCTCGCGCAGTGTCGTTCCCAATCGCCCGTGCGGGCCCCGCGCGCGAGGTCGACGGTGGCCTCCACCACGAGGGGATCCTGCGCCCAGCGCTCCCCATCGGCGCGGCGCTCGGCGATGAAGACCTCGAGCGACTTCGTCTTGGCCTCGAGCAGGGCGGGCAGGCCTTGCGCCCGCATCTCGCGCAGGGAGCGCTCGACCCCGAGGTACATCCAGCCGGCAGCGGCGGCGATCAGCGCGCAGAGTCCGAGCACGACGAGACTCTGCCGGCGCCGGTTCGCCACGATCTGCGTGCGCAGGCGAGCGGCGAGGCGGTCGTGTCCCACGGTGACCGCCGGCCCGGCCTGGACCCCCGTCTGGGGAAGCGTGGGCGTGACCATGCTTTCATGCTACCCCACACGAGCCCCCAAGGCCGGTGCCACGCATTCGCGCGAGCGGAAGCGCCACCGCGCTACGCGCATTGACCCCCAACCGGTCGACGGGCACTATTCCAATGAACGGTGCATCCCGCTTGGGGCGCGCGGACCGAGCCGAATGGGACCCCCACGCCGTCCTGATGCCGGCGCATGGCTGACCTTGGACATGGAATCACGCAAGCTGCGCGTCGGGCGCGCTATCACCCCGGACGAGTTCGAGCGCCTGAGCGACGTCGAGCTCGAGCGGCTCGTGCCGAAGCGCTATCGCGAATATTTCCCCGGCAAGGATTTCTGCGCCGACGGCTTCTTCTACCTGCACGACGGCACCGCCTGGAGCTTCTACAAGGGCGACTTGCTCGACGACTAGCGCGCGGTGCGGCCGTCGCTTTCGGGCCCGGGCCACCGCGAGTCTTTAGCGCAGGTACAGACCCGCCCAGCTCGACGGCCGCATGCCCGCCGCCCGCCGCTGCTCGGCGTGCGCCGTCAGAATGGCCGCCCCGGCGAGCACCGGACGCGCCCGTGACGCCGTCGGCGTGGATGCGACCTTGCCGGCGGGTGCCGGGGGAGGGTCGTCATCGTCGGCCAGCAGGGCCTCCACCTCGCGCCCGATGTGCAGGAGCTCGGCAAGCGTGCGGGCCTCGAGCTTGCGCATGAGACGCGAGCGGTGGACCTTCACCGTCGCTTCCTGGCTCTGCAGCGTGGCCGCGATCTGCTTGTTGCGCTCGCCGCGAATGATATGCGCAAAGATGGTGCGCTCGCGGGGCGTGAGGCGCTGCAACAGCACCGTCGCCCGGGTGCGCAACATGAATTCGGTTCGCCACGCGTCGGCGGCCTGCAGCGCACGCTCGAGGAGCTCCGCGAGCACGGGCTCGGCCACAGGGAGCATCAGGAAGTCGAAAGCTCCCGCCTTCATGGCACTCACCGCCAGCGGAATGTCGGCGCTGGTGGCGAGGTAGACAATGGGCGTGCGCGCCGTGTCGTTGCGCTCCGCGCAACCCAGGGCGAGCGTCTCGCTGTCCGCCGCCGAAATGCCGGCGAAGATGCAATCGGCGCGCTCCGCCCGGGCTCGCACGTATTCGCCCACGGAGGCGAACGTTCGCAATTCGTGACCGGCGAGCGCGAGGCGGCGCATGAGATCGACGCGGCCCGAATCGTGGGCGTCGACGATGTGGATGGTACGTGGCTCCGGCATGAGCAGTTCCGTCGGGTCGAGGGGCTGGCCGCAGAATAGGGAGCACCATCCGTGGTGCACAATGACCCCCCGGGTGGACAAAGCATCAAGTGCCCAAACTGGAATAGGTCGATTACCATTTGGTTATCGCCCACCCAATTTTCGCCGCGGGATGCCCCAAGACGAGCTCATCGAACGCCTGCCGCGCCACCTGCGCCTACGCGAACTGCGTATCTTCGTGACCGTTTTGGACCACGGGAGCTTCCGGAAGGCCGCCGCCGCCCTCCACGTGACTCAACCGGCGATTACCAAGTCGATTGCCGGCCTGGAGGATATCCTGGCCGTCAGGCTCTTCGATCGCACCCCTAACGGCGTGGAGCCCACGGCCCACGGCTTGAGCTTCGCGCCCCATGCGCGGGCCATCTTCCACGAGTTGAAGAGTGCCGCCCGGGCGATCGACGTCGTCTCGCGCGGGGCCACGGGCACGCTCCGCTTGGGTACGGTGCCGCTGCCCGGCGGCGGCTTTGTGCCCATGGCAGTCCACCGACTGGTGCGGCGCAATCCCGGGATCTTCGTCTCCATGACGGAAGGACGGGAGCCGGAGCTCTCCGACCTCCTGCGCCGGCGCGAGATCGACGTGGCGCTCGTCTTCCTGACGCAGGTACCGCCCAACGACGACCTGGATGCGCACACGCTCTTCGAGGCCCAGTTGTGCGTGGTCTCCGCCCGCAATCATCGCCTCGCCGCCCAGCCCGTGCTGACCTGGGATGAGCTCTCGAACGAGCTCTGGGTGCTGCCGCCGGCCAGCACGGTGTTCTCCAATCAGGTGCGGCGCACCCTCGCACGCGCGAACCTGGACATGCCGCGGCACAGCGTGGAGTCGCTGTCCATCCACATCCAGCGGTCGATGGTGCTGCACGGCGGCATGCTCTCGTTCGGCTCGCGCTCGCGCTACGACGTCTCGCCGCTGCACGACCTGCTCGTGCGCCTTCCCTATGACCTGCCCACGTCTGTGAATGCGATTGGCGCGCTCACGCTGCGCGGCCGCGAGCGGTCGCCGCTCACCGATCAGTTGATAGACGAGATCCGGCGCCTGTCGGTGTCGGAATAGACCTGTTCACCG
>CALFEY010000162.1 GCA_937958295.1 uncultured Pseudomonadota bacterium
CCTGCGTGGCGGATACGGCTGGACGCGCCTCTTGCCGCGGCTCGACTTCGCCGCGCTGGCCGCGGCCGGCAAGCAGTGGCTGGGCTACAGCGACTTCACGGCGTTCCAGCTCGCGGCGCTCGCGCGCGCCGGCATGGTCACGTTCGCGGGACCCGTGGTGAGCGACTTCGGTGCGGCCTCGCCGTCCGCCTTCACCTTCGATCATTGCTTCGGGCTCTTCGACCAGCGCCGCTACGCCGTCGCCTGTGACCTCCAAGGCCCCGATGTCTCCTGCGCTGGGACGCTCTGGGGAGGCAATCTCGCCATGGTCGCGCATCTGTGCGGAACGCCATACTTTCCAGCCGTGGACGGCGGTATCCTATTCCTCGAGGACGTGGGGGAAACGCCCTATCGGGTGGAGCGCATGCTCTACCAGCTTCACCACGCGGGCGTTCTCGCGCGCCAGCAAGCCATCCTGTTCGGTCAGTTCACCGAGTATTCGCTGTCCGCCAACGACGGCGGCTACGACCTGGAGGTTGTCATCGATCACCTGCGCAGCGTATGCGGCACGCCGATGCTGACGGGGCTGCCCTTTGGCCACGTCCCGGACAAGCTGACCCTTCCGGTGGGCGCGCGGTGCGAGCTTGTCGCGCGTCATGGCCATGCCGTCCTCGAGCTCTGCGGCCATGTCGATTGACGAGACCGCCGATGGCTTCACGCTGCGCGCGGCGGACTGGTCGCGTGAGGCCGAGCGCCTGCGGGCGGTGCGGCGGGCGGTGTTCGTGATCGAGCAGAACATCCCCGAGGAGCTCGAGTGGGACGACAACGACGCCGCGAGCCTGCATGTGATCGCCGAAGATCGCGACGGCGTCCCCATCGCCTGCGGCCGCTTGCTGCCCGATGGCCACATCGGGCGCATGGCCGTGCTCTCGGGGTGGCGTGGACAGGGCGTGGGCGCGGCGGTGCTGTCGTTGCTGATCGAGTTGGCGCGCGCGCGGGGCGATGTCGCCGTTCGCCTCCACGCGCAGACGCACGCGGTCCCGTTCTACGCGAAGTTCGGCTTCGCTCCCGAGGGCGACGAATACCTCGAAGCGGGCATCCCGCACCGGAGCATGGTGCGGCGCCTCGCCGCGGCGTCCTAGCCACGCTGGTGGCCAAGGGCGTGCGTGTCGTGCCGTCCTCGCTGCCGTCCATGCGTGCGCTCGCCGCATGCGCGCTCGCCGTGGCACTTGTCGCGTGCGCGGAGCGGCCGGCGACGTTTACCGCGACGTACTCGGGCGCAGGCGATGTCTCATTGACGGCCGCCCCCGCACGTGACGGCGCCATCGTCTTCGCCGTGCGCAAGTCCACCGGCGATGCGAAGGGCAACCCGATCTACGCCCGCCCGGGCGGCACGATGCTCAAGATCCCGGGTTACCTGCCGGTGATGGCCGAGAGTGTCGACGACGCGGGGGAGTCCTACGTGGTCGTCGTGCCATTGCCCGAGGACGCCCTGCGCGCCGCTCGCGAGGGTCGGGGGGCCGGCTTCGACGGCGAGCTCTTCATCCCGCTCGACCGCGGCGTGCGCTCGTTCACCGGCATCGAGCGGCACGTGCCGGACACCGCGCGGGTATCCGCACGCGTCGTTCCTCAACCGGCCGTCCCGCTGCCCTGGCTCGCGGACCTGGTCAGTGGGTTCCTGCGCAGCCTCTATGCGGCGCGTTGACGCGATCTGCCGCGGCCTCGCGGGCCTGCTTGCCTGCGTCTGCGCCTCGCCGGCGGCGCGCACGCTCAACGTCGATGATGCCGAGCGCGAGTTCACGCAGGCGGGCTTGAGCGTGCGCGCCGAGGAGGTGATCTTGCGCGGCGAGCGGCTCGTGCTCGTGCGCCTGGAAGGCCTGACGTCGCCGGCGGGTGCCGCCGGCGTTCCCGCGACCTTCCGTCCGGTGGAGATCGCGTGCGACAAGGTCACGCTGCGCTCCGAGGGTCGCGTCCAGTTGCCGCACGCGGCCTCGCCTTGTGCGCTGACCGGCAAGCTGGGCTTTCCGCGCGCCATGCCGGTCTTCGTGGCGTTTGCCTATCCGGCGGCGACGCAGGCGCGCATCACCGTCCCGCTCAATCTGCTGGCCCCGCCGCCGCCGGTCCAGACGAGACTGCGTGCGAGCGGGCCCGCACCCCTGCCCGTAGCGCCGGTGGCAAAGCTCGCAACGGCGCGCGTGGCGTTGCCGCCGTAGAGGCGAAGGGCGCGGCCGTTACTGGGCGGCGAGCGTGAACGACTCGACGACCGTGCCCTGGGGCTCGCCGTCGGGTCCGAACGAGCGCTCCTCGAAGCGCGCGCAACGCTCGCGGTCGATGGTGAAGACCGTGGAGCAGCGCGTGCCATAGCCGGGGCTCACGATGAACGGCGCCGCGAGGACCCGTTCGCGCTCGAGCGTCACCCCCGTGGCGGGCAGGTCGGCATCGGGAGCGCCGGTGCGGTCGGCGAGGGCGGCGAAGAGCGTATCGGAGGCCTCGTCCGCCCGGGCCACCCAGCGTGCGAGCGCGGCCTTGGTGCGCACGACCTTGGGCCACGGGGTGTCGAGCGTGGCGTTGGACAGGCCGTGCACGCCGGGGGCGAGATTGCGCGCACCGGCATCGCGGTTGGACATCCAGCGCGCGCCCGCGGCATCCCCTGCCAGCAGATTGAAGCCGTTGTACGCCTGGCCATGATGGGCGAGCTCGGCGAAGACCTCTTCGAGCCGCACGCCGGGCGCGAGGACGCGCGGCACCAGTTCTCCCCGCGAGCGCGCGGCGGGATCGCGTCCGGTGCCCTGGCGCACGTTGGTCACGAAGGCGAAGCGCCCGTCGCGATGCACGCCGAGCCACGTGCCGCCGGCGGCCAAGTCCCGGCCCGAGAGGATGTCGTGAAAGGGGGCGTGCGTGCCCCAGGCCGCCGCCAGCGCCGGACGCGCGTGGAACTCGTCCCGGTTGGCGGCCAGCACGAGGGCAAAGCGAGGGTGCGCGTCGAGCGCGAGGACGGCAAGGCACATGGGCGGGCGTGGTGCAGGGAAGAGGCGGCGTGGTGCAGGGAAGAGGCGGCGTAGTGCGCTCAGGCGGCGACAAAGGGCTCGACGTGGCGCTTGCCGCTCTCGCAAAAGCGCGCGCAGCCGTGCCGCACGACGGCCGCGGCGAGCGCGAGCTCGAAGGCATCGGCATCGGCCACGCGCTCGTAGATCTCCATCCAGGTTCGCGGATCGTCGCGGCGGACGAGCACGCGGCCCTTCACCGCGCACTGGATGCCGAGGTCGCGGATCAGCGCGTCGACCGCCTTGCGGGCGGCCACGACATCGCCTTGGACGCGATAGTAGATGTAGTAATGGGTGAGCCGGCGCGCGGGAGCCATGACGACGTGCGCGACGCGCCTTCTAGAGCTTCACGCGCTGGGGTGTCGTTGGCGCCGGCACGACGTAGGGCAAGGGCAGGCGCGCGAGGGCGGGGCCGTCCGCGCTGGCGAGGCGCAAGTTCCCCGCCTCGACGGCGGCGAAGCTCGCCACC
>CALFEY010000163.1 GCA_937958295.1 uncultured Pseudomonadota bacterium
ATGCCGAGCGACAGCGGCGTCACGTCGAGCAGCAGCACGTCCTTGACGTCGCCCTTCAGCACGCCGCCCTGGATCGCCGCACCCACCGCCACCGCCTCGTCGGGATTGACGTCGCGACGCGGCTCCTTGCCGAAGAACTCCTTCACCTTGTCCTGCACCTTGGGCATGCGCGTCTGGCCGCCCACGAGGATCACGTCGGAGACATCGCCCATCTTGACTCCGGCATCCTTGATCGCCACGCGGCACGGCTCGATCGAGCGCTCCACGAGCGGCTCCACGAGCGACTCGAACTTGGCGCGCGTGATCTTCATCGACAGGTGCTTGGGACCGGACTGGTCGGCCGTGATGTACGGCAGGTTGATCTCGGTCTGCTGCGAGCTCGACAGCTCGATCTTCGCCTTCTCGGCGGCATCCTTGAGGCGCTGCAGCGCGAGCACGTCGTTCTTCAGATCAACGCCCGACTCCTTCTTGTACTCGGTGACGATGTAATCGATGAGGCGCTGGTCGAAGTCCTCGCCACCCAGGAATGTGTCGCCGTTGGTGGAAAGCACCTCGAACTGGTGCTCGCCGTCGACGTTGGCGATCTCGATCATCGAGATGTCGAACGTGCCGCCGCCCAAGTCGTACACCGCGATCTTGCGGTCGCCTTCCTGCTTGTCGAGGCCGAACGCGAGCGCGCCCGCGGTGGGCTCGTTGATGATGCGCTTGACGTCGAGGCCGGCGATGCGGCCGGCGTCCTTGGTGGCCTGGCGCTGCGAGTCGTTGAAGTACGCCGGCACGGTGATGACCGCCTCGGTGACTTCCTCGCCGAGGTAGTCCTCGGCCGTCTTCTTCATCTTGCGCAGAATTTCCGCCGAAACCTGCTGCGGCGAGATCTTCTTGCCGCGCACTTCCACCCACGCGTCGCCGTTGTCGGCCTTGACGATGGCAAACGGCGAGAGCTCCCGCGCCTTCTGCACTTCCTTCTCGTCGAACTTGCGGCCGATGAGGCGCTTGACGGCGTAGATGGTGTTCTTGGCGTTGGTGACCGCCTGCCGCTTGGCCGGCGCGCCGACGAGGATCTCGCCGTCTTCCATGTACGCCACGACCGAGGGGGTGGTACGCGCGCCCTCGGAGTTCTCGATCACCTTCGGCTTGCCGCCCTCCATGATGGCGACGCAGCTGTTGGTGGTGCCCAGGTCGATGCCGATGATCTTGCCCATGATCTTATGTTCTCCGCGATGCTTAGAAAGAATGTCCTGGCCGTCAGATGGGGTTTGCGGGGCCGCCGATCAACCGTTGCCGCTGCCATCGCCGCTGGCGACGGTCACGAGAGCCGGGCGCAGCACGCGATCGTTGATGAGGTAGCCCTTCTGGTAGACGTCGACCACGGTGTTCGCGGGCTGCGGCGACGGCACCATCTGCATCGCCTGGTGGCGATGGGGGTCGAACTTCTCGCCGGCCGGGTTCACCTCCACGACCTGTGCCTTGGCGAAGGCGGCGTCCAGCGCCTTCAGCGTGAGTTCGGCGCCGGCCTGGATATCGGCCAGGGTCTGCGGCTGGGTGGACAGCGCCTTCTCGAGGGCGTCCTTCACCGGGAGGAGATCCTCGGCGAACTTCTCGATGGCGAACTTGTGCGCCTTGGCCACGTCCTCGCGGGCGATGCGGCGGGCATTCTCGGTCTCGGCCTTGGCACGCAGCCAGGCGTCCTTGTACTCGGAGGCCTCGGCCTGGGCCTTGGCCAGCGGATCGTCGGGGGTGCCCGCGGGGGCGGCGGGCTCGTCGGAAACGGCGGGGTCGTTAGGGGGATTCATTCGGTTCGTTTTAATTGGGGCACGATGCTGACCGCACGCACGTTGGGGTCATTGCCGGCATTTCAAGCACGTGCGGCCAACGTGGCGAAGCGTTCCACCTTCGCCCCCACCGCCAGGCTCGCCCGAACGATCGTTCTGGGCAAAAGGCCGGTGCCGCCACGGCGCTACTTCGCCGGCGGCACCCCGCCCCCGCGCTCCGCCTCCAGCGCCGCCTGCCACGCCGAGAGGCGCGCGCCGATGCGCGCGCCCACCGCGCGCTGCGGCGCCGACGGCTCGTAGTCCTGGGCCTTCTCCCGCCCGGCGATGACCGGCAAGGCCGCGTCGAACGCCTCCACGAACGAGCCGTGGCGGCGCAGCGCCTCGTCGAAGTACGCCCTGCCGAAATAGGTGAAGTCCGCCTCGTTGCTGCAGCCGAAGGAATTGCGGTCGGGGGCGGAGGCCGTGATCACGAGGGTGTCGTCGTCGCGCAGCGCGTCCACGAAGCTGCCGGAGTAACAGGCGGAGAGCACCAGCACCCGGTGGCGGATCCCGGCGTCGTCGAGCATGCGCCGCAGCTCCGGCGGGGTGAGATCGGCGAACGAGAGCGGATAGAAGGACAACGAGAAGCGGCCGGGCAGGCCGTGGGAAGTCATGAAGAGGAACAGGATGTCCTCGTCCCGGTTCATCATGGCGCCCACCTTGCGCAGGCTGTCCGCGAGCGAGGTGCGGGTGGCGAGCGGGATGTCGCGCAAGGTGGCCCGGTTGTTCACGAGGCGCACGGAGCGCCCCCGCGTGCCGAAGCGCTCGGCGAAGAGGGCATCCACCGCCGTCACCTCCCGCATGAACACGTCCTGCTCGGCGTAGCCCGCCACGCTCACGAGATACAGATTGGGCCGGCCCGGACGCCGCGGGAGCAGCGCGCCGAGCTCGCGCCCCAGGAGGTCCGGCTGCGAATAGAGCAGCGACTCGCCGGCCGCCGCCGCCCACGACTGCTGGCGTGCCAGCGCCCCGGGATCGGGGGCGCTCACCCAGAACTGGCGGCCGCCCGCGCCTTCCACAAAGGGATAGGCCACCACCGCCGCGCCCACCGCCAGCGCCACCACGCGGCCTGGCGCCGACAGCGGAAGCATGCGCGACGCCGCCACCGCGAAGGCCACCACGAACCATGCCACCCCGGCGTAGTAAAGGCCATAGCGCAGCCAGGCGAGCGCGCCCCGCAGCGGCAGCATGTGATCGCCGACGAGAACCAGGAGCGTCACGACGGCATCGAGCCACAGCGATGCCGCGAGCATCGTGACCACGAGGCCGAGGGTTGCGCCTGTGCGCCCCGCCAGCGCGGCAAGCGCGGGGCAGCCCACGAGCAAGAGCGTGATCGGGAGCGCGGCGTCGGGCAACGCGCCGGGCGAGAACTGGACGGCGCCGCTCGCCGCCACGCGCTGCCACACGAGGGTGGACACGAGCGTGAGCACGATGAAGAGCGCGAGCTGGCCCCACGTGGCCACGAGACCGCCGCGCGGCAAGGGCCGCAGGAAGGCCGTTGCGAGACCGCCGTGCAGGTTGCGCATGAAGGCGGGCCGCCCGTGGGGCACGGGCGGCCCGCTCGAGGAGACGGGCTCCGAAACGGCCATGGTCCGGCGCCGCTATTGCTTCGCGCCCATCGCCTTGGCGCGCGTTTGCGTCAGGGTGCGCGCGTCGATGTCCGGCGGCGCCTCCAGCCAGCCCGCGAGATTGCGGAAGGCAAGGTCGGCGAGCGCGGCGATCCAGGCGGGGTGCTCGTTCAGACAGGGAATCACGCGGAGCTCCTGGCCGCCCGCCTCGCGGAAGAGCGCCTGGCCCTCGAGGCCGATCTCCTCGAGCGTCTCCAGGCAGTCGGTCACGAAGCCGGGACAAAACACGTCCACGCGCCCGACGCCTTCCTTGCCGAGCTGCTTCAGGACGTCGGCGGTGTAGGGCGTGAGCCACTGCGCACGACCAAAGCGCGACTGGAACGTAAGCGTCCACTGCTGCGCCTCGAGCCCGAGCTCGCGCGCGAGCAGCCGGCCGGTGACGTGGCAATAGCAATGATACGGATCGCCGCGCTCGAGGGTGCGCCGGGGCAGGCCATGGAAGGACACCACGAGCTTCGCCGGCCGGCCGTGCTTCATCCAGTAGTCATTGACGTTCTGGGCCAGCGCCTTGATGTACCCGGCATCCGCGTGGAACGTTTCCACGAAGCGCAGCGCGGGCAGCCGCCGCACGTGCGCCAGGTGCTCGGCCACAGCGTCGAACGTGGAGGCCGTGGTGCTGGCGGCATACTGGGGATAGAGCGGCAGCACGAGGATCTTCTCGCAGTGCGCCGCCCGCAGCTTGTCCAGCGCGGAGCCCACCGACGGCGTGCCGTAGCGCATGCCGAGCTCTACCGGGCACAGGTCGGCGGGCAGTCCCGCGCGCTTGAGGCGCTGTCCGAGGTAGCCCAAGAGCAGCGTGCGCTGGCGCAGGCTGTGCGCCAGTAGCGGCGAGCCGTCCTTGGTCCAGATCGCGGCATAGCGCTTGGCCGACTGCGCCGGCCGCACGTTGAGGATCACGCCGTGCAACAGGGGCTTCCACACGAGCGGCGGGATTTCCACCACGCGCGGATCGGAGAGGAACTGCGCGAGATAACGGCGCACGGCCCCCGCGGTGGGCGCGTCGGGCGTGCCGAGGTTGACGAGCAGCACCCCGATGCGCGGCGTGCGGTCGTGGGTGAACGGCGGTTCGGGGGCGTGCGCCAATGGAATCCGGGTCGGGGCGCTTCTAGCCGCGACGGTGCTCGCGCCAGCGGTCGAAGTTGCGGCGCGCCTCGCCACGGATCGCCTTCTGCACGAAGGGCGTCCAGCCGAGCGCGGCGCCCTTGGGCCCGAGCGCCATCCGGCTCCAGCGCCACAGGCTGAAGTCGTCGACATGGCTTGCGATGCGCCCGTCGCGGAAGGTGAAGCGCGCCTCGATGCGGTTGTGCACCGGGCGGCCGGTCACCGAGAAGGTGTAGCGCGGCTCCCAGTGGGCGTGGCCCGCGGCAGCATCCGCGGCGAGCACCTTCCAATCGAGGACGAGGTCGCGACCGCGGTCGCAGAACATGGTCCACATGTCGGCCACCTCCCGTCCGCGCACGTCGAAGATCGGGTCGCGAAACGTGGCATCGGGCAGGTAGCATGCGGCCATCGCGGCGCTGTCGCGCGCGCGGAAGGCACCGTAGAGACGGTCGACGAGGGCTGCGTTGGGGTGCAAGGCTATTCGTCGGCGAGCTGCTGGCTCATCGCGTTGGACAGCAGGCGCGCGGTAAGGTCCACGATGGGCACCACGCGCTCGTAGGCCATGCGCGTGGGTCCTATCACGCCGAGGGTACCCACCACCTTGCCATTCACGCCGTAGGGTGCCGTGACCACGCTGCACTCGTCGAGCGGCACGAGGCCCGACTCGCTGCCGATGTAGATCGACACGCCCTGCGCCCGCTGCGACAAGTCGAGCAGGTGCAGAATGGACGTCTTCTGCTCGAAAAGCTCGAAGAGCTTGCGCAGCCGCGCCATGTCGGAGGCGATGTCCTCGGCGTGCAGCAGGTTGTGCTCGCCGGTAACCACGAGCGACTCGCCCTCGGCCAGCGCGCCTTCGCCGGCATCCACCGCGGCCGCCATGAGCTGCGCGACGTCCTCCTTCAGCGCCCGCAGGTCCTCGCTGATGCGCGCGCGAATCGTGGCGAAAGGCTGTCCCGCGAAATTCTGGTTGAAGAAGTTGGTGGCCTCGACGAGCTGCGACTGCGTGTACGAATGGTCAGTGTGCAGGATGCGGTTCTGCACGTCCCCTTCCGCCGTGACGAGGATGAGCAGCACGCGACGCTCGGACAGGCGCAGGAATTCGAGGTGGCGAAAGGCGGCGTCGCGCCGCCGCGGCGTCATCACCACACCCGCGAACTGCGTGAGCTGCGAGAGGAGCCCTGCCGCGGTGCTCACAAGCTCCCGCGGCCGGTCCGCCACGAGCTCGCCTTCGAGGCGATGGATCTCCTGCTGCCCGAGGGCCTTGGTGATCATGAGCGAGTCCACGAAGAAGCGGTAGCCCTTGGCTGTGGGGATGCGGCCCGCCGACGTATGCGGGCTCGCGATGAACCCCATCTCTTCGAGGTCGGCCATCACGTTGCGGATGGTGGCGGGCGACAGCTCAAGGCCCGAGTGGCGCGACAGCGCGCGCGAGCCCACGGGCTGCCCATCGCTCACGTACCGCTCGATGAGCGTCTTCAGGAGATGCTGGGCGCGAGGTTCGAGCATTCCCCATTCTAGCGCGCCGGGGACGGGCACCGCCGGCGCGCCGGGTTTGCCTGAGGCGACGCTTTCGCTCCGCCCGCCGGCGGGCCGCCACAAGGACCACGTTCGTCCGTTCTACCGAAGCAAGCCAGCAACCCTCGTATGGTTTAATCGGCCATGCCCGCGCAAGCTCCGGACACGCCCGCCGCCCGCTTTCCGCGCATCGCCCTCGTGGGCCGCTACGCCACGCCCGGCATCGCGAAGCCCCTGGCCGAGGTGGCGTCGTTCCTCCTCGAGCGCGGCCATCGCGTGGTCCAGGACGCCGCTACGGCGCAATATGCCCCGCTGCCCGGCTACGTCACCGCCACACCCCAGGAGTTCGCCGCCGATACCGACCTTGCGGTGGTGCTGGGGGGCGACGGCACCATGCTCTCCCTCGCCCGCCAGCTCGCCCCCTTCGGCGTTCCGCTCGTGGGCGTGAACCAGGGTCGGCTCGGCTTCCTCACCGACATCCCGGTGCGCGAGATGACCGCTGCGCTCGGCGCGATGCTCGACGGCCGCTACGTCGAACAGCAGCGCACCATGCTCAAGGTGGCGGTGGAGCGGCCCGACGGCCGCAGCGAGCGTGGCCTCGCGCTCAACGACGTCGTGGTCAATCGCGGCTCGCTCGGCAGCATGATCGAGTGCGCCGTCGACATCGACGGCCGCTTCGCCTACGCCATGCGCGCCGACGGCATCATCGTGGCCACGCCTACGGGGTCCACGGCCTACGCCCTGTCCGCCGGCGGCCCCATCCTCGCGCCCGAGCTCGCATCGCTGCTGCTGGTGCCGGTGGCCCCGCACGCCCTCACGCACCGGCCCATTGCCATCGGCGACCAGTCCTCGATCGCCATCACCGTAATCAACGGCCGCGATGCGGGCGTGCACTGCGACGGCCAGGGCCACTTCGCCCTCGCTGCCGGCGACAAGGTCGTGGTCGAGCGCGCCGGCTTCCGCGCGCGCTTCCTCTATCCCGAGGGACACGATTACTTCGCCACGCTGCGCGAGAAGCTCCACTGGACCGCCACCCCCGAAGGCTTGGGCGCCCCGCCTGCCTGATCCGCCATGCTCCGCTCGCTCGCCATTCGCGACTTCGTGACCGTGACCGTGCTGGACGTCGAGTTCGCATCCAGGCTCACGGTGCTCACCGGCGAAACGGGCGCCGGCAAGTCGATCCTCCTCGACGCGCTCGGCCTCCTTCTCGGCGATCGCTTCGAAGTGGGACAGCTACGGGCAGGCGCCGAGCGCGCCGAGCTCGCGGCCAGCTTCGACATCGGCGATGTCCCGGCGGCCAGCGCATGGCTCGCGGACCAGGCCTTGGCCACGGAAGGCACCGAGGTGCTGCTTCGCCGGGTGCTCGATGCGCAAGGTCGTAGCCGCGCCTGGATCAACGGCCGCCCCGCCACGCTCGCCCAGCTCAAAGCGCTGGGCGAGATGCTCGTGGCCTTGCACGGCCAGCACGCGCACCAGTCGCTGGGCCAGCCGGAGGCCCAGCGCGCCCTGCTCGACGCCTTCGGCGGCTTCACCATCCTGGCGGGCGAGGTCGCCGATCGCTGGCGTGCGTGGCGTGC
>CALFEY010000164.1 GCA_937958295.1 uncultured Pseudomonadota bacterium
ACCATGATCACTACCTGACTCGGCGGCATCTTGACCGCCACGGCCAGATCGACGTGCTCTGCAACATCGCCGGCGGCTTTCGCATGGGACCTCCCGTGCACGAGACGCCGCCGGCCGACTTCGACTTCATGTTTGGCATCAACACGCGCACGGTGGTTAACACGGCGCGTGCCGTGGTGCCGCGGATGCTGGCGGCAGGCCGGGGCAAGATCGTGAATGTGGGGGCCTTCGGGGCTTTGAAGGGCGCGGCCCACATGGGGGCCTACATCGCCTCGAAGAGCGCCGTGATCCGCCTCACCGAATCGATGGCGGCCGAGCTGCGCGAGCGCAACATCAACGTGAACTGCGTGTTGCCCACCACGCTCGATACGCCCGAGAACCGCGCCGCGATGCCCGAAGCTGATCCGGCGAAGTGGGTTGCTCCGGCTGACCTCGCCAACGTGATCGTCTTCCTGGCCTCCGACACCGCCCGCGCCATTCACGGCGCGGCGATTCCCGTCACCGGCTTGAGCTAGCGCCGGTCGTCGCGCGTCGTCCCCACCACGCCCATCCAGTCGCGCATCGCGGCGGCGAGCGCGGCGCGCACGTCGGCGTCACGGCGCCCCGAGCGCGCCGGAACGTGAAAGGCGTGGTCGGCGCTCTCGAACGTCACGAGCGTGGCCCGCGGCCCCAGCGCTGTCACCTCGGGCAAGAGGAAGGCAAGATCGGCCAGGTCGTCGTTCGTGCCCTGGAGGAAGAGCATCGGAATCGCGACGTTGGCGAGGTGCGCAGCGCGATCGCGCGCGGGCTTGCCGGCGGGATGCAGCGGAAATCCCACGAAGGCCAGCCCCTTCACGCCGGGCAGGGCCGACGCGGCCTGCGCCTGCGAGGCCATGCGCCCGCCGAAGGACTTGCCCCCGGCAAAGAGCGACGTACCCGGGGCCCGTAGTGCGGCCGTTGCCACCGCCGCGCGGACCGTGGCATGCGCGAGCGCTGGCGAATCCACGCGCTTGCTGCCCCGCTCCATGTACGGAAACTGGTAACGCAGCGTGGCGATGTCGCGGGCGGCGAGGTCGGTGGCGAGCGCGGCCATGAACGGGTGGCGCATGCCCGCCCCTGCGCCGTGGGCGAAGACGTACGTCGCGATCGCCGCCGCAGGCGCCTGCCACAGTCCCGAGACCTGCGTGCCGTCGGGGAGCGCGATGGTGACGGGCTCCTCCTCCGCCGTCATGACCACCGCCAGGCGCCCGGCATCACGCGACGGCGTCCATGAGCTTTCGCGCGTACGCGGGCGCCGTGGGCTCATGCATGAAGTACACGTGCGCGGTGCCCCAGCCCGTGGCGGCCAAGCGGCCCGCCCACGCCCGCAGGTCGTCGTCAGTGTAGGTCTCCAGGCGCAGGCGCACATAGCCGAACGGGGCCGTCTCCACGAGCGGCGGCGGTGCGCTGTCCTCGCGCTCCGATAGACACAGCGCGACGCCCGCGGAGCTCAGCGCGGCATACACCTCGTCGTCGAACCAGGTCTCGTTGCGGAACTCGAAGGCCGCCCCGTGCCCGGCCGGCAGGCGCTCGAGGAAGGCGGTGAGCCGAGGCAGGTCCTTCTTCAGATTGGGCGGAAGCTGGAAAAGCACGGGACCGCGCTTGTCGCCCAACCCCACGAGGTTCGCGTACAGGTAGGCCAGCGACTCCGCGGCGGCGTCACCTTTGAGGCGGGCGAGGTGCGTGATGCGCCGCGAAGCCTTGATGGCGAAGCGAAACCCCGCGGGCGTGATGGCCGCCCAGTTCTCGAGGACCGAGATCTTCGGCATCCGGTAGAAGGTGTTGTTGATCTCCACGGTGGGCAACCGCTCGGCGTAGAACGGCAGCATCGCGTCCGCGTCGATCTTCTCGGGGTAGAAGGGGCCCTTCCACTCCTTGAACGAATAGCCGCTGGCACCGGCTACGATCTGGCATGGCATGTTGTAGCCTTCATTTTCGAAACGAACGCTTGCCCCGGCTTTTCCCCTGACGGGAACAATGGTACGGTAGGGCTTGAAGGCGCGAGGATAACGCGTCACCGCGCCGCGGCTGCCCACCGCGAGCCGTAGTCCACTCGGAGGAGAACCCGCGCAGGCGGGCCGCGACATGATCATTCAGTCCATCTTGAAGGGACTGCGCGCCGCTGCGCGGTTCTGCCAGCAGACCATCGGCTGGAACCGGATCGCGCTGGCAATCTCGCTCGGGATCATTGCCGTCGCGCTGGTGGTGCTGCACCGGATGCTGCAGGGGATCGACATCGACGATGTCATCTTCGCTATCCGCGCCACTCCCTGGCACGATATCGCCCTCGCGGCGCTGTTCGTGGCCGCGGCCTACTTCACCCTCACCTTCTACGACTTCTTCGCGCTGCGCCAGATCGGCAAGAAGCACGTCCCCTACCGCATCGCGGCGCTGGGCGGCTTTACGAGCTATTCGGTGGGCCACAACGTGGGGGCCACCGTCTTCACCGGTGGTGCCGTCCGCTATCGCATCTACTCCGCCCAGGGCCTCGATGCCATCGACGTGGCCAAGGTCTGCTTCCTCGCCGGCCTCACCTTCTGGCTCGGCAATGCCACGGTACTGGGCCTCGGCATCCTCGTGGAGCCGGAGGCGGCGAGCCGCATCGACCAGCTGCCCCCGATCCTCAACCGCTTCCTCGCCATCGTGGTGCTCACGGTGCTCGTGGGCTACGTGTGGTGGGTGTCGCGCGGGGATCGCGCCATGGGTCGTGGCGGCTGGCGGGTGCGGCTGCCGAACGGGCGCTCCACCCTCGTGCAGATCGGGATCGGCATCGTCGACCTCGCCTGCTGCGCCCTCGCGATGTACGCGCTCATGCCCGCCGAGCCCGACATCGGTTTCATCACCCTCGCCGTGATCTTCGTGTCGGCCACGCTCCTCGGCTTCGCGAGCCATGCGCCGGGCGGCATCGGGGTGTTCGACGCCGCGATGCTCGTGGCGCTCGCGATGTTCGATCGGGAGGAGCTCCTGGCGAGCCTGCTGCTGTTCCGGCTCCTCTACTACATCGTCCCCTTCACGCTCGCCTTGCTGATCCTCGGCGTGCGCGAGATCGTGATCAGCGTCGTGGGCAGTCGCACGTTCACGCCAGCCACGGGGATCGAGGCCGCCGGCCCGCTCAAGTCGGAGATCGACCGCACGCCGCGCGGCTGACGGGCGTCGCTCGCGCCGTCCGCTCGCCGGGCCCCAAAGGCGCTCGTAGAATCCGCGGATGGCCGCCGATCCGCTGCGCGAGTACGCCCGCAAGCGCACCTTCTCCGCCACGCCCGAACCCGCGGCGGCCGTGCCGAAGGGCGCGGGCGGCCCCCTGCTCTTCGTCATCCAGCAACATGCGGCGTCGCGGCTGCATTACGACCTGCGCCTGGAGTGCGATGGCGTGCTCAAGTCCTGGGCCGTTCCGAAGGGCCCTTCGCTCGCCCGCAGCGACAAGCGGCTGGCGATGCAGACCGAGGATCATCCCTTCGCCTATGCGAGCTTCGAAGGCGTGATTCCCGCGGGGCAGTACGGCGCGGGCACGATGATCGTGTGGGACGCGGGCGTGTACTCCCCCGACGAAGGCGGTACCTGGTTCCATGATCGGGCCACCGCCCAGGCCGAGGTCCGCGCGGGCCTCGCGGCGGGCAAGCTCTCGTTCCTGCTCCGCGGCGAAAAGATCAAGGGCTCCTTCGCGCTCGTGCGCACCAAGGACGCGGAGCAGTGGCTGCTCATCAAGCACAAGGACCGCTTCGTGAGCGACCGCGACCCGCTCGCCGACGAACGCTCGATCCTATCGGGACGCACGGTGGCCGAGCTCAGGTTCTTTCCCGGTGCGGGGCTCGCCGCCGATGCACTTGTGCCGCGCGGCACCGTGGGGCCAATGCCGGCGCCGTTCCCGCCCATGCTCGCGGAGATCGGCGAGGCCCCTTTTCACCGCGACGGCTGGGCCTGGGAGCCCAAGCTCGACGGCTACCGCGTGCTCGCATACGTCGACGACGCCGGCGTGCTCCTGCGCTCGCGCCGCGGCTTAGAGCTCGCCGACCGCTTTCCGCGAGTCACCGCCGAGCTCGCGGCGCAGAGCGTCGACGGCCTCATCCTCGATGGCGAGCTCGTGGCCTTCGATGCCGCCGGCCGGCCGTCCTTCGGGGCGATGCAGGAACGCTTCCAGCTCAAGTCCGCGCGCGACATCGCGCAGGCGGACGCCACGGTCCCGGTGGTCTTCTTCGCCTTCGATCTGCTCTACTTCGCCGGCATCGACCTGCGTGCGCGTGCCTACGACGAGCGTCGCCGCTTCCTGGCGCAGTGCCTGCTGCCGTCGCCGCTCGTGCAGCGCGTGCACGTGGAAAGCGATGGCGTCGCGTTGCACCGGGCGGCCATCGCCGCGGGCTTCGAGGGGGTGGTGGGCAAGCGCCTGGACAGTCGCTACGAAAGTGGGCGGCGGGCGGCCACCTGGCTCAAGGTCAAGCCCGGCCACACCGCCGAGTTCGTGATCGGCGGCTACACGCAAGGCAAGGGATCGCGCGCGTCGCTCGGCGCCGTGCTCGTGGGCTACTGGGACGACACGGGATTGCGCTATGCCTCGCACGTGGGATCGGGCTTCGACGATCGCTCGCTCGCCGCGGTCAAGGCCGCGCTGGTCCCCTTGAAGCGCAGGACGCGCCCGTTCGTGGACGAGCCCGAGCGCAACGCACCCACCACCTGGGTCGAGCCGCAGGTGGTGGCCGAAGTCACCTTCCAGGCCTGGACCGACGACGATCACCTGCGCGCCCCGGTGTTCCTGCGCCTGCGCGACGATCTCGACGCGCAAGCGGTGCGCCGGCCCAGGGGCGCGGCCCCGCCGCCGGACGCGGGCGAGGGGCAAGCGGCGTCCCCCGACGTGATCGGCGAGGTGGTGGCGCAACTCACAAGGGCACGCAATAACGCCACGATCGAAGTTGCCTCGCACGGGCTCAAGCTCACCAACCTCGATCGCGTGTACTGGCCCGCCGACGACGCGCGCGGCGTCCCGACGCTGACCAAGCGCGACCTCCTTGTGTACCTAGCGCGCGTGTCACCCTACATGCTGCCGCACCTGGCCGACCGACCGCTCACCATGATCCGCATGCCGGAGGGCATCGGCGGCCAGCGCTTCTTCCAGAAGCACTGGGAGCAGGCGCGGCCCGCCTTCGTGGATGAGATCACGGTGTTCTCCGACCACAAGGACGAGTCGCACCAGTACCTCCTGTGCCAGAACCTGCCCACGCTCCTGTGGCTCGCGCAGTCGGGCACGCTCGAATATCACGTGTGGCACTCCCGCGCCCGCCCCGGCCCCGACGCCAGCACGGACAGCACCGACTACGCGACCTCGGTCGCGTCGCTCGAGGGCTCGATCCTCAACTACCCCGACTACGTGCTGTTCGACCTCGATCCGTACATCTACTCCGGCAAGGAGGCCAAAGGCGCGGAACCCGAGCTCAACACGATCGCCTTCGAGAAGGGCAAGGAGGTGGCGTTCTGGCTGCGCGAGCTCCTGAGCGGCATGGGCCTCGAGCCCATCGTCAAGACATCCGGCAAAACCGGCCTGCACGTCTTCGTGCCGATACGGCGCACCATCGACTTCGATGCCGCCCGTCACGTGTCCGAGCTCGTGGGGGCGCATCTCATGCGGCTGCATCCGAAGGACATCACCCAGGAGTGGAGCATCCCGAAACGGACAGGCAAAATCTTCATGGACTACAATATGAATGTCCGCGGCAAGACGTTGAACGTGGCGTATTCGCCGCGAGGCGAGCCCGGGGCTCCGGTCTCGATGCCGCTAGAGTGGGAAGAGTTGGCCGGCGCACACCCGCTCGACTTCACGATCCGCAACGCCCCGGAGCGCCTTGCTCGAACGGGCGACCGTTGGCGCAGCGCCCTGGACCGCAAGCAGAGCCTTGAGGAGGCCCTGTCAAGGCCCAAGGGATGACGTCCCTGTTGCGGGTTTGCAACAGACGGCCCGGCACCGCATCGCCGGCAGGAGACAGACCATGGCGGCACGATCCATCGCGAGCTTGACCGTCTCGTTCGGGCTGGTTTCGATACCCGTAAAGCTCTTTTCGGCCACCGAGGCATCCAAGCAGATCAGCTTCAACATGCTGCACAAGGGCTGCGGCTCGCGCCTGAAGCAGCAGTATCTGTGCATCAAGGAAGACATTCCCGTGCCCCGGGAGGACATCGTCAAGGGCTATGAGTTTGCCAAGGACCAGTACGTCCAGTTCACGCCCGAGGAGCTGAAGGCGATGGAGGAAGTCGGCACCCATACCGCCGACATCACCGAGTTCGTGCCGCTCGATACCGTGGACCCGGTGTACTTCGACAAGGCCTACTACCTTGCGCCCGACAAGGGCGGCGCCAAGCCCTACGCCCTGCTCGCCGCCGCGCTGCGTGAATCCAACAAGTGCGCGCTCGGCCGCTGGGCCGCGCGCGGCAAGCAGTACATCGTGATGATCCGGCCGGTGGACGACGGGCTCGTGATGCAGCAGCTCCTCTACGCCGGCGAGGTTCGCGCGATCAAGGACCTCGATATTCCCGCCACCGAGGTCAAGCCCGCCGAACTCAAGCTCGCGCAGATGCTGATCGAGCAGCAGTCCGTCGATGCCTTCGATCCCATGCAGTACAAGGACGAGGTAGCGGCGCGTATCGAGGCGGCCGTGCAGAAAAAGGTCGAGGGTCAGGAAATCACGCTTACCGATGCGCCGCAGCCCACGGGTCAGGTGATCGACCTCATGGATGCGCTGCGCGCGAGCCTCGAGAAGAAAGCACCGCGCAAGTCGGCGCCGCCTGTGGTAACGGCGGTCTCGGCCCCCGCCAAGGCCCCGGCCGCGCGCAAGCCCGCCAAGCGCGCGCAAGTCGTGGAAGAAGCGCCCGCGCCGGCCGCGCGCAAGGTCGCGCGCGGCAAGGGCTAGGCTCGCCCTCGCGGTGCGGTCGCACCGGTCGTGACCGTCTATGGCGTAAGGGAGGTCGAGCGCGTGCTGCGGCTTTCGCGCAGCACCATCCGCTCGCTCGTTGCCGAAGGCTTCGTGACTCCCACGCGAGGGCCGCGCAACGCGTGGCAGTTCTCCTTCCAGGACCTCATCGTGCTGCGCACGGCCCAGGTGCTTGTGCGCGCCAACGTGCCGGCGCGACGCATCATGCGCTCGCTGCGCGAGCTGCGCCGGAGGCTGCCCGACGCCATGCCGCTGTCGGGACTGGCGATCGGTGCGGTGGCGGACCACGTCGTGGTCCGCGAGGGAGGCGGCCGCTGGCAGGCCGACGACGGCCAGTACGTGCTGGAGTTCGGCCCCGACCCTGTCGGCGGCGGCTTGCGGCTGGTCGAGACGGTGGAGGCGCCGGCGGTCGATGCGCACGCGTGGTTCGAGCGGGGCGCCACGCTCGAAGAAAAGGACACGGGCGCCGCGATTGCGGCCTACGAGAAGGCGCTCGCCGCTGATGCCACGCTGCTCGATGCTTCGATCAACCTCGGCCGGCTGCTGCACGACCGTGGCGAGCTCGCCCGTGCCGAGCGCGTCTACCGTGCGGCCGTGGCCGCAGGCGGCAACGATGCAGTGCTGCTCTTCAACCTCGGCGTGCTGCTCGAGGACATGGGACAGGCGGATCGGGCGCTCGCAGCTTACGAGGGCGCTCTGCAAAGCGACGCCGACTTCGCCGACGGCCATTACAACCTCGCACTCCTCTTCGAGAAGCTCAAGCGTCCCAAGGACGCGCTACGGCACATGGCGCGGTACCGGATCCTCGTGGGCAAAGGCGTGTAAGGCAACGTAGGCCGCGCATGCACACGACCGCCAGGTGCCGCCCGGCGCCTGCGCCGGAATGGCCCGCGCGGCTTTCGGGTTTGCGCCAGCTCAAGCAAAGGGTTCGCCGGTGCCGCGTGTGCCGTGCGATGCCGTAGCATGGCCGCTTTAGCCGCTCGTCTCGACCGCCGCGCCAGCCTCTGCCTTCGGCGGACCGCTGCCTCGCGCGAGCGCAGACACCGCACCGCCCATGCAGGACACCCCCACCGGCGCATCTGCCGGATCGCCCGCCCTACTGCGCCGGCGCTGGCCGCTGCTGGTGGTCGCCGTCGCGCTGGTCGCCGCAGGCTTCTATGCGTGGCGCGAAGTCGGGCGCGACGAGCTTTCTCCGGATCTCGCCCGCGGCAACGGCCGCATCGAGGCCACGGAGGTCGACATCGCGACCAAGATCCCGGGCCGCATTCGCGAGATTCTCGCTAACGAAGGCGACTTCGTTCGCGCTGGCGACGTGCTCGCGCGCATGGACACAACGCAGCTCGAGGCCCAGCGTCGGCAGGCGCAGGCGCAGCTCGACCAGGCCATCACCGGCGTGGCCACGGCGCGAAGCATGGTCGCGCAGCGACAGGCGGAGCGCGCCGCCAACGCGGCGCAGGTCACGCAGCGGCAAACGGCCGTGAGCGCCGCCGGCAAGCGCCTCGCGCGCTCCGAGCAGCTCGCCAAGACCGGCTTCATCTCGGCGCAGGTGCTCGACGACGATCGTGCCGCCCTCGACAGCGCCACGGCGCTCGTGAGCGCAGCGCAGGCGCAACTCGCGGCCTCCGATGCGGCCATCAACGCCACGCTGGCGCAGGTGACCGATGCCGAGTCGGCGGTGGCGGCCGCGCGCGCCGCCCTGGATGCGGTGACTGCGGATCTCGTCGATGCGACGCTCCTCGCGCCGCGTGACGGTCGCGTGCAGTATCGCGTCGCGCAAGCAGGCGAGGTCCTCGCCGCCGGCGGCCGGGTGCTCAACCTCGTCGACCTCTCCGATGTCTACATGACGTTCTACCTGCCCACGGCGGTGGCCGGTCGGGTGGCCATCGGATCCGAGGCGCGCCTGGTGCTCGACGCCGCGCCCGGCCTCGTGATCCCCGCGACGATCACCTTCGTGGCCGACGTGGCGCAGTTCACCCCGAAGACGGTCGAGACGCAGGACGAGCGCATGAAGCTCATGTTCAGGGTCAAGGCGCAGATCCCGCCGGAGCTCCTGCGCAAGCACATCACGCAGGTGAAGACGGGCCTGCCCGGCGTTGCCTACGTGCGCGTGGATCCCGCCGCGCCGTGGCCCGAGCGCCTGCAGGGCAAGCTCGTGCAATGAGCGCCACGAGCGGTGCCCGGGAGCCGGTCGCTGCCGTTGCACGCTTCGCGGACGTCACGCTTACCTACGGGGCAACGCGCGCACTCGCGGCGGTCTCCCTCGACATTCCGCAAGGTCGGATGGTCGGCCTCATCGGGCCGGATGGCGTGGGCAAGTCCTCCCTGCTCGCGCTCGCGGCCGGCGCGCGCGCCCTCCAGTCGGGCCGGATCGAGGTACTGGGCGGCGACATGGCGGACACTGCCCACCGCGAGCGCGCCTACACGCGCATCGCCTACATGCCCCAGGGGCTGGGGCGCAACCTCTATCCGACGCTGTCGATCTTCGAGAATGTCGACTTCTTCGGCCGTCTCTTCGGCCACGACAAGGTCGAGCGCGAGCGTCGCATCGGCGTGCTGCTCGAGCGCACGGGACTCGCGCCGTTCGCGGACCGGCCGGCGGGCAAGCTCTCCGGCGGCATGAAGCAGAAGCTCGGCCTGTGCTGTGCCCTCATCCACGATCCCGACCTTCTGATCCTGGACGAGCCCACC
>CALFEY010000165.1 GCA_937958295.1 uncultured Pseudomonadota bacterium
GAGGCGAGGAACGGCGCGCGCCCGGCCTCGATGGCCTGGTTGATGTAGTCGGGCTCGCAGCCGTCGACGCACACGACCACGACGGGGTTGCGGGGGAATCGGTACGCGCGGCCGTTGACGGCCACGCTTTTGCCTGCGGGAGGGTTCATCGCTTCCTCGTGGGGCGCGGCGGCTTGGCCGCGGCGCGGGCACGATGCATGCGCTCGCGGCTGCCCATGACGTGTTCGAACAGGGCACGACCTGCCGCCGCGGCCTGGCCCGCCTCGATCTTGTCGAGGATCTCGTGGTGCTCGCGCACCGATAGCGGCAGCGCGCCTTGCTGGGCGATGGCCGCGCGACGATAAAGGTGCAACTCGTTGACCAGCCGGCGATAGGTGGCGAGCAGCTTGCCGTTGCCGGCGAGGCGCACGAGGCTGTCGTGGAATTCGACGTTCGCCCCGTGATAGGCGTCGAGGTCGTTGCGCGACACGGCGCGATCCATGCGATCGACCAGCGCGCGCAGGCCCTTGAGGTCGACGGCCGCGATGCTCTGCGCGACGCGCCGGCCGGCGTATTCGTCGAGCACCGCACGCAGCTCGTAGATCTCGTCGGCTTCCTCGACGGCGATCTCGCGCACGAACACGCCGCGGTTCTTCTCGAGGCGGACGAGACCGGACTCCTCGAGGGCGCGAAAGGCTTCGCGTACAGGCCCGCGCGACACCCCGAGCCGCTCGGCGAGGTCGGCCTCGTTGAGCTTGGCGCCGGCAGGGAACTCGCCGGCGAGGATCATGCGGGTGAGCTCCTGCTGCACCAACCCGGGCAGCGAGTGGGTGCGCAGCACTTCGATCGTGCGGTCGGCGGGGGTTGCGGCAGCTTGCGCCACGGCGGCGGGACGGGCCCGCGCGCCGTTGCCGTTGGCGCCCGGGTTCACGGTCTTCAGCATGTTGCGATTAGACGCGGGGGTGTGTAGATTGTCAACAATCTGCAATCCTTGCGGAGGCACAATGAGCGGGCCTATGCTGGCGGCTCGGCGGTGCTTGCGGTCGATGCGGTCCGTCGACCCGATCCGTCGTATCGCGCGAAGCCGCGATGCGCGAGGATGCAGGAGAGCCGGTTCGATGGGGCGCCATTTCCAATTCGGGAGACCAAGATGAAAATCGCAACCGCAGTACGATGTCTCGCTTCCTCGCTCGTCGTGGCGCTTGCCGCCACCGCCGGCCTGGCCCAGGCACAGAAGACCGAGCTCAACGTTTACACCGCGCTCGAGACCGACCAGCTCAAGGCCTACACCGAGGCATTCAGCAAGGCGTATCCCAACATCGACATCAAGTGGACGCGCGACTCCACGGGGGTGATCACTTCGAAGCTGCTTGCCGAGAAGGCCAATCCCGTTGCCGACATGGTGGTCGGCGTGTCGGCATCCAGCATGGCCGTGTTCGCCAACGAGGGAATGCTGCAGCCGTACGCGCCGAAGGGACTCGACAAACTCTCCTCCCAATATCGCGACCCGGCCAACCCGCCGATGTGGGTGGGCATGGACGTCTACGGCGCGGCCATCTGCTTTAACACGGTCGAGGCGGCCAAGCTCGGCTTGCCCAAGCCCCAGACCTGGCAGGACCTGACCAAGCCGATCTACAAGGGGCGCATCACGATGCCCAATCCCGCGTCGTCCGGCACGGGCTACCTCGACGTCACCGGCTGGATGCTGATGATGGGCGAGGCCAAGGCCTGGCAATACATGGATGCGCTGCACGCCAACGTCGCGCAGTACACGCACTCGGGTTCCAAGCCGTGCCGCCAGGCCGGCGCCGGCGAGTTTCCCATCGGGATCTCGTTCGAGTATCGCGCCGTCACCACCAAGAAGTCCGGTGCCCCCATCGACATCATTTTCCCGACCGAGGGTCTGGGCTGGGACCTCGAGGCATCCGGCATCATGAAGACGACCAAGAAGGCCGATGCCGCCAAGAGCGTCATGGATTGGCTCGCCACGCCGGCCGCGATGGAGCTCTTTGCCAAGAACTTCGCCGTGGTGGCCATTCCCGGCATCGCCAAGCCGCTCGAGTTCGTGCCCGCCGATTACGAGAAGCGCCTCGTGAAGAACGATTTCGCGTGGTCGGCCAAGAACCGCGACAAGATCATCGCGGAATGGTTGAAGCGCTACGACGCCAAGTCGGAGCCCAAGTAAACCCGCCTGGCCTTCCCAAGGGCGTCCCGCAGCGCTGCGGGACGCCCCTTCCGTCATGACACCAAATTCCCCTGCGGTGCCGGCCGACGACGCCTTCCTTCGTCTTGCGGGCATCACCAAGCGCTTCGGCCAGTTCGAGGCGTTGAAGTCGGTAGGACTTACGATCGACCGTGGGGAGATGGTCGTCTTCCTGGGGCCTTCGGGCTGCGGCAAGACCACGCTCCTGCGCATCATCGCCGGCCTGGAGACGCAGGACACCGGCACGATCGTGCAGGCGGGCAAGGACATCTCGCGCCTGCCCGCCATCAAGCGCGACTACGGCATCGTGTTCCAGTCGTACGCGCTGTTTCCGAATCTCACCATCTTCGACAACGTGGCCTATGGCCTCGTCAACCGGCGGCAGCCGCGCAAGACCATCGCAGGCCGCGTGCAGGAGCTCCTCAAGCTCGTGGGCCTGCCCGACGCGGGCGCCAAGTATCCCGGGATGCTCTCGGGCGGCCAGCAGCAGCGCATCGCGCTCGCCCGCGCGCTCGCCACGGCCCCCGGTTTGCTTCTGCTCGACGAGCCGCTGTCCGCGCTCGATGCCATCGAGCGCGTGCGCCTGCGCGGTGAGATCCGCGCCCTGCAGCAGCGGCTCGGCGTGACCACGATCATGGTCACGCATGATCAGGAAGAAGCGCTGTCGATGGCCGATCGCATCGTCGTGATGAATGCCGGGCGCATCGAGCAGGTGGGCACGCCGCGCGAGGTGTATGGCGCCCCTGCCACGCCGTTCGTGGCCGATTTCATCGGCAAGATCAACGTGTTGCCCGCGGTATCCGAGGGTGGTGGCCGCTTCCGCGTGGGTGGCGTCAGCCTCGCCGCGGCTACCGAGCTGCCCGCGGGCACCTCGGCGCGGCTGTACCTGCGTCCGGAGGAGATCGGGGTGCACGCGGACGGCACGGCTCCCGCGCACGCGCTACCGGCGCGCATCGCCAAGATCGAGTTCCTGGGCGCCTTCTGCCTGGTAGGCGTGGTGCTCGACAACGGCGACGACGCATCCCTCGTGTGCAACGTGCCGCGGCAGCTCGCCGACGGCGCGGGACTCGCTCCCGGGCGCGTCGTGGGCGTCACGCTCCCCGCGCCGGCGATCCGGGTCCTGGGGTGATGAGTACCGCCGCCGCGTCGCTGCCGCCCGCCGCGACCGCGGCGCGTGTCGTGCCCAAGGTGCACTGGCAGGAGCGCCTTGCGCAGGGCCTGCTCCTCCTGTGTTGTGTGCTCCTGGCGGTGTTCCTGTTGGGCCCGCTGGCCGCGATCCTCGTCAAGAGCGTGCAGGACAAGGATGGCGCCTTCGTGGGGTTGCTCCAGTTCCGCGAGTACTTCGCCACACCGGCCCTCCAGCGCTCCATCTGGAACACGCTGTGGGTGGCCACGACCGTCACGGCGATCACCGTGCCGCTCGCCTTCTTCTACGCCTATGCCCTTACGCGCTCACGCATGCCGGGCAAGATCGTCTTCCGGATGATCGCGCTCACGCCGATCCTGGCGCCGTCGCTCATGTCGGCGATCTCCTTTATCCAGTGGTTCGGCACGCAGGGGCTGCTGAAGGGCCTTCTCGGCGGGGCTTCCGTGTACGGGCCGATCGGCATCATCATGAGCTCGATCTATGCCACGTTCCCGCACGCGCTCATGATCGTGCTCACGGCGCTCCTGCTGTCCGACGGGCGCCTCTACGAAGCCGCAGAATCGTTGCGTACCCCCACGTGGCGGAAGTTCTTCACGATCACGCTGCCGGGCGCCAAGTACGGCCTGGTGAGCGCCGCCATGGTGGTGTTCTCGTACACGGTGAGCGACTTCGGCATCCCCAAGGTGATCGGCGGCAACTTCAACATCCTCGCCGTGGACATTTTCAAGCAGGTCATCGGCCAGCAGAATTTCAACAAGGGCGCCGTGGTGAGCCTCGTGCTGCTGGTGCCCGTGCTCGTGGCATTTCTCGTGGACTGGCGCATGCAGGGGCGCCTGCACGCGCAATTCACCGCGCGCGCGGTGCCCTACGTGCCCAAGCGCAAGCGGTGGTTCGACACCACGATGTTCGCGTACTGCACGATCGTCGCGCTGCTGCTGCTTCTGGTACTCGGCATGGCGGTGTACACGTCCTTCATCAAGCTGTGGCCCTACGATAAGTCGTTCAGCCTGCGCCACTACCAGTACGGTCTCATCGATGCCGGCGTGATCTCGTCGTTCTTCAACAGCCTCAAGATGGCGTTCTTCACGGCGGTGTTCGGCACCATGTTCATTTTCGCGAGCGCCTATCTCCTCGAGAAAACGCGCGCCATGCCGCTGACCAAGGGTGCTGTGCGCCTGCTGGCCTCGATTCCCATGGCGGTGCCGGGCATGGTGCTGGGCTTGGGCTACATCCTCTTCTTCAACCACCCCGACAACCCGCTCCATTTCCTGTACCACACCATGGCGATCCTCGTACTCGCCACGGTCGTGCACTACTACACGTCGAGCCACCTCACCGCCGTCACCGCCCTCAAGGCCCTCGACAACGAGTTCGAGGCAGTCTCGGCCTCGCTCAAGGTGCCGTTCTACAAGACGTTCTTCCGCGTGACGGTGCCCGTGTGCCTGCCGGCGATCCTCGACATCGGCCGCTACCTCTTCGTCAACGCGATGGTCACCATCTCGGCGGTCGTGTTCCTCTACTCTCCCAGCACGCAGTTGGCGGCGGTGGCCATTCTCAACATGGACGAGGCCGGGGAAATCGGCGCCGCGGCGGCGATGGCCACGCTCATCGTCGCCTCGTCCACAGTGGTGTGCATCGTCTACGCCCTCGTAACCCGTTTCCTGCTCACCCGCACCCAGCAGTGGCGCGTGAGCGGGCTCGCCTGAAAGCGCGGCATGCGAAGCCGCCCGTCCCGGAGGACTCCATGAGCAATCACGATCGCGATCCCATCCTGTTGACGCCCGGACCGCTCACCACCACGCTCGCCACCAAGGCCGCCATGCTGCGCGACTGGGGCTCGTGGGATGCCGCCTTCAATGCCGTCACCGCGCGGGTGCGCAAGCACCTCACCGAGATCCTCCATGCGCAGGATAGCCACGTGTGCGTTCCGCTGCAGGGCAGCGGGACGTTCTCCGTGGAAGCGGCGGTGAACACGCTGGTGCCGCGCGATGGCCACGTGCTGGTGCTCATCAATGGCGCCTACGGGAAGCGCATGGCCAAGCTCGTCCAGATGATGGGCCGTCGCTGCAGCGTGTTCGAGACGGCCGACGACGTCCCCACCACCGCGGATGACGTCGATCGCCTGCTCACCGCGGACTCGTCCATCACGCACGTGGGACTCATCCACTGCGAGACCTCCACCGGCATCGAAAATCCGCTCGAAGCCATCGCCGCCGTCGTGGCGCAGCATGGCCGGAGCCTCATCGTGGATGCGATGAGCTCCTTTGGCGCGCTGCCGATCGACGCGCGCAGCACGCCCTTCGACGCGCTCATCGCGGCATCGGGCAAGTGCATCGAGGGACCGCCCGGCATGGGCTTCGTCTTCGTGCGCCGCAGCGTGCTCGAGCAGTGCGAAGGGCGCTGCACGTCGCTGGCCCTCGACTTGCACGACCAGTGGGCGTACATGGAAAAGACCACCCAGTGGCGGTTCACGCCCCCCACGCATGTGGTGGTGGCGCTGGACGCGGCGCTGGCGCAGTACCGCGCGGAAGGCGGGCAGCCGGCGCGCTTCGCTCGCTACGCCGGCAACTGCAGGACACTGCTCGACGGAATGCGCGCGCTCGGGTTCAAGAGCTTCCTGCCGGCGGCTATTCAGGCCCCGATCATCGTCACGTTCCACGCGCCCGCCGATGCGCGCTACACGTTCAAGGCATTCTACGAAAGCGTCCGTGACAAGGGCTTCGTGCTCTATCCGGGCAAGCTCACGCAGATGGAGACGTTCCGCGTGGGATGCTTCGGGGCGATCACCGCCACCGAGATGCGACACGCGGTGAATGCGGTGGCTGATACGCTCGCCGAGATGGGCATCCGCACGATCGCCACGGCCGCGAGTACGCGCGCTGCCGCCTAGGCCGGTCGTAGGGGCTCGCGCGCCCCTCTGGCGACCCACCCGCTTGCCGGCAGGCGGTGACCCCAGGTAGCCGAGGCCCTTCGGCATGTGTCTTGCTTGACGCTGGCAGGCGCCCACTTGGAGTGCGCCGCGTCAGGGTCATCGGTTTGTACGGCACAAAACAGCATCTAAGTTGGTGGGATCGGCTGTCGCACCTTTCGCTCGCGACGAAGACCGCGACGGCCATCTCCGCCCTGTTCGTGGTGACGGTGCTCACCGTTGGCGTGACCTCAATGACGTCGTTTCGCCAGCAGCTCGTGCGCGGGGTCATCACGGAGCAGCAAGTGGTCGTCGATCGCGTGGTCGACGATCTCGACCAGCGACTGCGGGGCTTGCAGCGCATCTTGCGGATCAGTGCGGCCGAGATCACGGAAGCCGACGTCGCCTCGTCCGACCGCGCGCAGCGGTATCTGGACCGGAACACGGGCCTGTTCGCCGCCGTGGACCGCTCGATCTTCCTGTTCGATCCCGCGGGGAACGAGCTCGCGGAGCGCCCTTTCCGCCCTAACCGGCGCGGGTCCAACGCCCTCTCGCGCGATTACATGCGCGACACGATCGCCACGCGGCAGCCGGTGATCTCCGAGCCTTTCGTCACCAACGTGGGGGACGATCAGATCGTGATGGTCCTGACCATGCCGGTCCTTGCCGCCGACGGCCGCATGTTCGCGATCCTCACGGCGAGCATGAGCTTGAGCGCTCCCAGGATGCTGGGGAGCGTGGCATCGACGGTAATCGGCAAGACTGGCTACCTCTACGTCGTGACGTCCGCCGGCAATCTTCTCCTCGATCCGGCGCAAGGGCGCCTGTCCGAGCGGGCTTTCGCAGTCGGGGAGAACAAATCGTTCGAGCGCGCCCTGCAGGGCTTCGAGGGCGGGGAGGTGGCGTTCGATCTGACGGGCCGCGAGGCCGTCGTGTCGTACAAGCGGGTTCCGGCCTCCAACTGGATCGTGGCGGCGGTGCATCCACGCGACGAGGCGTTCGCGGCGGTGAACGAGTTGCGGCGCAAGTTCCTGCTGGGCTTGCTCGTGGCCTGCGTGGTCGTCGTGGCCGCCATCTGGGCATTGACGCGCTACATCATGCGCCCGCTCGTGTCACTGACCCAGCACCTCACGAGCTATGCCGCGTCCGATGTGCGGATCGCTCCCCTGGCGGGCGAGACCGGCAACGACGAGATCGGGGCCCTGACCCGCGCGTTCAACCGCCTCACGGCCCGCCTGCACCAGCGGGAAGATGCGCTGCTCGAGTCGATCCAGCGCTATCAGGTCATCACCGACAACTCCACCGACCTCATCAGCAAGCACGAGCCGAGCGGCACGATCACCTTTGCCTCGCTCGCCGCGGCGGGGATGCTCGGCATCCCGCACGAGGCGCTCGTCGGAAGGTCGCTGTTCGAGCTGGTGCACCCGGATGAGTGCGACGAGGTCAGGCATGCGTTCGCGGAGGCCATCGCCACCCACGCGAGGCAAACCGTTTCCTATCGCATCCGTGATGCCGATGGTCAGTTCGTGTGGTTCGAGTCGACCCTCCGGGGGATTACCGTGGGCACGGGGCCGGACGCGGTCAGCGTGCTCTGCATCTCGCGCGACACCAGCGTGCGCAAGCGACTCGAGAGCAGCCTGCGGGCGATGGCGCGCACGGACCACCTCACGTTGCTCCCGAATCGCTTCGAGTTCGACGAGCGGTTCAGCGCCGGCGCGGAGCGTGCCCGTAGCGAAGGATCGCTCTTCGCGATGCTGATGATCGACATCGACCGCTTCAAGAACATCAACGATACCCTCGGCCACGGCACCGGCGACGCCCTCCTGAAGCTCGTCGGGGTGAAGCTGCGCACATGCATCCGCGATGGCGATGTGGCCGCCCGCTGGGGCGGCGACGAGTTCGTGCTCTACCTCGCCGGCATCGACAAGCCGGAGACGGCCATCGCGGTGGCGCAGCGGTGTCTCAGCGCGCTCGATTCGCCTTTCCTCGTCGACGGTCACAGTTTGCGCGTCACGGCGTCGATCGGCATTAGCGTGTCCGCGAATGCCGACACCGACCAGGAGACGATGCTCAAGAACGCCGATGTCGCCATGTACAAGGCGAAGCGGCGTGGCGGCGGTTGCTGCGTCCTTTACGCGGCCGAGATGAGCCACGGCGCGAGCGGGCGCTTGTCGATGGAGAATGCGTTGTTCCAGGCGCTCGACCGCGGCGAGTTCTCGCTCCACTATCAGCCGATCGTCTCGGCGCACACCGGGCGCCTCGCGGGTGTGGAGGCCCTCGCCCGCTGGCGCAACGGCGAGCAGGGCCTCGTGTCGCCATCCAAGTTCATCCCGATTGCGGAAGAGACCGGCCTCATCCATCGCATCGGCGAGTGGGTGCTGCGCAGCGCATGCCAGCAAATGGGCGAGTGGTACCGCCAGGGTCTGCCGCGCATCCCCATCTCCGTCAACCTGTCGAGCCGCCAGCTGCATGCCGAGGGCTTCGTCGCGACCATGCGCAATGCCGTCGAGGGCGCGGGCTTCGACCCGAGACTCGTGGAGCTGGAGATCACGGAGTCGGTCCTGATGGACGACGTCGAGCACAGCCGCGCGATACTGGACGAGCTCAAGGGCCTGGGCTTCGGCCTCGTGCTGGACGACTTCGGCGTGGGCTACTCGTCGCTCGGCTACCTCAAGGGATTCGACCTTGACTGCCTGAAGATCGATCGGACCTTCACGGCCGACATCGGCTCGAGCGATTCGAACGCTTCGATTGTTCGCGCGACGATTGCGCTGGCCCAGGGCCTGCACTTGCGTACGGTCGCGGAGGGCGTGGAGACCGAAGCGCAGGCCGACTGCTTGATCGAGCTCGGCTGCGACTTCCTGCAGGGATACCTGTTCTCGCCTCCGATCCCGGCGGAAGCCTTTCTCCGCTTCGCGCTGGACACGCCTTGTCTCCTGCCGCAGCGCGCGCTCGCATTGTCATAGTCGCCGGCAATCCCGCACCGCAGCCCGTCGGAGGCAACGCCGCCAGAGTGGCCGGCGATCGGCGCATCCTGCGGGTCAGCTGCGGGGAGCGAGCCTCGCGGACAACGTCTGCAGCGGAGGCAAGACGCCCTCGCGCACGAGGCAATCCAGCGCGACGAGGCTTGCATCCACCGTCATGGCCCGAGGAGCGGACGACTCGGCAAGCAACGACGCGATTGCGCGAAGATCGAGGCAGCGATGCTCACAGGCCTCGCCGTCTTGATTCGCGGGGGTGAAGCCGGCGGGTAGCCACAAATCGTGCACGTAGATCGTCTCGCGCTGGATGCCATCCGGCACCTCGCGCAGGATCGACAACGACCCCGTGGCCCGTGCTGCGCGCGCCAGGACGGGGGGGACTCCGGCTTCCTCCCAGGCTTCCTTCACGAGGGTGTCGAGAATGCCCATGCCGGCGGCGATGCCACCGCCCACGAGGTTGTCCAGCATGCCGGGGTCGATGGCCTTGGCGGGGCTGCGGCGCGCGATCCACATCGCCGTCCCCCGGGTCGTGGCCACGAGGCCGTTCGCGTGCGCGGCGTAGGTGTGGATGCCGAAGTAGCGGGCGGCCGCGCGCTCGAGGTGGAACCAGGCCGGGGCCGCGAAGGACGGCCGGGCGGCGTAGAGCTCATTGCGCCAGGCGGTGAGCGCGCCCTCGGCCGCGAGCGAGCGCGTTACGGCGGTGATTGCGGCGGAGCGTCGTTCCTCGGTGTCGAGTTCACACACGAGCGTGAGGGCATCGCCTTCTCTTCGAAAAACCGTCTTGAACTGCAACAGGCGCTCGACGCGGTCGGCCGTGACGATACCAGCCGTCGCGCCGTCGATGCGCAACGCCACGCAGGTGTCGGCGGGGGGGGCCAACGCATGGGCGAAGTCAAGCTCGAGGGCGGCGAGGCCCTCCGGGGCGAGGCACGTATCGCGCGCCTCCGCGACCTCGCGGGCGAGGGACGGGTCCATCGCGCGATTTTAGACGCCCGCGGCCGCCGCGACGCGATGCGAAGGGCGGCAGCGCGATTCCGGTTCAATTTCCGATTGGATGAGTGACGGTCTCCATGACGCGCTCGAGGTTGAAGGTTCCCGGCTTCTGCCGCGGCGGGAAATCGCGAAAGCTCTGCAGCCATTGGCCCACATAGGCGGCGGCGGGCGCGATCATGAACATGCGGTCGAGATACCAGCGCTGGTAGCCCACGGCATGCTCCTGCTCCGCGCGTTCGAACGGGTCCATGCGCAGGTTGGTGATGAGCGGGGCGCGCAGCACCACGAAGGGATCCTGCCACACCTTGAGGCCGTGCGCGTCCTGCTTGAGGAAAGTGATCTTCCACGCATCGAAGCGCAGCGCGGCCACGCTGCCGTCGTCGGTCCAATAGATGAACTCCCGACGCGGCCAGGCGGTAGCACTCTTCAAGGCGGGGCCGAGGTCGTAGCCGTCGAGGTGCACCTTGTAGGGTCGCCCATTCATCGTGCGGCCCTTCAGGAGGTCGGCCTTCACGGAGGCGTCTCCGGCCGCGGCGGCGAACGTGGGGAGAAGGTCCTCGTGCGCGCCGACGTCATTGACCACCGTGCCCGGCTTGATGACCCCGGGCCAGCGAATCATCATTGGTACGCGATAGCCACCCTCCCAGTTGGTGTTCTTCTCGCCGCGGAACATGGTAGTTCCGCCATCCGGCCAGGTGAATGTCTCCGCGCCGTTGTCAGTGGAGTACACCACGATCGTGTTCTCCTCGAGGCCCAGCTCCTTCAGCTTGGCGAGCACCTGGCCCACGTGCGCGTCGTGCTCCACCATGCCGTCGGCGTAGATGCCGTAGCCGGTCTTGCCCTGCGAATCTTTCTTGAGGTGCGTGAAGATGTGCATGCGGGTGGAGTTCCACCACAGGAAGAACGGCTTGCCGGATTGCTTCGCACGCACCATGAAGGCGAGGGCCTTCTCGTTCACTTCGTCGTCGATGGTCTCCATGCGCTTGCGCGTGAGGGGGCCTGTGTCCGTGATCCGTCCGTCGGCGAAGCTGTGCATGACCCCGCGCGGTCCGAATTTCTTCCGGAATTCGGGATTCGCAGGATAGTCGACGTTCTCCGGCTCCTCCTCGGCGTTGAGGTGATAGAGATTGCCGAAGAACTCGTCGAAGCCGTGGTTCGTGGGAAGCATGTCGTCACGGTCGCCCAGGTGGTTCTTCCCGAACTGGCCAGTGGCGTATCCCTGCGCCTTCAGCACGGTCGCGAGCGTGGGATCCTCCACCTTCATGCCTTCCGGTGCGCCCGGCAGGCCCACCTTGGTCAGGCCGGTGCGGATGGGCGATTGGCCGGTGATGAAGGCGGCGCGCCCGGCTGTGCAGCTTTGCTGGCCGTACCAGTCCGTGAAGAGCGCCCCTTGCTTTGCGATGCTGTCGATGTTGGGCGTGCGATAGCCCATCATCCCGTTGTTGTAGGCGCTTATGTTGAATTGTCCGATGTCGTCGCCCCAAATCACCACCACGTTGGGCTTGGACGCAGTCTGCGCGAAGACCGGCAGGACCGTTAGGACCAGCCAGGCGAGCGCGGTGCCGATGAGCCGTTTCATGCTTCCTCCGTCGAGAACGGCACGGATCGTGCGCGCCGTCCATGGGGCTGACCATTACACGTTGGTGCAATGCCCGGCGTGTGTTCCTGCCTTCACCGGCCGCATGCCCGAGCCACCAGGGACACGAGCGCTGCGGCGCGGACCGGCTTGTGCTGATAGGAGAACACCGACAATGCAGCAGCGCGTAGCTGGTCGGCGGGGCTGTCGTGGCCGGTGATCACGATGACGGGTGGGCCATCCTGCGCGTCGCGCAGTTTGGCGAGCACCTCCAGACCGCCCAAGCCCGGCATGTCGACATCGAGCGTGATGCAGTCGAAGCGATACTGCGCCGTGGCCGCGAGCAGGGCGTGACCAGTGGCGAAGCTCACGGTGTCATAGCCGTGGGCAACGAGAAGGCGCGTCAAGGCGCGACGGAAAGCGGGATCGTCGTCGAGAATCGCGATGACGGGGGCGCGTGCGGCCATATGCGCGAGCTTCGGCGAAGTCCGCGCGCAACGCCATTGAACTTTGGCGCTACGGCACAGGCGCAATGCCGAGCGCCCGGCCGGCATTCACCAGGTCGACCACGCTGTCGGCACCCAGCTTCTCCATCACGCGCCCGCGATGCACCTTGACCGTCTGCTCGGTCGTGCCCAGATCGGCCGCGATCACCTTGTTGAGCTTGCCCGCGATCACGTGAGCGAAGACCTCGCGCTCGCGTGGGGTGAGCAGTGCTTCGCGGGCGCGCAAGCTTGCCAGGGCATCGTGGGCAGCGGCGCGGGAGGCGGCAAGAGCGAGGGCGGCGCCGATCGCCCGCAGCAGGTCCCGGCTATTGACCGGCTTGGTGAGAAAATCCACGGCCCCGGCCCGCATCGCCTCCACGCTCATCGGAATGTCGCCTTGCCCGGTGAGGAACACGATCGGCAACCGCGATCCCAGCGCCAGCAGGCGTTGCTGCACGGCAAGGCCATCGAGTCCCGGCATCGCCACGTCCAGTAGCACGCAACCACGCGTGTCGGATGTGGCCGCTTCAAGGAAGGGTGCGGGCGCGTCGAAGGCGACGACCGCATACCCCTCGGCGCGCAACAGGCGCTCCACCGCCCGCCGCAGCTCCGGCTCGTCGTCAACGAGATAGACGGTCGGGACGGCGGAGCTCACGATGCGGCCGCGGCAATGGTGGCGGCCCCGCCGTCGCTCGCGCCGGTGGCCGCGAGCGACGGCAGCTCGATGCGGAAGGTCGCCCCGCGCTCGGGATTGTTGGCCGCCGCCAGCCGGCCGCCATGGGCGATCACGATCGACCGCGAGATGGCGAGGCCCATGCCGAGTCCCTGCGGCTTGGTGGTGTAGAACGGGGCAAAGACCGTGTCGATGTCGGGCGGCAGGCCGCTCCCGGCATCGCGCACGGTGACGACCGCCGCATCGCCCACGCGCTGCGTGGCGACCACGAGGTGGCGATCGCCGGGGTCGTTGCGGGACATGGCATCGCACGCATTGGCGACGATGTTGATCAGGACCTGCTCCAGCGGGACGCGATCGGCACTTACCTGCGGCTCGGTCGGGTCGAGCGACACGTCGACGGTGACGCCACGCCGGATGAGATCGGCGCGCATGAAGCGCAGGAGGTCGGACACAAACGCATTCAGCGCGATCGGTTGCGTGTTCGCAATGCCGCGCTTGAGCAGGCTGCGCAGCCGGCGGATGACGTCGCCGGCCCGCTCGTCGGCGGCGACGATGTCCGCGAGGATGGCCTGGACCTCGTCGATGTCGGGCGCCGTGCGGGCGAGGAGGCGCTGGGCCGCTTCCGCATTGCTCATGATGATGGCGAGCGGCTGCGACAGCTCGTGCGCGAGGGCGCTGGACAACTCGGTGACCATCGCCACGCGGCCAAGGTGCTCGAGCTCGCCGCGCTGGCGCGCGGTTTCGTCGTCGATGCGCTTGCGCTCGGTCACGTCGATCGTCACGCCCGTTACCTGTTCTCCCTCCACGCTGTCCTCGCGTAGCCTCCCGAGCGAGAAGTACCAGCGCAGGCCTGCGGGATGGTTCACGCGATACTCGATCGCGCTCGCGGTGCCGGGACGTGCGGGCGTGCGCGCGAAGTCACGCACGCGCTCGCGATCGTCGGGGTGGATGACGCGGGCGATGTCTTCGGCGTGGTGAGTGCCGCCGGCGTCCAGCGCGAACATGGCCAAGGCGCGTGGCGTGGCCCACAGGCGGCCCGTCGCCCGATCGATGCTCCACAGCCCTGCTTGCGCGGCGTCCGCCGCGAGCGCCAGACGTTCCTCGCTTGCGCGCAGCTCGCCCGAGCGCTCGTCAAGCTCCTCGGCGAGGCGCACGGCGCGAATCAGGTCGCGACCGAGCTCGATCGCCATCGCGATCACGATCGGCGCGAAGAAGAGCGAGGCCGCGATGGGCAGGCGGGCGCCGCCCCAGGTCGACGCGCTGACGATGATCGTTCCCATCGAGACGAAGAGGATCAGGTTGCCGCCGATGGACAGCGCCCGGCGATGCTCGCCGCGGCGCCAGAGGGTCCATGTGGCATCCGCGATGAATACAATCAGCACGACCAGCGAAAGATGTGCCACCACGAGCCATGGATTGGGCGTACCCACCGCCGCCACCACGGAATCGCCGAGAACGGTGACCGGTACAAGCGCCACGATCTCTCGGAACTGGATGTTGGGAACCGATACCACGTTGATGGCCACGGCGAGGCCGCGGAGTCCGACCGCGAGGATACCGAGCCAATCGCGCCCGGCATCGAGATAGCGGCGCACGAAGACCACCGTCGCCATCGTCCCCGTGAGCACGGGAAGCTGGTACCACCAGAGCCGGCGTCCGTACTCGGCGGGAGATGTCGACGACGCCATCAGCAGCTCGACGCACGCCATGCCCGCCACGCTGGCGGCGAGGACGGCGAAGGCAAGTCGCGCGATGGCCTGTCGCCGGCGCAGCCAGACGTGGGCGTGAATAGCCGCGAGCGTCAGGCACGCTGCGGCATTGACGAGGAAGATGACGTTCATCTAGCGCATGACGGTGCCGGTGCGAGTGCAAGTCGGCGGCGACCGGCGCACCAGCGCGCCCAGCGATTATAGGGGCGCGGTGGCCGCTGGGGCACGACTTCCCTCGACAATGCTGCGGGCGGTAGAATCGCGCCTTTTTCGGCACTGCAACGAGCTTTCCATGATCCTCGACGGCAAGGTGGTGGCGCAGCGCGTCACCGACGAAGTACGCGCGGGCGTTGCCACTTTCGTGAGCGCCGGACACCCTGTGCCAGGGCTCGCGGTGGTGCTGGTTGGCGAGAACGCCGCCTCGCAGGTCTATGTGCGCAACAAACGCAGGACCACCGAGATGGTCGCCATGCGCTCGTTTGCGCACGATCTGCCGGCGAGCACGTCCGAGGCCGAGCTCCTCGCCCTGATCGACCGGCTCAATGCCGATCCGGCGGTGAACGGCATCCTCGTCCAGCTTCCTCTGCCCAAGCAGATCGACGCGGAGCGCGTGACCGAGCGGATCGATCCCAGGAAGGACGTCGACGGCTTCCACCCCTACAACATCGGTCGCCTCGTGCTCAAGATGCCCGTGCTCCGGCCGTGTACGCCGTGGGGGTGCATGCGGCTCCTGAAGGAAGCCGGCGAGGACCTCGTGGGCAAGCACGCGGTCGTCATCGGCCAGTCCAACATCGTGGGACGCCCGATGGCGCTGGAGCTCCTCATCGCCCGGTGCACGGTCACGATCTGCCACTCGGCCACGCGCGACCTGCCGGGCATCGTGCGACAGGGGGACATCGTGGTCGCCGGCGTGGGCAAGCCGAAGTTCGTCCAGGGGGACTGGATCAAGCCCGGGGCCATCGTGATCGACGTCGGCATCAATCGCACCGACGACGGCAAGCTCGTGGGTGACGTGGACTTCGAGGCGGCGCAGGCGCGGGCGAGCTGGATCACGCCGGTGCCGGGCGGGGTCGGCCCGATGACCATTGCCACGCTGCTCGCCAATACCCTCCAGGCGGCCCGTTGGCAGGCGGGCGTGGCGTAGGTCGGGGGAATGCCCAGGGGCCGGACAGGCCGGGGGCACTTCGCCGGGTGAGGCGCGCCGTCAGGCGCTGCGCAGGTGCCAGGCCTTGGGCCGCGTGAACGTCTGGATGCCGTAGGTCGACAGCGTGAGGCCGATGCCCGAGTGCTTGTGCCCTGACCACGGCAGCCGCGGGCTCACGCGGTCGCAGCAGTTCCAGTAGACGGTGCCCGACTGCATCTGCGCGAGGATCCTGCGCGCACGCTTCTCGTCGGGGGTGTACACGCTCGAGGTGAGGCCGTACTCGGTGTCGTTCATGAGCTTGATGGCCGTGTCGTCGTCGGCCACCGCCATGAGGCCGATGATCGGGCCGAACGACTCGTCGCGCATCACCGCCATCGAATGGTCGACGTCGGCCAGCACGGTGGGCTCGAAATAGTTGCCCTTGCCCTTGATCGGGGCGCCGCCGGCGAGCAGGCGCGCGCCCCTTTTCTTCGCATCGGCGACCTGCTTCTTCAAGACGTCGAGCTGCGGCTTGCGGGTGATGGCGCCGATATAGGTCGACTCGTCGAGCGGATCGCCGACCTTGAAGCCTTTGACCTCGGCCACGAAGGCCTTCACGAACGCGTCGTAGATCTTCTCGTGCACATAGACACGCTCGACCGCGCAGCACGACTGCCCGGTGTTGTAGAAGGCGCCGTCGGCCACGGCCGCGGCGGCGGCCTTCACGTCGACGTCGTCCGCCACATAGACAGGATCCTTTCCGCCTAGCTCGAGCTGGGTCTTGATCATGCGGCGTCCGGTGCTCGCGGCGATCTTCGCGCCCGTGGCGTAAGACCCCGTGAAGAACACGCCGTCGACGGGCAGGCGCAGCAGCGCGCCGCCGACGCTGCCGTCGCCGATCACCGCGGCGAACACGTCGTTGGGCACCCCGGCCATGTGCAGCATGTCGGCGATGTGCATGCCTGACAGCGTGGCGAACTCCGACGGCTTGTACAGGACCGCATTGCCGGCGAGCAGCGCCGGCACGAACACGTTGCAGCCCACGAAGTAGGGGTAGTTCCACGCCGAGATGTTGGCGATCACGCCGAGGGGCTCGTGGCCGATGCGCTCGTCCATCGTGCCATCGGCAAAGACCTTCTCTTCGCGCAAGGTCTTCGCGGCCTCGCCGAGGAAAAAATCGATGCGCGCGACGAGGCCGTTCATCTCGTTGCGCGACTGGCGGATCGGCTTGCCGACTTCGAGCGTGAGCGTGCGGGCGAGCTCCTCGCTGCGATCCGACACGATGTCGCGGAACTTGCGCAGCGCCGCCAAGCGCTTGACGAGAGGCAGCGCCGCCCAGGCGGGCTGCGCGGCGCGGGCACGGACGAACTTGGCGCGGATCGTCTTCGCGCTGTCGGTTTCGACGTCGAGCAGGGTCGTACCGGTGGCAGGATTGGTGAGTTTCATGGGGTCGCGTGCCTTCAAAGGGCGTAAGCCGCCGCCTTGTGGCGCAGGGCAGTGGCGAGGAAATCGTCGAGGAGGGGCGTGTCGTCGATGAACGAGGGATCGCCGGGCGGATGGAACTCGGGGTGCCATTGCACGCCGACGAGATAGGACGGGCCCGTCCAGCGGATCGCCTCGACGAGGCGGTCGGGCTCGGACCACGCCTCGACGACGAGGTCGCGGCCGAGATCCTTCACCGCCTGGTGGTGGACGGAATTGGTCTTGACGAGCGGCGTGCGCGGGTAGAGTTGGGCGAGCCCGGCGCCCGGAACGAGCGAGGTGGCGTGGCAGTTCTTCTCGTACAGCGACTGCAGGCGGTGGCGCAGGGCGTCCGGCCGCTGCGTGGGAATGTCCTGGTAGAGCGTGCCGCCCATGGCGACATTGATCACCTGCGCGCCGCGGCACACGCCGAGCACTGGCTTGTGCTCCGCCACGAACGCGCGCAGCAGCGCGATTTCGTACTGGTCCCGCACCCGGTCGCCGTTCCATTGCGGCTGCAGCGCTTGCTCGCCGTAGGTGGCGGGGCAGACATCGGAGCCGCCCATCAGCACCAGGCCGTCGAGCTCGCGCGCGTAGTCGGCCAGGGTCACGGCGCTGCCGCTGCGGCGCGTGGTGCCCTCGGGCGACGGCACCATGAAGGCGAGCACCTCGCGCTGCATCAGCCAGTGCGCGACGTTCTGCTCGATGTATTGCAGCGTCATCCCCTGGAAGATCGACCGCGCCTGGTCCGCATGGAAGAACGAAGCCGAGATACCGATCTTCAGCATGGGGCGCCGGCCCCCTGGGGGGAGGCGAGCGCAGCTCGCTTCGGGGGGATGGCGCCGCAGGGCCGCCCCAAGGCGCCGGCCCCCTGGGGGGAGGCGAGCGCAGCTCGCTTCGGGGGGACCATCATCCCCAATAGGCGGCGACGAATAGCCGCTCGAAGTCCGCCGCGGTGCACTTGCGCGGATTGGTCTGGTGGCAGATGTCCGCCGTGGCCACTTCCACGAGGCGGGGGAAGTCGCTCGGCGCGAGCGGCCGTGCCGCCTGGTAGGCGGACAGCTTCGCGGGGATCCCGAGCGCGGCCTTGAGCTGGCCGAGCCACGCAATGAACGCTTCGCCGCGGGCTTCGATGCTGCCGCTGTCCCCGCCGGGCACGCGCGCCACGTGCGCGAGCTCCGCCATCTTGTCGGTGGCGGCGGACAGGTTGAAGCGCATGACGTGGTCGATCATGATGCCGTTGGCGAGGCCGTGGTGCATGTCGCTCACCGTCGACAGGGCGTGTGCGCAGGAGTGCACGGCGCCGAGATCCTTCTGGAAGGCGATGGCACCCATCATGGAGCTCATGAGCATATCGGAGCGCGCGGCGAGGTCGCTGCCGTTCTTGACGGCGACCGGCAGCGCCCGAGCGGCGATGCGCACGCCCTCCAGCGCGATGCCGTCGCAGAGCGGGTGATAGGCCGGCGAGAGGTACGACTCGACGTTGTGCGTGAGCGCGTCCATGCCGGTGGCCGCGGTAATGAACGGTGGCAGGCCGAGCGTGAGCTCGGGATCGGCGAACACCGCCTTGGCGAGCAGCAGCGGCGAGAACAGCACCTTCTTGATGTGCGTGGCGTCATCCGAGATGACCGAGGAGCGGCCCACCTCGGAGCCGGTGCCCGCCGTCGTGGGCACCGCCACGAAGTAGGGCATGCCACGATTCATCGGTCGCACCTGCGGGTGATCCCAGGCGTACTCGAGGACGTCGCCCGGATGCACCGCCATGAGCGCCACGGCCTTGGCCACGTCCACCGCGGCGCCGCCGCCCAATCCGATCACGGCGTCGGCGCCGTGCGCCTTGTAGGCAGCCGCGCCGGCCATCACCTGCGAGCCGACGGGGTTGCCCGAGATGCCGGAGAACGCCGTCGCGTCGAGTCCCTTGAGCTCGCCCATGAACTCGCCGAGCAACGGCAGCGCCGCGATGCCGCGGTCGGTCACTACGAGCGGGCGCGCGATGCCGTTGGCCTTCAGGTGGTCGGCCACGAGCTTGCGCGCGCCGGGTCCGAAGTGGATGGTGGTGGGAAAGGCGAACTTGTCGATGGCCATGGGGGAGGTCGGAGGGATGATCAGATGATTTCGAAGTAGCGCTTCAGTTCCCAATCGGTGACGCCGTCGAGCCACTGCCGCCACTCCCACTCGCGGGTGGCGGCGAAGTGATCGACAAAGGCGTCGCCGAACCAGTCGCGGGCGACCGCGCTGTCCTTGAAGATGCGCGTGGTCTCGATGAGCGTGCGCGGCGCGCGGGGGATGTTCTCGGCGCCTTCGTTGGTCCCGCTAATCGGCGGTGCGCTGAGCTTCAGCCCCTTTTCCACGCCGTCGAGGCCGGCCGCGATCACCGCCGCCATGGCGAGGTAGGGATTCACGTCCGCGCCGGGGCAGCGCGTTTCCAGGCGTGTGGACTTGGCCGAGCCCGGGATCACGCGGAAGCTCGCCGTGCGGTTGTCCACGCCCCAGGTGGGCTTGACCGGCGCCCAGAAGCCGTCGACCAGCCGCTTGTAGCTGTTGATCGTGGGCCAGAACATCGGTGCGAGCTCCATCGCCACGGCGACCTGCCCGGCGAGGTAGCTCTCGAAGAGCTTGCTCATGCCGTGGCGGCCCTTGGGATCGTGGAAGCGGTTCTTCTTCCCGTCGGACAGCGACTGGTGGATGTGGCCGGAGCAGCCCGGATACTGCTGGCTCCACTTGGCCATGAAGCTCGGCATGATGCCGAAGCGCGCGCCGAGCTCCTTGGCGCCGGTCTTGAAGAGCACCGCGCGGTCGGCCTGCTCGAGCGCGTCGGAGAAGAGGAGCGCAGCCTCGAACACGCCGGGGCCCGTCTCGGTGTGCAGGCCCTCGATGGGCACGCCGAACCCGCCGAGGTCGTGGAACAGCGCCTCGAAGAACGGCCGCGAGGCATTGGCGCGTAGCAGCGAGTAGCCGAACATGCCGGGGGTGATGGGCTCGGGGCCGACTCCCTTCTTGGCCGCCCACGTCTGGGGCGTCTCAGCAAAATTGAACCACTCGAACTCCATGCCGCACATGGGCACGAAGCCGAGCTTCTCCGCGCGCGCCAGCACGCGCTTTAGCACTTGCCGCGGGCAGATCGGGTGGGGCATCTCCTTGCCGTTGTCCGTGACGATGAACTCACCCAGGAAGAACGGAACGTCGTCGTCCCAGGGCACCGTGCGCTGGGTGCCGAGGTCGATGCGCGCGATGGCATCGGGATAGCCCTTGTGCCAGCCGGTGAGCGACGTATTGTCGTAGCAGACGTCCTGCGAGTCCCAGCCGAAGACCACGTCGCAGAAGCCGAATCCGCTTTCGGCCGCCGAGGCGAACTTGTCCTTGTGGATGTACTTGCCGCGCAGGATGCCGTCGATGTCGGTGACCGCGACCTTGACGCGCGTTCCCGGCGACTTGCGAACGGCATCGAGGACCTTGGCGGTCGTGAACGGCATCGGCATTGAAGGCTCCCGTAGGGGATGAGGAGGATGGCTGCGGATACGTCGGGCAATCGATCATTCTAGCAGCGGGACTTCGCGTGGCATCATGGCCGGATGTCCGTGTCGAGCCCGCCGCCGGCCGCGTCCTCGCCCGGCGAGGTGCCCTCGGCCGGCCGCGCGCTCATCGCCTGCCACGTCGCGGTGGCGCTCTTTGGCTTTGCCTCGCTCTTCGGCAAGTGGATCGCCTGGGACGCCGTGGCGATCGTGCTCGGTCGCACGCTGGTGGCCGCGGTCCTGCTCGCCGGCGTGATCGCGCTGCGGCGGGGCGCGCTGCCGCGTCTGACCCTCCCGCTCGCGCTGAATGGCGTGATCCTCGCGGTGCACTGGACGGCGTTCTTTGCCGCGATCCAGGCGTCGTCGGTGGCCATCGGCCTGCTCGGGTTCGCGAGCTTTCCGCTCTTCGTGCCCGTGCTCGAGCGCGTCCTGTCGGGTATTGCGATCACGCGTGCCAAGCTCTGGGGCGCTGCGCTCGTGGCCGTGGGCCTCATCCTGGTGGTGCCTGACCTGCGCTGGACGGACGGCTCCGCGCCGGGCCTCGCCTGGGGCCTGCTGTCGGGCTTCACGTTCGCGCTGCTCGCGGTGCGGTCGCAGCGCCTCGTCGCGCGCCATGCTGCCACAGCCATCGCGCTGTGGCAGAACGCGGTGGCCGCGGCGGTGGTGGCACCCATCGTGCTGGCGCGCGGGCTCGGCGGGCCGCTCGACGGTCACGATGTCGGGCTCGTCCTGTTGCTCGGCGCGGTGTGCACCGCGCTCGCGCACACCTCGTTCACGGCGAGCCTTGCCCGCCTGTCGGCGCATACGGTGGCGATTTGCGCGGCGCTGGAGCCGGTGTACGGGATCGCGCTCGCGTTCCTCCTGCTGGGCGAGGTGCCGGGGCTGCGGATCGTGGCGGGGATGGCGCTGCTCATCGCCGCGGCGCTCGTGGCGTCGTGGCGGGGCGCGCGCTGAGGTCAACGCGCTGAGGCCGGGGGCTGCTGCGCGTCGAAGGCCCGGCCGCGCGGTATCATCGGCACCGACGTCATAAGCACGGAAAGATGATCGACGTGATCCTGGTGGTGATGGGCGTATCGGGCTCGGGCAAGTCCACGGTCGGGGCGGCGCTCGCGGCGGCGCTCGGCTGGCGCTTCCTCGACGCGGACGATTTTCATCCGCCCGCCAACGTGGCCAAGATGGCCGCCGGCACGCCGCTCACCGACGACGACCGCTGGCCCTGGCTCGACCGTCTCGTCGCGCAGATGCGCGCAATCCTCGCGGAGGGGCGCAGCGCCGTGCTCGCGTGCTCCGCGCTGAAGAACGTCTATCGCGAGCGGCTCGCGCAGGCGGGCGACGTGCGCTTCATCCATCTCGAAGGCGATGCGCCCACCATCGCCGCGCGCCTGGCCTTGCGCCAGCACCAGTACATGCCGGCGACGCTTCTCGCCTCGCAGTTTGCCACGCTCGAAGCGCCGGCGGGCGCGCTCGCCGTGGACATCCGGCTGCCGGTCGACGCGCAGGTGAGTTTCATCCGTCGCGAGCTCGCCCTGGCATGAGCAAGCCGGTCTACAAGCCGGCCACGCGCGTGGGACACCTGGGCCGCGCCCCGCGGCGCTGGCTCGGCGCGGTGAACACGCCCGTGTTCCGCGCCTCCACCATCCTCTTCGAGTCGATGCACGACGTGGAGCTCGCCGAGTCCCGCCAGTATCCGGGACTGTCCTACGGCCTGCACGGTGTTCCCACCGTGAGCGATTTCGAGGCCGCGATGGCGGAGCTCGAAGGCGGCCATGCGGCGCTCGCGGTGCCGTCCGGCCTCACCGCCACCACGTTGCCGCTGCTGGCCTTGCTCGATCCCGGCGACCACCTGCTGGTGACCGACGCGGTGTACGGCCCCACGCGCCGCTTCTGCAACCTCCATTTGGCGCGACTCGGCATCGAGGTCACGTACTACGACCCGCTCGTGGGCGCGGGCCTCGCCGCGCACTTTCGACGGAACACGAGAGCCGTGTTCTGCGAATCGCCCGGCTCGCTCACCTTCGAAGTGCAGGACATTCCGGCGATCACGCAGGTGGCGCACGAGCGCGGCGCGGTCGTGATCCTCGACAACACCTGGGCCACGCCGCTGTACTTTCGCGCCTTCGAGCACGGCGTGGACGTCTCGGTGCATGCCGCCACCAAGTACATCGGGGGCCATTCGGACGTGCTGCTCGGTGCCATCGTGGGCAACGAGGCGACCTATCCCAAGCTCTTCCGACTGTGGACCGACCTCGGGGTCACGCCCTCAAGCGACGACTGCTTCCTCGGCCTGCGCGGGCTGCGCACCCTGGCGATCCGTCTCGAGCGGCAGCAGGCGAGCGCGCTCGAGGTCGCGACGTGGCTGCGGGCGCGGCCGGAAGTGGCGGAGGTGCTCTACCCCGCGTTGCCCGGCGCGCGTGGCCACGAACTGTGGCGGCGGGACTTTCTCGGCGCCTCGTCGCTCTTCGGCGTGATCCTGCATCCGGTGGCACCGGAGCGGCTGGCCGCGATGCTCGACGGACTCGAGCTGTTCGGGATGGGCTTCAGCTGGGGTGGCTTCGAGAGCCTCGTGCTGCCCACGCATCCGGAGCGCTCGCGCACGGTCACGTCGTGGCAGGCGGCCGGACCGTGCTTGCGGGTGGCCGTGGGGCTGGAGGATCCGGCGGATCTCATCGGTGACCTCGAGCGCGGATTCGCGCGCCTGCGCGACGGCTAGGTCGGCCGGCCACTCCCGGCGGCGGCGCTACGCCGTCTCCCCGAGGTACACCGCCTGCACCAGCGGATCCGCGCGCACCGCGTCGGGGGTCCCCTGCGCGATGATCCGGCCGTGGTCCAGCACGATCACCCGGTCGGCGAAGCCGAACACCACGTCCATGTCGTGCTCGGTGAAGAGCACGGCGATGCGACTCTGCACGGCGAGATCGCGCGCTACCTGCATGAGCTCGGCCCGCGAGCGCGGTGCCATGCCGGCGGTGGGCTCGTCCATCAAGAGCAGGCGCGGATCGGCAGCGATGGCAAGGGCGAGCTCCACGCGCTTGGCATCGCCGTAGGCGAGGGTCGCGCAGTGGGCCTCGGCGAGCGGTGCACAGCCCACGCGCTCGAGGATCACGCTCGTCGCCGCGCGCGGCACGGCGCTGGCGAGCGCGACGGGATTGCCGCTGCGCCGGGCGTGGGCGAGCAGGGCAAGCGCCACGTTCTCGCGCACGGTCATCGATGCGAAAGTGGCGGCGACCTGGAACGTGCGGCCCACGCCACGGCGCGCGACCGCGTGCGCGGCGAGGCCATCGATGCGCTTGCCCTCGAAGCGGACCTCGCCGCTGTCGGGCGCGAGCTGGCCATTGACGAGGTTGAAGCAGGTGGACTTGCCCGCGCCGTTGGGGCCGATCAGCGCGACGAGCTCGCCAGCCCCGACGGCGAACGTCACGTCGTCCACGGCGCGGATGCCGCCGAAGGCCTTGGCGAGGTGGCGGACGTCGAGCACGCCCGCCGTGGGGAGAGCCCCGCTCACGCCGCTCTCCGCGTGAGGCGTGCGACGAGGCCGCCGATGCCCCCCGGGAAGACCAGCACCAGCGCCACGATGAGGGCGCCGAGCAGCGCCCGCCAATACTCGGTCAGGCGCGGGAGGACGTCGGCGAGCCACGTGAACGCCGCCGCGCCCACCAGCGGTCCGAAGAGGGCGTTGAGGCCGCCTAAGAGCACCATCACGAGCGCGTCGACGGAGCGGGGGATGGCGAGCACCTCCGGCGAGAGGCTGCCCTTGGAGAAGGCGTATACGCCCCCGGCCAGCCCGGCGAAGGTGCCGGCGATGACGAAGCCCCGCCACTGCGTGGCCCGCACGTCGATGCCGAGGGCGCCGGCGCGCAGCGGCGAGTCGCGCACGCCGCGCAGGGCAAAGCCGAACGGCGAGCGCGCGATCCGGGCAAGGAGGGCGAGGCCCAACGTCACCACCGCGAGGGTGAACAGGTAGAAGTGCTTGCGCTCCGCGAGGATCTCCGGCGGCCAGATGCCCACAAGGCCATTGCTGCCGCCGGTCACGGCGTCCCATTGGAACACGATCGACCACACGATTTGCGCGAAGGCGAGCGTGAGCATGGCCAGATAAACGCCCGCAAGACGCACGCAGAACCAGCCGAAGAGGAGCGCTGCCACGAAGGCCCCCACCGGCGCGAGTGCGAACGCCACCGCCATGGGCGCGCCGGCCTTGAACGCGAGCGCCGCGGCATACGCGCCCACGCCGAAGTACGCCGCGTGGCCAAAGGAAGTCATCCCCCCGCTGCCGAGGAGGAACTGCAGGCTCGCGGCGAAGAGCGCTGCCACCAGGATGTCGGTGACGAGCACCGCGGTGTACTCCGCCCCTACGGCCGGTAGCGCGAGGAGCGCTGCGAGGACGAGTCCCGCCACCAGCGCCTCGCGCCTCCCGGGCGCGGGCACGAGCTCGCGCTGTTCCGGCAGCGGCGTGGTCACGGGCGCGCCCGGCGGCGTGCCCAGCAATCCGTGCGGACGCACCGCCAGCACGATGGCCATGACCGCGAACTCGGCCACCAGCGTGATCTTGGGAAAGGCGATGGAGATGCCCAGGATCTCCTGGCTGCCGAGCGCGATGCACATCGCCTTGGTCATGCCGATGATGACCGCCGCCAGGAAGGCCCCCGGAATGGAGCCCAGGCCGCCCACGACCGTGACCACGAAGGCATCCGCGACGGTGGCGAGGTCCATCCCGAGGTTGGCGGGCTCGCGGGGCAGTTGCAGCGCGCCGGCGAGGCCGGCGAGGAAGGCGCCGAGGGCGAAGACCGCGGTGAAGAGCTTCGCCTCGTCGATACCGAGGGCCGCCGTGAGCGCGCGGTTCTCGCTGGCCGCGCGGATCAGCACGCCGAAGCGCGTGCGGGTGACGAGGAACGTGAGCGCGACGAGCACCACCGGCCCCACCACGATCAGGAAGAGGTCGTACTCCGGGATGGCGTGCCCGGCGATGGTCACCGTGCCGGCAAGTCCCGGCGCGCGCGGCCCGAGGAGATCCTCGGCGCCGAACGCCGCGAGCGTGGCGTCGCGCACGATCAGCACGACGGCAAACGTAGCGGTGAGTTGCAGGAGCTCAGGCGCGGCGTACAGGCGCTTGAGCAGCAAGACCTCGATCAGTGCGCCGATGACGCCCACCGCCAGCGCGGCCGCGAGCACGCCGAGCCAGAACGAGATTCCGCCGAGGCCCGCGCTCGCGAGCCACGCGCCCGCGGCATAGGCAAGGTATGCGCCCAGCATGTACAGCGAGCCGTGGGCGAAGTTGACGATCCGGGTGACGCCGAAGATCAGCGTCAGCCCGGCCGCCACGAGGAACAGCGCCGACGCCGACGACAGCCCGTTGCCGAGCTGCAGCAGGAACGACGCGAAAGTCACGAAGCGGGCGGTTTAGCGCTCGGGCGGGCGCATCGAGCGCACGACCGAGTCCTCCGGTTGGTAGTCCTTGCCGTCGGCATACTTCCAGTCGACCATCGTGCCCTTGCCGTCCTTCACGGCCGTGCGGCCCACGTAGGCGCCCATGGTGGACTGGTGGTCGATGGGCCGGAAGGTCACGGGGCCGAAGGGCGAGGTGAACGACAGGCCCGACAGTGCCGCCACGATCTTCTCGGGGTCGGTCGAGCCGGCCTTGCGAATCGCCGCTGCGGCGGCCACCACCGCGGAGTAGCCCACGACCGAACCCAGACGCGGATAGTCGTTGAAGCGGGCCATGTACGCGTCCTTGAACTTCTTGTGCTCAGGGGTGGCGATGGAGTCCCACGGATAGCCCGTCACGTACCAGCCCACGGGCGCCTCGTCCTTGAGCGGATCGAGGTACTCGGGCTCGCCGCCCAGCAGGTTGAACACCACGCGGTCCTTGAAGAGGCCGCGCAGCTGTCCCTCGCGCACGAACCGCGCGAGGTCGGGGCCGAAGAGCGAGCTGAAGATGGCGTCGGGCTTGGCATCGAGCGCGGCCTGCACCACCGGGCCCGGGTCGATCTTGCCGAGCGGCACCGCGATCTCGATGAACTCGAGCCCGCCGCTCTGCATGGCATTGAGCTGCTTCTTGAAGGCCGCGGTGGCGGATTGGCCGTATTCGTAGTTGGGATAGATGATCACCCAACGCTTCTTGCCGAGTTTGGCGGCTTCGGGGACCAGCATGGCCGTCTGCATGAACGTGGAGGCGCGCAGGCGGTAGGTGTACTTGTTGCCGTTGTCCCACACGATCTTGTCTGTGAGGGGCTCGGAAGCCAGGAAGGGGACCTTGCGCTGGCGCGCGAGGTCGGCCACGGCGAGGCCCACATTGGAGGCGAAGGTGCCCATGAGCATCGTCACCTTCTCCCGCGACAGGAGCTCTTCGGCCACCCGCACGGCATCGCCGGGCGTGCCATTGTCGTCGCGGATCACGATTTCGAGCTTGCGGCCGAGCACGCCACCTGCCGCGTTGATCTCGTCCAGCGCGAGCGTCATGCCGTTCTTGTACGGTTCGAGGAAGGACGGAAACACCTTGTAGCTGTTGAGCTCACCGAGCTTGATCGTTTGCGCGCCGGCGGGAAGCACGGCGAGCGCGAAGGCGAGCGCGGCAAAGCGAAGGACGGACATGCGATCTCCAGGCAGTCTGGGGGCGAGGAAGCCCATAACGTCCGCGGCGCGGACCGGTTGACCCTCCATTATGCGGGTGCGTGCGCGGCATGGGCGCACAGGGCTATCGCAAGGCGGCGTGCGCATACGACAGGTCTAAGCATATGCCCGCACACGCCGCCCGCGAGCCTCGTCGCCGGGTAAAATGGACAGCTTTTGCGCTCGCTGCCCGCGGCCCACGGCCGCCTTCCTCCATGGCTCCTCCGCTGTCTCTCGCCCACGGCCTGACGTTCGCCGACCTCTATTCCGTGGTGGGCGCCCGTCGCCTGGACGAGGCGTTCGCCAAGGCGCTGCATGCCGGCGACGGAGCGTTGGCCGAGCGGTTCGCTGCCGCCCGCGCCGCCCCGGATGCGATCGACCGCAAGGCCGAGGCCGATCTCCTGATCGCCGTGGCACCGCACCTCGAGGACTTCCTCGCGCATCTCTTCGGCATCGCGCCGCAGGTACAGGCCTTGGAGGCCCTGCACCACGAGCTCGCGCCGATCTTCGTGATCAAGCGGCAGTTCGTGCAGAGGAAGGCGATGAACGCCTTCAAGGCCGATGTCGCCGCGGGCTTCGACGGCCCGGCGCTGCGGGCCGAGCTCGAGACCGCCTTGGCAGCGCCGTTTTCGGAGCTGCGCTTCGCGCAGGCGGTGACCGCCTGGCTCGCCGACGAGGCGGCCCATGCCGCGGCGCTGGACGTGGCCGCCCGCTACGCCGCCTGGGCCGCGCACACGCCGGCCGGCCGCACGGCCCATCGCGGTGGCGTGCTGTTCCGGGCGCCCCGCAAGCTCGACTTCATGCGCCTCGTGCCCATCGAGGCGGAGGAACGCCACGGCGTGTCGTCGTGGAAGCTCGACCACCATCATCCGCAGCGCGAACGCGACGGCTTCGCGCTCACCGATCACGGCACCGACCTCGTGGGCGGACTCGACCAGGCGCACTACTGCATCTGGTGCCACGAGCAGGGCAAGGACTCGTGCGCGCAAGGCTTGCCGGAGAAGAAGGCCCAGCCCGGCGAGATCCCGTTCAAGAAGTCGCCGTTCAATGTCACCCTGGCCGGGTGCCCGCTGGAGGAACGGATCTCCGAGTTCCACAAGCTGCGCGCCGACGGCTGGCCGCTCGGCGCGCTCGCCATCATCGTCATCGACAATCCGATGGTGGCGGCCACGGGGCACCGGATCTGCAACGACTGCATGAAGTCGTGCATCTACCAGAAGCAGGACCCGGTCGACATCCCGCAGTCGGAGACGCGTATCCTCAAGGACGTGCTGGCCTTGCCGTGGGGCTTCGAGATCTATTCGCTCCTCACGCGCTGGAATCCGCTCAATCTGCGGCACCCGCTGCCGGCGGAGCGCACCGGCAAGCGCGCGCTCGTGGTAGGCCTCGGTCCCGCAGGCTTCACCCTCGCGCACTATCTCGTCAACGCCGGCCACACCGTGGTGGGCATCGACGGCTTGAAGATCGAGCCGCTCGACCCCTCGCTCACTGGCATCACCATCGCGGGGGAGCGGGTGCCTTTCGTCCCGATCCACGATGCGACCACGCTCGTGGAGCCGCTCGACGACCGCCTGATGGCGGGCTTCGGCGGCGTGGCCGAGTACGGCATCACCGTGCGGTGGGACAAGAACTTCCTCAAGATCGTGCGCTTGCTCCTCGAGCGGCGCGATCGCTTTGCCCTCTACGGCGGCGTGCGCTTTGGTGGCACCCTCGACGACGCGGGCGCGTTCGCTGCGGGCTTCGACCACGTGGCGCTGGCCACCGGCGCTGGCAAGCCCACCGTGCTCGAGCTCCCCAACGGCCTCGCCAACGGCGTGCGCACGGCGTCCGATTTCCTGATGGCGTTGCAGCTCACCGGCGCCGCCAAGCGCGACTCGATCGCCAACATGCAGGTGCGCCTGCCGGTGGTGGTGGTGGGCGGCGGGCTCACGGCCATCGACACCGCCACCGAGTCGCTCGCGTACTACCCGGTGCAGGTGGAGAAGTTCCTTGCGCGCTACGAGGCGCTCGTTGCGGAGCAGGGACGCGACGCCGTGGAAGCGATGTGGACCTTCGAGGAAGCCGCCGTCGCGCAGGAGTTCCTGACCCATGCGCGCACCCTCCGGGAAGAGCTCGCGGCCGCCGGGCGCAGCGGCCGGCCGCCGCGGATCGCGGCGTTGCTGCACGAGTGGGGCGGGGTGACGGTCGCCTATCGCCGGCGGCTCATCGACAGCCCGTCCTACACGCTCAATCACGAGGAGGTGGAAAAGGCGCTGGAGGAAGGCATCCGCTTCGCGGAAGGCATTACCCCGATGGCCATCGAGGTCGACGAGCGCGGCGCGGCCACCGGCCTTGCCGTGTCGCTCCAGCGCACGGACGGCGACGGTGTGTGGCACGAGTATGGCAAGGCCACCTTGCCGGCGCGCACGATCCTCATCGCGGCCGGCACGCAACCCAACACCGTGCTCACCCGCGAGGACTCGTCGCATTACCACCTCGACGGCAAGTATTTCCGCGTGCTCGACGAGGCGGGCGAGCCGGTCAAGGTGATGCGCGGGCTCGCCAAGCCCGCCTATCCCGCGGTGCTCACCGACATCCTCCCCGACGGCCGCGCCGCGAGCTTCTTCGGGGACCTGCATCCGTCGTTCTTCGGCAACGTGGTCAAGGCCATGGCGAGCGCGAAGCAGGGCTGGCCCATCGTCGATCGCATGCTGGCCAAGGTGGCGCCGGCCTCCGCTTTGTCCGATGCGCGGTTCTACGCCGCGCTCGACGATCGCCTGCGCGCCCGGGTGGAGCGCGTGGACCGCCTCACCCCCACGATCGTGGAGGTGGTGGTGCGTGCGCCTGCCGCGGCGGAGCGCTTCGCGCCGGGCCAGTTCTACCGCCTGCAGAACTATGAGGCACTCGCCGCCACGCGCGCGGGCACGCGCCTCGTGATGGAGGGACTCGCCCTGACGGGCGCCTGGGTCGATCGCGAGCGCGGGCTCGTATCGCTCATCGTGCTCGAGATGGGCGGCTCGTCGAACTTGTGCGCGGAGCTCCGCCCGGGCGAGCCCGTGGTGCTCATGGGCCCCACGGGCGCGCCCACCGAGATCGAGCCGGGCGAGACGGTGGTGCTCGTGGGGGGCGGGCTCGGCAATGCCGTGCTCTT